>JAMPAY010000020.1 GCA_023666945.1 Paludibacter sp.
TGTGCAACTTTTTCATGTATAAATATTTAGAAATTTAATTCAACCAACAGGTAATGATTATAATTTATTATCGTTGGTATATAGTTGTTTTTATACTTTTCTCATGTGCTTGTAGAGGAAATTAAGAACGAAGGTCGGTTGCATTTTTGCGGCAGCATAGGCTAACGCCCAAATATCGGCTGTAAGTCCGAAATGCAGTAAGCGATTTACTTTGTGCCGCAGTAAAAAGATAGACTTTGCATGTTTCCAACCTCTACGACGTTGAAAAAAATTGTTGTCCAACCGAAATTGCAGCAAGTATTCCGGTAAATTGGCAAATTGGCATCCGTTGGCAAAGCCTTGTGCCCACATCATGGTGTCTTCTCCGAAATAGGTATCAAGCGCATAAAAACCCGCCTTTTCGATATAGGAGCGTCGAAACATAACAGTGGGATGAATCATGCAATCGCGTTTGCGGAATAACTGCAAACACTCGTTATGACTTATAGGCATCTGCTTTTTATAGTATTCGTTGCCTTCTGCATCAATTTCAATTGCCCACGTACCCACACAATCGATATCGGGGTGAGATTGCAAAAAGCGTATTTGTTTTTCTAATCGGTTGTTGGCAGCCACATCATCGGCATCCATACGTGCAATAAACTCATAGCCCAATGGCATGACCAACCGGAGTAATTCGTTTAGTGAATAGGCGAGCCCTTTGTTTTCATCCCGACGTTGTATATGCAATCTGTTATCAGAAAGTTGAGTGAGAAAATTGTCAATATCAAGCGGAACGTATCCATCGTATTGAATAAAGACATCAATATTAGTGAATGTCTGATTAAGTATACTATTGACGGACTGTTTTACATAGTCTAATCTGTCGTTCTTATAAACTGACATGATGACACAACAACGTTCTTCTTGATTAACCATTAGAGCAGAATAGTAATTGGTTGTTTATATGTGCTATATTATTCGTTGTACGACAATGCAAAGGTACGAAGAAAAATCGGATTATGGAATGTATCCGTAGAAAAAACACTCTTAGTGAGTTTTGCCATAATGTTAAAATTTCAAGATGTCGTTGAAGTCTCGTTACCGTCTCGTAACGATCTCGTAATGGTATCGTAAGTACTTGCGATATAAAATAGAGCGCAAAAGTATCAAAAAGAACATAGAAATACTAATAATTGTAACGTCTTGTAAGTACGGCTTAGTTATTGTCAGGAGGTAATTGAAAACGACAAATGAAATGGCGTTCGCGTTTTTCTACGGGTGGCAACTGCATATAGTTGTGATAAAGGTTGCGTAGATAGGCATCGTATCCGTTGGGTATTTGCACCGTAACTCCCTCGAAACATGCCGACACTGTGGGATAGAAGACCGATGCGGGAAAGATTTCACCATTATAGTATTTGCGCCCCGTAGGGATTCCCCAAAGAGTGGGGCAGGTCTGACGGTTGTTATCGGTGGGCATAGGTGAGGATGCACTGACAAACTTATCAAACCACCACAACCATTTGCGCCGTGGAATTATACCGACAATGCGACCTAACATACACTTAAGACGATATCGGCGGAAAAGCCCTTTGTCTAAAGACATATAGGCTTGTACAACCTCATTATGGTAAGAAGCATATAAGGTAAGTATAGAACAGAATTGTAAAGCATTTGCCACAAATCCTTTCACACTTCGTAGCAAGGCATTGTTCGGCACTACATCCAATGCAAATACATCTATAAATAACCCTTTCGGGAACGGTGCATTGAGCGAGAATATATCTATATCCAGCGAGTTTTTATGATAGATTTTTAGGAATACTGTGGCGCTTTCCGTAGTGGGATTTGGGGTACTGTATTCATATTTATCAGCCAGTGCGCCATTGCGAAGTAAAAGGATGAGTTGTTCGTAATCGGCACGCGGCATCATAACATCCAAGTCGTCATCCCAAGGAATGAATCCTTGGTGACGTACGGCTCCCAAGCAACTTCCTCCCGACAATATAAGCGTAAGGTTGTGCTGAGTACATAAAGTAGCGAGGTCGGTATACATACGTACCAACGCCTGTTTCATTGCAGCCGATTCTTCGGGCGTCAGTTCACGCAAGAAATGGTTTTTATGTGCTAATTCGTTGAGTAGTTGAGAATCGGATTTCATAATGAAACTGACAGTATTAATCCTCCCAAAAGTTTTTTTACTTGAATACCTGCATCACATCATTTTAGGGTCTGCGTCGTACATCAATGACTTCACCTGTTGCCGAAGAAAATACGGTATTCAACGATACAATGGCAACATCTTCAACAGGCAGCAAGGTGTGTTCGGGCTCATTGCCGAAGTTTTGTACTCGCATAGGTGTTTTTGTGCGCTCCGGATTGATGCAATTTACTCGTATATGACAGTCGCTCCATTCTTCGGCAATGGCTTGTACAAAATTAACAATGGCAGCCTTGGTTGCAGAATAAAGACTATACAACATGCGCCCACGTGTGTAACTGCTGCTTGTGTAGAAAAGCAGTGCTCCTTGTGTGGCCTGCAAATAGCGGAACGACTCACGTGCTACATTTATCACTCCCAAGAGGTTGGTATTGAGCGACGCATGAATCTGCGTTTCATCCATATCAACCAGTGTATCTTTTACCAATATACCTGCAGTATTGATTACTACGTCTATACGTCCCTCTACTTGTGCTACACGCTGCAAAGCAGTACGGACACTCTCTGCATCGGCTACATCGGTATGGGTCTGACTACGCGAAAAGGAGTGGATATGCGCCCCTTGTTCGGCTGCCAAACGTACGATTTCGCCACCTATACCATAACTACCACCAAATACAACAATAACTTTATCTCTCAACGCATTGAGCGTGTTTTCGGTAAGTGCATCTTGTACCCCCTGCAATGTGCGTAATTGGAAGAGTTTATCCAAAAGAAATATATCTTCTACATAGGTGAGTTTCATGTTAAAATTCTCTCCACGCACTACAAATATAGGTTCTTCGGGCATGTATTTGCGCACCGTTCCGCAATCGTCGGTTGTAACAAAATCGGGGTCGGCAAGTGCTAATTGGTAGGCTTGTCGAATTGTGCCCCGCTTGAAACATTGTGGCGTTTGCCCGTTGCGTAGTTTTCGACGATCCGGAATGAAATCAATACAATCGTTCGGATTAACGGAAACGATGGTGTCGGTAGTAGGTGTTGCAACATCAACGGCATTATAGTGTTTAAGCGCATTAATACAGCCGTTGATAATCCGTTCGTTTACCAATGGACGAACAGCATCATGAAAGAGCAAATTGTCGGCATCATCGGTATAAGCATTGATAGCAGCAAGGCTGGATTCGTAGCGTTCTTTGCCTCCTTGGAGTATTTTTCGCACTTTCCGATAGCGGTTACGCACCTTCAAAGTCTCTATTTCTCCCACAAAATCAGGACGACTGACAATGCAAATCTCATCAATGGCATCACAACGTTCAAAGACATCAATAGTATGTTCTATGACTTGTTTTCCTGCTATTTTGAGGAATTGTTTCGGTATGTCGTTGCCTAAACGTGTTCCACTTCCTCCTGCCAATATGATTGCTATATTTCTCATTGTTGTTGTGTTATAACACCTTTTAATTATTTATGCAAAGATAATACATCTTGTCATAGTAAGCAAATATATTTATTCTGTGATGCTATATATTGTTTTTCCACACCAATTGTTTATCAATTTTGATGATTCTAAAAAGCCCCATATAGATGATATATGTATATACTATTAGAGGTATAATAGTGTAGAATCCTGAACGTGGTAAATACGTAAAGTTAAGAAATACTACAAAAATAATAGTACTCGCAAAAGTGGAAGACTCGCTTTTGTTTTCAATCTTGGCACAACACAAGGCAAATAGAATGGTCAGAAGAATAAACAAGATAGAAATTCTTCCCGCATGCACATACAAATCAGAAACAGCCGTCCAACCGAGCCCCATTCCCTCCTCAAACAAGGTTGCATCTAAAGTATAAGCCAAGTGATTTGCAAAAGATGTTTTTACAGCCGGTAGGGGAGCAAACAAAGATGCAATAGTGGCAACACCCGGCAAGAAAGTAACAAAATAGGCAAGAGTGGGATAATCGCTTACTTGTAGCGAATAGGTAAAGGTTGTAAGCGATACGCCTTGCGAATAGAAAAATTGCAACAACATATGTAAGGGAGAATCGTTGTCGCCCATGCTGATTGCACGAATAGACAATGATGGAAGCCATATCAATATAAATAAAGCAAATAAAGCAAATACACCAATATGTTTGAGTTTTATGTTCTTATCTTTGCAATAATACCAAAAAATGAACAACAAGAGCATACCGAATTTGCTGCGTTGTCCTATGATGAGAAATGCCAAAGACTTAACAAACACCAAACAGAAAAATAATAATCGTACATAGCGATTGCCATATACAAATGCGATACCGAAAAAGACATATAACAAAGAACTTATTATGCCTGATCCCGCAGATATATCCTCGGTTTGCCCCATATAGAGCGACAAGTAATCACCCTCTTCGATGGCTATTGTCAATTGCGAAATAATATCGTGCAATACCAACGGAGTCAGAAGACAACCTATCAGCAATAAAACTATATTTACCGTACTGTATTTGGGCTGATTTGTATTGCATACACGCATCGGTTTGGCTGATTGAAAATGACGAATATGAATATAGGTAATAGTGGCTATCTGCAAAAAAATCACTATATACGACAACGCCGGTATCCATATGGAATCGGAAATATGACTTTCATCGAAAAAGTTACCTCGTCGCAATTCAAAATCGTTCGGCAAAAACAATTCTGCCCAAAATCGTCCTCCTATAAACAAAAAAGTAAAGCAACACATGAATAAAAAGAAAGGGGACAAACCTGCCGTTTTCCACACAGATAGGAGAACCCACACAAAATTAATACACATCAAGAGTGAATATCCCCAATCGGTGAGTGGCTCGAAATGTAGAATCAACAGACTAACCGCTAACAACAAAACGGAAACTGCAATATATCCGTATTTGCGATGAACCATCATATTTCAAAACTTGATTTGTGTGGTAATATGGTTTCAAACGCCTGAACTAATGCTTCCTGAATTTGGGGCACTTGTTCTGCTTTTATACTGCCATCGTTAATGCAAAGGATACTTTTCTGTTGTCGGGTTATAATATTCACAATCTGTTGCAAATCATCTGTTCCAAGCATCATGCTACTACCGTCTTTACTAACGTTTATAGGCGTAAAAGTGCCTTTGGCTAATTGCCAATCGCGCATAAGCCACTGCGAACAGTTGGTTATTTCTCGGAAACGTGTCATTGATGTATCTTCTAAAAGCGGAGCATATAACGCCCATATTTCTTCGAAAGTTGATTTAAGGAAGGCGGTGGGCAGATGGTGTTCATACATAATGGAAAAATGTGGCCATGCCCAAAGCAACAAGGTGCGTAATTGTTGCATACCATAAACCGGATTGAACCACTTGCGCCAATTTTGACGAATTGCTTGATGTTTATCAAAACATTCGTTGATGAGAGCCATATTATTCGCCATTATATGCGTCATCACACCTTGAGCGGATGGTGTCAGCATATTGCAGACGGCAGTGTCGCAAGGCAATCCGTTTCGAAAGAAACGATCAATAGCAATGGGACGCAACAAAAACAAATCATCGTTAAAATAGACAAAGTGTTCGCTCAATCCCTCAATACGATGCATCATCAATTCTATGGGATTAACATTAAATACAGGCAGATATTTTTCCGGAATATAGTCTGAATGTTGCACCCAATGTAATTTTGGGGACTGCAGATTTAGCCATTCGGGACATTGACCGCATGTAATAAAATGTATCTTCCGCACCCATGGAGCAAAACACTCAACACCTCTAAACCAATAACGCAACAACCCCCAATCGCGATAGCGTTCGGCACGCTTATCCGTAATTTGCGCATCCAAAGGAGCATATTGGTTGAACGAACGTTGCCAAGCCGTATCGCTTCCATCAACCCAAGGTACTATAAAATCTACATCCATCATATTGCTATGCTTGTTTGTGTTTCAATTTTGCAGTAATTAACTGTTGCATATATTTTCTTTCATCACCAGTTAATCCTATATAAAACGTGAAGATTCCCAATAGCAAGCACGAGAGCAAGGTTGATAGCAACAAAGTCATCCATCCCGATTGTACGTATAGGGTAATCGTTAAGGGCAGTGGGAGCGTTAAGAGGGTAACAATACTTATTCTGCCTACTACATCTTTCAGGTAGTGTCGCAAATCAAGTTGGATAGCCCAATGAGCGTATAGAGTACGCACTATAGCACACAACAGGTTACCCAATCCCCACACCCAAAGTACCCATACACCATTATCTCCATTCCGTAGCAACCACCATGTTAAAGGTAGAACGCTAATCTTGATTATACCCATCATAATCTGGTGAACCCTTATATCACCCGTTGCAAATATGGCATTCCACAAAGGTGCTTGTGCCGCATCCAATATGGCAAAAAGCATCATGGCACAAATATAAGAGGACGTGATGAGCGGATAAGTGCCTCGGCCCAACCACAAATCCAATACAAAAGGTAAATTCAATAATAAAGGGATAAGGGGCAGCAACAACAGGCAATAGGATATTTTTGAGGTCGTAAATATTAACTGCATAAAATAAGACTTATCTCCTGCAGCGTACGACTTATATATTTGCGGATTGAAAGCCGATGCAAAATTGCGGGCAAACATGGCTAAAGCATTGTACACCTGTCCTGCTATACCCAAAGCCGCATTAGCCACTACTCCCAAAAATATATTCACCAATATGCTTCTGCCTTGTATAACAACCACATCCGTTGTATTTACCAGCAAACTCCAACCGGAGTAGGAGGCAAAATCGGAGATTAAACTCTTGTCCCAAAATCGAATATAACTACAATCCGATAACCGAATACGACAATATATCCAATAACACAACATCACCAAAACGGCAATTACACTAAGCAATGCTGCATACAGAATGAGTTTATCAAAATGGCTGAATATCAACAAATATGCAACTCCCAATTTGCCTACTGCCTCTACTATGCTAATCAAGGCATAGAAGTTCATTTTCTCATGGGCAATAATGCACGAATCAAATGGAATTTGAATAATACCCACGCAGAAGGTTAGCAAAGAGAATTGAAATACCCAATTCGCAGCAGACAATCGCTCGGGAGCGATATTTAACCTGTTATTCAGAAGCCACACGCCCACAACCTCTAAAATAATACCAACTGCAATAGCAAGCATGATATGACAATTTATCGACATCGAGTATATTTGCTTGAGTCGTTCTCTATTGCCTGTACCCAATTCAAAAGCGATATAACGTGTCGTAGTGGTTTTCAGTGCATTATTGAAAAATGAGAAGAATACAATAATACTGGCAACTACACTATAAATACCGAAATCGTCCACTCCCAACGTTTGCAATACAATACGTGAGGTGTACAAACTGACAAGCGTCACCAAAATCATACGCATATACAAATATAATGTATTGCGTGCTATTCTATTCGTATTCTGTTGATTGTTTTGCATTAGGTATTATTTGTTCCTCAATTCCTTTATCACCACCATCGGCCATTTCCAATTCTGATAAGCCAACTGAGCAATACCCGGTGACAATATAAGTCCCCATACGCCCCATTTCAGTCCCCAAAGCGATATACACAGCAACACTATCGTGGCTGCACCCGACAAGAGCGAAGGTATAAAAAACGGTATCTTATTATCTGCCATGATAAAGCCGGCGGCTACGGCATGATTCTGCTCCAAGAAATGAATCAGAATCATCGTTAACATCATGCCTAAAGGTAAAAACGTAGTCCTGCTGCCTATCAACTGCAATGCCCAATCGCCAAACAAAACAAAGCAGACACCTCCGGCTATGGTAATCAAGAACAACGATAATACACTATATCCGTATAAGCGTTTCAGTGCCGACAAATTATGCTCGGTTCTGTATTGAGCCAACTTAGGCGTGTACGATTGATATACAACAGTTCCGCACCTGCCAATCAACTCCAATACCTGCATTGTGATACCGAAACTTGCCATCAACGTAAGGTCCAAGCAAGCCGAACCTATCAACAATGCCGATTTGTTTACACAAAAACCGCCCAACGAAGTCAGCCCTACCTTTACGGCATTGGGCACGATTGCTTGCAATATAGTGGAGACCGAACTGCTGCTTGACATTGCCAAACGCTTCTTTATAGCGGGGGTAAAAAATACTTTGCGGCTCAAAATCCTACGAATGACAACCGATATGGTTTGTGCTAACACAATTGCAGTCAACCCGAAACCTGCATATATCAAACCGATGGCTGTCAGCAAATAAAGTGTCTGACCGATAATGGTAATCTGTTGCGATCGTTTCACATACCCCTTGCCTAAGAGCAAAGCGTCGTAATAGAGCGTATAGAGATTATAGCAATTAATGACTATCAGTAGTCCCCAAGCAGTAAGGGCATCGGTTCTGTCGCCGTCATATTTGCCGAAGATATACCACATATAGGCCGTTCCGGCAGTAGCAAGCAATAGTAAGAGTACTACAGACATACGACGATAAAATGAGCGCATGGCAATTAACGTGCCTTTCAAGAGCGAGTAATCTATCTTATCGCAATGCTCCACATGTTCAACTCCCTCTTTGTGCAACATCTTGACACCCGAAAAAATATAACTGATATTGCGGGCAAACGACGGACGAAAACCGAAATCCAACAACAATACAAGCATATTGATGGTTTGAAATATATTCCAAACGGCAATAGTCGAAGCTGGCATCTTATGTAACATGAACGGAAGTAGAATAACCCCCGCTCCTATAGTAAAGAATGTGGCTGCATAACTCCACACCACATCTTGTCTGCCTATGTTTTCAACGCCGTTTGCCAAACCGTTGTCTTTTCCGTCAGTCTGTATTTACAAGCGGGCATCCACCAATGCTCTGTCTACAAAGTTTTTCACATCGAAAATGACGGTTCCCTGACTCTTATACTTCTTGAAATCGAAAGTCTTGAACTGATCATGACTTACACAGGCAATAATGGCAGAGTAGTGTTTGGCAGAATCAATAGCCGGTATCAGTTCTTTGCCATATTCATGGCGTACCACATCGCGAGATGCCCAAGGGTCGTATATGTCTACATTGCAACCGAACTCTTCTAATTCGGTAGCAATATCCACCACCTTTGTGTTCCTACAGTCAGGACAGTTCTCCTTGAAAGTTACACCCAACATCAATACATCCGCACCTTTAATTTTTTGGTCGGTCTGAATCATCAGTTTCAGTGTCTTATCGGCAATAAACTTGGCAATGCTGTTGTTTACCCTACGTCCCGATAGTATCACTTCCGGATTATATCCCAAGGCTTTGGCCTTGTGTGCCAAATAGTAGGGATCCACCGAGATGCAATGACCGCCTACCAATCCCGGACGATATTTCAAAAAGTTCCATTTGGTGCCTGCGGCTTCTATTACATCGTTGGTATCGATACCCACACGATCGCATATCAATGCCAATTCGTTCATAAACGAGATATTTACATCGCGTTGCGCATTTTCTACAGCCTTTGCGGCTTCGGCAACACGCATATTAGGAGCCCGATGTGTGCCGTTTTCCAATATCGAATTATACAAAGCATCTACCGTATCAGCCACTTCAGGAGTCGACCCCGATGTTATCTTCTTTATCTTTGTCAGCGTATTCACCTTATCACCCGGATTGATGCGCTCGGGAGAATAGCCACAGAAGAAATCTTCATTAAATTTCAATCCCGAATATTTTTCCAACACCGGTACACAATCTTCTTCCGTACAACCGGGATAAACGGTCGATTCGTAAATTACTATATCACCCTTCTGCAATGTCTTGCCAATCGTTTCCGAGGCTTTCAGCAAAGGAGTCAAATCCGGATTGTTGAAACGATCTATCGGAGTAGGAACAGTAACTATGTATATATTGGCTTGACGTAAGTCGTTGCTCTCCGATGAGAATGTCAACCCCGTTGTGCCTGTTGTTGCAAATAGTTGGGTAGCGGTCTGCATACCTGCCAAATCTGCCTCCAACGTATGGTCTTTGCCTTGCCCCAATTCTTCTACACGGGTACGGTTTACATCAAATCCTATAACGCGGTATTTCTTTCCGTATTCAATGGCAAGTGGGAGTCCTACATAGCCCAATCCCACGATGGCAATCACTTTATCCGTCAGCATAGTCAGTGTTTCTTTCTTTTGTTTGATTGTAAAAATTACATTAGTCTGCAAAATTACGCATTTTTACCGATACGGCAAAACATTTTAGCACCTACTTTCAACTACCAAGTGCAAAATTAGTAAATTCGTTTATAAAAAATCATTTTCCAATCCTTCTTGTGTAATTGGTAAATAGGTATAAAAAAACGATGTCACAGACAATCTGTGACATCGTTTTTGTGTAAGTATTATTTTGTGTTCCTTCTCTTTCTTTAGTGCATGGGCTTGCGCATGTATTCGGCAAAAGTGTAAGGATAGGGGTTGCGATCATCTGCTGCATGTGATTCTGAGCTGCTCTGTTCCCATTCCTCATCGCTTATCTCAGGGAAGAACGTATCTGCCAACGGAAATTTGGCATCGATGTGCGTAATGTAGAGTTTGTCTGCCAATGGCATAAATTGTCGGTATACCATACCGCCCCCGATAACAAAATTCTCCCGGTCAGAATCGGCACAACGCAAGGCTTCTTCTATTGAATATACAGTATCCGCACCCGCTATCTTCTCGCCCGCAATATCCGTTATAACAATATTCCTGCGGTTGGGCAACGGGTGATGCGGCAACGAGTAGTAGGTGCGTTTGCCCATAATAACGGTGTGCCCCGAAGTTATGGCTTTGAAGTGTTTCAAGTCGTCAGGCAAATGACAGAGCAAACCGCCCTGCTGCCCGATAGCATTGGCTTGTGCTACGGCAACAATAATAGAAATCATAGTGTTCATACCGACACTTTGCCGGCTATATGTGGATGAGGATTATAGTTTTCTAATGTAAAGTCTTCGTAATGGAAACCGAAGATATCTTTTATAACAGGATTTATGTGCATTTGCGGTAATGGTCGTGGATCGCGTGTTAACTGCAGTTGCACCTGCTCCAAGTGGTTCAGATAAATATGCGCATCGCCTAATGTATGCACAAAGTCGCCCGCCTCAAGACCTGTTACCTGTGCCATCATTTGTAGCAACAAGGCATAAGAAGCAATGTTGAACGGAACACCCAAAAATACATCGGCACTGCGCTGATACAGTTGTAGCGACAGTTTACCGTTTGCCACATAAAACTGAAAGAAAGCATGACAAGGAGGAAGATTCATGTTATCCAAGTCGGCAACATTCCATGCACTTACAATAATGCGGCGCGAATCGGGATTAGTGCGCAGCGTCTTTACGGTTTCTGATATCTGGTCTATATACCCTCCGTTATAGTCGGGCCAACTGCGCCATTGATAACCGTATATATGTCCCAAATCGCCTTGAACGTCAGCCCACTCGTTCCATATACGCACACCGTTGTCATTCAAGTATTTAATATTCGTATCGCCGTTCAAGAACCAAAGTAGTTCGTGAATAATCGATTTCAGATGCAGTTTCTTGGTGGTTAGACACGGAAAACCGTTTGCCATGTTAAAGCGCATCTGATGCCCAAATACGGAAAGTGTACCTGTTCCCGTTCGGTCATCTTTGCGCACTCCCTCACTAAGGATACGCCTGCATAAGTCAAGATATTGTTGCATAAGGTTTGTCTTTCAATAAAGTTTATAAGTGGTGGTCAGTACCTTGAACTCGGTACGTCGGTTTATCTGGTTACAGATATCTTGTTGTTCCGGCGTAAGCATCTCAATAAACTCGGCATTCAGTTCTTGTTCTACAGGTATAAACTTATATTGCTGATGCAACGCCTTATCTGCCACTACCGGCTTTTCTTTGCCATAGCCTACGGGAGTAAGTCTATCTTTGTCGATGCCCCTCGCAATTAGATAATTAACCACCGACTGTGCACGTTTCTCACTCAATAGGCGATTGCTCTCTGCATTACCAACTTTATCGGTATGCGCAGAGAGTTCTATGGTAATATTGGGATTATCTTGTAAGAGTTTGACCAATGCGTTGAGCCCGTCTTCAGAAGCCGGCGTCAAATCCCACTTGGCAAATTCATAGAAAATATTGTTCATTGTAACGGGCTTTGATATAGGCGTCAATGAGAAATCTTGCGTATATGTTTTGCTGTCGGTAAGATTGAGTGTACTCACCGTCTGCTTCTGATTGAGATAGCCTCTTGCTGTTGCCAACATTACATAGCGTGCATCCTTGCGCAATTTCAAGCGATAGGTACCGTCGCGTCGCACTTGCACTTTCGCATTGGTACCATCATCCCCTACAAGACGCAGAGTGGCATCGGTTAGAAATTCGCCATTGTTATCAGTTACCGTACCTTCAACCATAAATACCATTTCGGGCAACAAGAAACTATAAATCATGTCGTATCCCTTCTTCTGACTGCGATTTGACGAAAAGAATCCGTTCTCCGTATCCCCGGCAAAGGTAATTCCGAAGTCATCACCGGTCGAGTTAAAAGGAGTCCCCATGTTGTAGAGCAACCATGTGGTGTCTTGCGGTATGGCTTTGTAAATGTCAAGTCCTCCATAACCGGGATGTCCGTTGGAAGAGAAATAGAGTGTTCCGTCTTTGCGCAGAGTAGGGTAGAGTTCATCGCCTGCGGTATTGATAATAAATCCGAGATTTGTTATACCGCCCCATTCTCCGTTGATATATTCGGCAAAGTACAAATCCTTACCTCCATAGCCACCCGGAGCATCAGATGCAAAATAGAGCGTATCACCACTGTAAGAGAGAGCTGGATGTCCGCACGATATAGTACTATCGGCAAAAAGTTTTACTTCTTGCGGTTCGCCCCATGTGCCGCTTGCTCGGTTGGACATATAAATCTTGGTTCCTTGGTCTGCGCCATTGATGGGTTTTGCATAAGTAAAATACATCGTTTTGCCATCTGCGCTGAAACAACATACACCTATATCCGCTCCGGCTATACCTCCTTCCTGTTTTGCAGACGAAGCATTGTCGTCTGTTTCGTTTTCCTCTTGCGAATCGGTTGCCGTTTCATCGTACAATCCCTCCGCTTTCTCGGGTTCTTCCCACTTACCTGCTGCATTCTTTCGGATAGAGTAAAGACTATTTATAGGTACACCCGTTATGGCACTATTCTTTTGATTCTTCTTAGCCGATGTTGTTCGGTTGCTTGTAAACATAAGTGCATCAGTATCTTCTCCGATAAACATCGGCGCGAAAGAACTTGCCCGCTTATTATTAAAATCCTTCGCAACCGCCACCTTATAACGTGTAGGTTCTTTGCGCCATTCCGCTATCTTCTGACAAGCATACAATCCGCCTTGCGCAACATAATCATCGGGATGTGCCTCCAAATAGATTTTATAAGATTTGGCAGCATCGGCATATTTGCCTTGGTAGTGTAAAGCCTGCGCATGGTGCAAATATACTATAGAGTCTGAATAGCGATTAGTAATGGCTTGCTTATAAGCATTGGCGGCTTTGGAGTTGTTGATGTAGCGATAGCACTCGCCCTGCCGGAAAGCCACATAGGCGCGCGTTTTCTTGTCTTTTGCACTCACCTTCTTATAAGAGGAGCGATACATCTCTCCTGCAGCATAATATTCGCCTATGTCGTATTTCTTATCCGCCTTTTTGATACGTGCTTTGACACCGCACGAAGAAAAGGTCACACCCAACAGGATGAGACCTATTATAAAAAATATGTTCTGTTGTCTATACAAGTTCGTGAATGATAAGTCCTGAACGCAATTTAGGTTCGAACCAAGTGGTTTTCGGAGGCATTATATTGCCACTGTCGGCTATAGCAATTAGTTGCTGCATCGAAACGGGATAAAGCGCAAGTGCTACTTGCATTTCACCGGAATCAACTCGTTTTTTCAACTCGCCCAAACCTCTTATTCCACCTACAAAGTCAATACGTTTATCCGAACGCAAATCTTTTATACCCAATATCTTATCGAGTATAAGATCCGAAGATATGGTAACATCAAGTACACCAATAGGGTCGTTGTCGTTGTAGCGTCCTTCTTTGGCAGTGAGCGAATACCAATTACCAGCAATATATAGACCGAAATTGTGCAATGCCTGCGGACGATAAATGTCAGCACCTTTCTTTTCTACCACAAAATCGGCTTCCAGTGCTGTAAGAAACTCTTCTGTAGATAGTCCGTTCAAATCGCGCACCACACGGTTGTAATCAATAATGTTGAGTTGGTCATCGGGGAAACATACCGCCAAGAAATAGTTATACTCCTCATCTCCTTTATGATTGGAGTTTTGGAGTTTTTTCTCATGTCCGACCAACGCGGCTGCTGCACTTCGGTGGTGTCCGTCGGCTATATAGAGAGAAGGTATTTCTTTGAAAATATCGGTAATGTGTTGAATGGTCATTTTATCGTCAATCACCCAAAAGGTATGCCCGAAACCATCGTTATCGGCTACAAAATCGTACTCGGGTTGTTTGCGAACGGTATCGGCGATAATCTGCGCAAGGTCATCGCGGTGCGGATATGCAAAGAAAACAGGCTCGATATTGGCATTGTTTACCCAAACATGTTTCATGCGATCTTCTTCCTTATCGCGCCGCGTGAGTTCGTGTTTCTTGATTTTGCCTGTCATATAGTCATCAACGGAAGCGGCTACGACTAATCCGTATTGTGTACGTCCGTCCATCGTTTGTGCGTAGACGTAATATTGTTCCTCATCATCTTGGCGCAGCCACCCTTTCTCACGGAAAAGTGCGAAATTTTCTTTGGCTTTTGCATAGACACGCTCATCGTGTTCATCGGTACAGGGTTCGAAATCAATTTCGGGTTTTATGATATGATAGAGCGACATAGGGTTGCCCTGCGCTTCATTGCGTGCTTCCTCCGAATTCAAAACATCGTAAGGGCGTGAAGATACTTGTTTTGCCAATTCACGCGGAGGGCGTATGCCTCTAAAAGGTTTGATGACAGCCATAATGTGTGTATTTAGTAGATATTAAGTTCAAACTGCGGTTATTTCTTGGTATTGTCGGTGTGTGCAGCCTTATTCATCGAACAAGTACCATTGAAAACAGCATTGGGCTCAACAATGAGTGTTTGTGTTTTTACTTCGCCCGTAAGGTTGGAAGTCGCCCGCAATGCCAATGTTTGCTTGACATCAATTTTCCCATCGACACGTCCCAATATCTCTGCATTCTGACAATTGATAGTACCTTTTAGGTTCCCTTTTTCACCAATAACCACTTTCCCTGAACATTGCAAGTCGCCTTCTACAACGCCATCAATACGAATGTCGCTATCGGCAATAATGGTACCGATAATTTTACTGCCTGCGGTGAGTGCGTTGTAGAGTGTCCCTCCTGCTGCTTGTTGTGTTTGATTTGCCATAAATGCCATACTGAATAGATTGAAATAGTAGGTTTCTGTAATAGCGCCTTACCATTGTGGGCAACGCCTTATTTTTCCGAGTCGCAAAGGTATAAAAAAAACATTGTATTTGCAAGCGGTGCTGAAAAATAAGATATAAGATATATTTTGCTATTTCTCTAAACACATAATAATGAGTAATAAAGTAAGTGACATCCGCCTTATAAAGTACTAACGGTTTCTCATAAAGATCCTTGATTAAATAGACTATGTGTACAGAACAGAGCAGGGGGGTGTATTATTCGTATAACGACGATATGGCGTCTGATTTTTTGCATAATTGCAAATAGGGTTTGTTTATGTGCAATCTTTTCCGTACCTTTGCAAACTGAATGTACGAAAATGGAATTGTCATGATAATACTATTATTAACCATAGGAATAGTGCTGATTGCGGTTATTCTTTTGAGTATAAAGTTAATAGTAAAGAAAAGCGGCCGTTTTTCAAGCATTCACATATCCGATAGTAAGGCAATGCGAGAGCGCGGTATTGGATGCGCAACCTCACAAGACCGTTCTGCACAACGCGGCAATCGCCTGAAAATGGATATACGTGAAATGTGAAAATAAATAATACTATAAATTACTATGAACAAAACCCAAATTATTTTCGATTCCGTATTGATAGCATTGGTTATAGGTCTGTTTGTTTTTGTATCTGTTCATGTGAGCAAATCGGGCAAAACCACCGGTTCGGAAACTGCTGTAGTATGTACAGAGAATAGCAATCTGCCTATTGCTTATTTGAACATCGATACGTTGCTGACCAATTATACCTTTGCTCAGGAGGCCAATGAGAAATTGATGTCTAAACAAGAAGATGCTCGTTTGAAACTGAACAGCAAGGCACGTACCTTGCAAAATGAAATGGCTGATTTTCAGCGTAAATTAGATAATAACGCATTTTTGAGTCGCGAACGTGCCGAGAGCGAAGCCAATCGTTTGCAAAAGAAACAACAAGAGTTGCAAGATTTGGAGGCGAAACTGACTCAAGACATTATGGTTGAAAATCAAAATCTGAATTTGCAACTGCGCGATACCTTGGATACTTTTCTGAAACAATTTAATGCCGATGGTAAGTATCAGATAATACTCGCAAATACACAAGGCGATAACGTGCTGCTTGCTCAGCCCGGTCATGATATTACGGATGAGGTTGTAACGGCTTTAAACAAGCGTTATAAAAGCAAATAAAATGCTGCAACACTGATCAAATAGAGATATCGCCTCGGCAATATCTCTATTTGTCGTAAATAATGAAATGGTCGCACCACATATTGTTCTACAAACCTTATTGGTTATATGTGCTGGTAGATGTCATTCTGCTGGCATTGAGTTTTTTTGTGGTACTGATGTGGTTTCCGCTCTCTACGCAAATACCTTTTCAAAAGTATGATACGTTTGCATTCGTATTTTCGGGCGTATGGATATTTGCCAACTATCTGACACACAGATACGTATCTGTAAAGTTCTTAAAAATCGGTACAACGGCATTGCGTTTGTTGGTATCCGCCATTTTGGTATTTGGCGTAATGGAAGGCTATATGCACTTGATGGCAGGCGATATGAACTATTCCATTTGGGTACTTCTTACAATATGGATCGTAATAAGTTGCTTTAGTTTTATCTTCCTTTTGATTTCGCATGCCTATCGTTATGCTTTAAATGAAGAACCGGAAGTGGAACGCGCGCCCGAACGAGGTCCGCAGAGTGTATTGCGTCCGCCACTGGAAACTACTGATGAACGACAACGCGAGAATAATATACGTGAAAGCATATTGGACTATGGCTCGCCTCGCTTGCTGCATTGGTTGGAAAAACATACGGCATTGTTCTCATCGAATACCTACACTTTACGCACTTCGGAACTCTATAATTTGCAGAAACTGAAGTATTATCGTTTTGATACGATAATCAATCTGATGCCGCTCAATCAAATCAGAGGAATCAATAAGATGTTCGGGGTAGTGAATGACCGATTACCGAATAATGGATGTTTCATATGTTGTTTTGAACCTCAAAGCGCAATGAAACGCAAGATTCTTGCTAAGTATCCCCCTATCATCAATTGGTTGGTATATACCTGCCATTTTCTCTATAAGCGTGTGATGCCCCAAATATTTATGACATCACGGCTATACTATGATATAACCGAAGGTAAAGATCGAGTACTGAGTAGGGCGGAAGTGCTGGGGCGTTTATACTATTGCGGTTTCAGCGTGGTAGGTGTTCATAAAGTGGATAACGAAATATATGTTATTGCTCAACGGAATTTCAAACCACAAACGGTAAGGCGACGTATGTATGGCATTTTTGTCAAACTGAGCAGGATAGGAAAGAACGGAAAAATGTTTAATGTATACAAGTTCCGTACTATGCACCCCTATTCGGAATATCTGCAAGCCTATATTTACGAGCAATACGGTTTGCAGTCAGGAGGTAAGTTCGAACATGATATACGTGTCACCACTTTAGGGCGGTTCATGCGCAAATACTGGATTGATGAATGGCCTATGCTTATCAACTTGTTGAAGGGTAATATGAAATTGGTAGGTGTCCGGCCTATATCGAAACACTATTATTCGCTATACAGCAAACCATTACAAGAACAGCGAAAACGCCATAAACCCGGATTGCTTCCTCCTTTCTATGCTGACATGCCTAAAACATTGGAGGAAATCGAAGCCTCGGAGATAAAGTACTTAACCCTATGCGAAGAAAAAGGCACATTACGGACTGATTTCGTATATTTTTGGAAGATACTCTATACCATTGTTTTCAAACATGCACACAGTCATTAAACATACATCTTTCTCGCTTAGGAGAGGACACTCTATTATTACTATCATATGTTGCTGTTGCCTAATGTTATGTCCTGCCTTGGCTATAGCGCAGAACATTCCTGTTAGCAGAGAATATAGGCTCTTGTATGACTTTTTAGATGAATTGGCGGGTGAAGGCGCTATACATCTCAATTCTGCCATCCAACCTTATCTGCGCAATGATGTGGCCAATAAGTTATTGGAAGCACAGGCTGCAGATTCATTGCTGAATAAAAGGCAACGTGCCGATTTGCGTTTTTATCTGAATGAGTTTGCATTAGAATGCGATACCGTGCCGGATAATTGGGTGGAATGGACCAATCGCCAAACCTTTAATCTAAGTTTAGCCCAACCTGCTTTTCACTATCTTACTCCAAAGAAGAACTTCAAGATGAGTATACGTCCTATATTGGGTATGGATTTGTATGCAAGCAAGAAAGGGGCTGTTATAAAACGTTGGTGGGGGGCGGAAATCAGTATGGATATTATGCGACATGTGTCGCTGTGGGGGAGTTTGCGGGATGTATCGTGGAATGGTAAGGCATTGCTGAGTGATAAATACTATGACAATAGTTATGGTATCGGAGGTAAAATAGAAGGTGCCAAACTGACAAAACCTCAATATCTGAACAATTTACCGGGGGCACAATATAAGGAAGCAACCTATGGTGGAGATTTTTCCGATTCAAGAGGCGGTATATCATTGTATTCGTGGTGGGGTAGCATTGGCATGCAACGCGAAACCATTGCATGGGGCGATGCCTATCATTGCTCTAATATACTATCCGGTCATAATCCGGCAGTACCCATGCTGACGATCAACTTAAAACCGGTACGTTGGTTCGAATTCAATTGGTTTCATGCTTGGCTGGTAAGCAATGTAATTGACTCAACAAATTATTATACGGAAAACTATGGCGAAGGATTAACCAAACGACACTATCGCCCTGCCAACAAATTTATGGCAGCCAATATGTTTACATTTAGTCCTATACGGCAATTGTCATTTTCGTTTGGTAACTCGATAGTCTATGCCGAGCGCAACGTACAAGCCCTCTATTTTATTCCGATTGCGTTTTACAAATCGCTCGACCATTTAGCCACAAAAGGACTGGGAGTGGAAAATCAAAATTCTCAATTATTCTTCACCATCAATACCCGTAACCTCAAGCACGTGAACTTTTATGCATCTCTGTTTGTCGATGAGTTTAAGTTTTCCCGTCTGAAGAAGAGTAATCCGCAACATAATCCGATTTCCTATTTGGCAGGGGTTAAACTATCGAATTGGCCCTTACAGAACTTTTCCGTAAAAGCCGAATTCATGCGTTCTTATATCGCCTGCTACACGCACTCGATAGACGTCCTTTCCTATACCTCCAACTCTTACGGAATGGGACATTATATGGGCGATAATTCACAGAATATATATACCGACATTACATACAAGCCCATTCGCGGACTTTCGCTATCACTTTCATACACAAACGACACAAAATACAATAAGTACGATTATGTGCGGGCAGACATAAGCGAAATCATTGCACAAAAGCCTTTTAACGAACGTATCTACCAAAACGACACCTTTGGTTTTAATGCCATCTATGAAGTCTTTAACAACTGCTATGCGGTAATAAATCTGAGTTACAACAATGCTCGCGGGTTTGCTCCGGCAAGCGAACGAACAGCAGGCGAAGACAGAGGCGGTACGGATAAAGAAGGTAATCCTAAAGTTTTAGAGGGAGAGGCACTGCAACAATATTATTTGCAACAATTTGCTCCTGTTTATTGGCAAGGTAAGAATCTAACCTTTATGTGTGGATTGAGTTTTAATTTCTAAAAATGTCCGTTTTCTTCAAAACACTCAAAGAGTATACGCTCCCGATTGCAATGCTCATAGGAGCAATTGGCTACAAGTGGTTCTCTGTATTGTCACCACTGACACCATGGCTTATTATCGTGATGTTGTTTTTTACCTTCTGTAAGGTCAATCCGCACGACATGCGTCTGCAACGCTGGCATGGCTTATTACTTATTTTTCAGTTAGTGGTGAGTGTCGCGATATTTTATGCACTGCGTCCGCTAAACCTCGTTTTAGCACAAGGACTAATGATCTGTATACTTATGCCAACAGCAACCGCAGCCGCTGTAATTACAGGAAAGTTAGGCGGAAGTATCGAGTCGCTAACCACCTATACCATGGTCAGCAATTTGGCAGTAGCATTGTTTGTTCCTGCATTCTTCCCGTTGGTACATCCTGCCGGACATCTGACTTTTATCGCAGGATTCCTGACGATATTAAGCAAGGTATTCCCATTACTTATAGGACCTTTCTTTGCTGCATGGTTACTGCGCATTATATACACTCGAACAACTCAAAAGGCGTTTACCCTTCACCCCGTATTAGCGGCATCACCCTTTTACGTATGGGCATTTTCGTTGATAATACTGATGGCAAATACAGTACATTCATTAGTATACGATAGTTACGATGCTTGGGCTGCTATCGGATTGGCAATTGGTGCATTGGCTGTCTGTTTGCTGCAGTTTGGCATAGGTAAATGTGTTGGACAACGGTATGGCATGCGTATTTCTGCAGGACAAGCCTTAGGGCAGAAAAACACCATTTTAGGAATATGGATGGCGCACACCTATCTCACTCCTGTTTCTGCCTTAGGCCCCGCTGCTTATATTCTTTGGCAAAACATTTTCAACAGTTGGCAACTTTGGAAACACGAGCATGCGTCTTCTGACAAATGAGGTGAGTACGTTTTTTTACAACCGATTATTTCTTTTGATTAGGCTTGACGTTATAGTATGTTTATGGCTTGTACTCATTAACCTGCTCACTTTTGTCCTATATGGTTGTGATAAACGGCGGGCGAGGCGAGGGGATTGGCGCATACCGGAAAGCACCTTACTGATGTTCACTGCCTTAGGCGGAAGCGGAGGTGCAATGGTCGGTATGCACGTATTTCGCCATAAGACGAGGCATTGTAAGTTCAAGTTATTAGTACCTTTGCTATTGTTGTTGCATGCTACATCGCTGTTCTTATACTGTCTTTATCGTATCGAGAGTACGTAAAAACAGAAAAATAACAGACAAATGCTTGCATCCTTAAAATAAAAGTAGTACTTTTGACGCAAAAATGAGAAAAACGGCTCTTATATTCCTTTTCACTTGTGCTACTTTGCTCTGCGCTCAGCGATATACCGTCAACGGCTATGTAACGGATAGGCTGTCGGGCGAGCGACTTATCGGAGCAACCGTGTACGACTCTATTTCTCACTTGGGCGTAATCACCAACACTGCAGGATTCTACTCGCTCACTTTACCCTCTGCTAATGCGGCATTGCAAGCAAGTTATGTCGGTTATGGGTCTTCACCGATACAAATGCTACACTTTACGGCCGATACATTGCTCTCTTTTGCACTTTCGTCTAACACACAATTAGACGATATTACCGTTATTGGAACACAGTCGGTGAGCGGTCCAAATGCCGTACAGATGTCGGCAATAGAAGTTCCTGTTGAGCAAATCAAATCCATTCCTATGATTGCGGGAGAGGTCGATATAATCAAAGCAATCCAGTTACTGCCGGGAGTACAAAGCGGAACGGAGGGAGCCGCTGGGCTTTATGTACGAGGGGGAGGTCCCGACGAGAACTTGATTATACTCGACGGAGTCCCTATCTATAGCGTCAATCACCTTATGGGATTTTTCTCCGTTTTTAATGCTGACGCCATTAAGAACGTAACTCTCTACAAAGGTAATTTTCCCGCTCAGTACGGCGGACGCTTGTCTTCTATCATTGATGTACGGCAAAACGATGGAAATACGCATTCCTACCACGGAAATCTTACAGTGGGACTGCTTGCTTCCAAGTTTAATATCGAAGGTCCTATACCACACAAAAAAGATAGCACAGGCACTACAACGTTCAACATTTCAGCAAGGCGTACCTATTTCGATCTTTTTGTTGCACCATTGGTAGGATTAGTGGGATTGGGAAGCAGCGAAGGAACACTCTTTATCCGCCCCGGAGCATATTTCTACGATGTAAATGCCAAACTTACACACACCTTTGCCAATCAGAATGATAAACTGTCAGCCACTTTCTATATGGGCGATGATGCCGTCTATTTCAACATTCATGGGAAAGAAAAAAACAAGAATCAAGTAGAATGTAATAGCACTGACATGCGAATGATGTGGGGCAATATTGTCGCAGCAACCAATTGGGAACATCGCTTCACGCCGCGTCTGTTTGCCAATACACAACTCTCCTACACACAATATCGCTATTTCGTGAACGAATCCATCGACGAACAATATCACGACGAAGAGGACTCCTGGCGTTTTCAGCAAGGTATGTCCTATCGGTCTGACTTACGCGATATAATGCTACAGTCTAATTTCGCATGGACACCGCGACCAAACAATACACTCCACTTCGGTGCTGCCTACACCTATCATCAGTTTCGACCGGAAATAGCAGACTCCTATATTTTCTCCTATGACACCACCGACCCTGACGCCAATATGCAAAAGACAAACACACTTAACAATGGGCATTTGCATGGACACGAGGCGATTCTCTATGCCGAAGATGCATGGACACCTTGGAAGTGGCTCAAACTCAACTTAGGGGCAAGGGCTGCACTCTATGCTATCGACGGAAAAGTGTATCCAAGCATCGAACCGCGCATCGGGTTGAGGGCATTGCTCTGCAAAGATCTCTCCTTCAAAGCATCTTATGCCTATACCACGCAATACATTCACTTACTCTCTAATAGCAGTATCTCGTTGCCGACCGACCTTTGGGTGCCTGTCACCAAGGATATTCCTCCTATGCATTCTATGATCGCTGCGGCAGGATTGAGTTACAATATACTGAATCAAGTGGAAATAAGTGTAGAAGGGTATTACAAGTATTCAACCAATCTCTTGGAGTATAAGGAGGGGGCTACTTTCTTTGGGGCTGAAACAGGGTGGCAAGATAAGGTTTCGTTAGGCAATGGCTGGAGTTACGGAGTAGAACTGCTCTTGCAGCGAAAGTGTGGACCAGTTACCGGTTGGATAGGATACACTTGGGCACGTACAATGCGCTTGTTCAACCGCCCCGGGCAGGAGATTAACTTCGGAAGACCATTCCGAGCCAAATACGACCGTGAACACGACCTCTCCGTGGTTGTACAGTACACCTTTAACCGACATGTCGATATTGCGGCTACTTTCGTGTACGGCACCGGTACACGTGCCACCTTTGCAACACAGAACTACTACGACCCGTCCAACGATAATCTGATCAAACATATTACGGAGCGGAATAATTACCAATTGCCCGACTATCATCGGTTGGACTTAGGAGTGAATCTGCATTTTCCTCATAAGTATTCCACCTGGGGGCAAACTTATCATACCCGCAGGCAGCAACGGCGTATTTGGAATAAAACCGATAAACGGACACAACACCAAAAAATATACAACTCGGGCAAATATGCGTGGTGCAAAGATGCCGAACATTTGCTCAATATCTCTTTATATAATGCCTATTGCCACGATAATCCTTTCATGATGCAACCCGAATTTGACAAACTCTATCAAATCTCTCTCTTCCCGATATTGCCGAGCATTAGTTACACTTTTAAATTCTAAGTCAATGAAATCAGCCTTTCGGATATTACCCCTTATTACCTTGGCTCTTTTGCTCATGGCATGTGATTGGTTCTATCATCCTGTCACCTACAACGGCAAACGCGAAAAAGGGAACTTGGTTGTCACGGCCGATTTGCAAGAAGGAACATACCCGCAAATATATGTAAACAAAAGTTTCTTTTTCTTGGATAGTACCGCTTATGTTCGGAATAATTATTCTAAACAATTGAATCCGGCTTATGTAAGGGATGCCGATGTACGCCTTATTATCAATGGTAACACCCCAATACAACTCCATGGGGAGGAACGAATAGTGCCAAATACACAACAAACGAACAATGCCGATATCTATCTTACAAAATATGTATACACATGCGATTATGTTCTGCAAGCGGGTGATGTGGTGGAATTAAGTGTCAAAGTGCCCGAATTTAAACAGATTGCCTACGCCAAGCAAGTTATACCTATGCCTATTGTGGCACAACTGACAGAAGTGGCAGTCGGGCAAAATCCGTATGTCTCATACTCCGATTTATACGACTTGGCAAAACTTACACTGCAAATCTCATCGTATCAAGGCGATGCAAATGATAAATTGTGCTTTATCGGAAAAAGTTATGAACACCGCATATACACCCAATATTCAAAAAAAGACGCTTCGATCATAAAATCAGACACTACGTATTACGTTTCATCTATGACCTATTCCAATAATGTGGTTTTTTCTATGGGCGGTAATCTTAACCTTGCGCTGTCGAAAAGTTTCTATGGTTCTGATAAGGGTATCTATTGCACACCTTTGCAGGAAGAGACTACACTGGATGTATGGGTTCAATACCGCCCAACAAAGCGTGATAGCAATTACTATGCTATAAGCGAGATCATAATCGACTCTGTCGTAGTGGAGATACAAGCCATATCCCCCGATGCCTACACCTTCCGCTCATCCTATGTGGCAGCAGAATATACTTATCTTAAAGCCCATGATTATTGGGGAGGAGAAGACTCCGATTTGTACGATTTCACAGAAATAATCGAGGATATGTTCGATGAATTAGGAACACTTGAGCGCGTACAACTCTATAGTAATGTAGAAAATGCGCTGGGGCAGGTTGTGTCACGCACAACAACTTCTTTCACAATTACAGGCGATAAACTAAAGACGGTACCCGAAAATACTTCACCACAATAATTAAGAACAATATCCACTGCCTTTATGCCATACAAACACGACACAACAATGTCAATCTGACATATTATTCAGGTAAACAACTTACTGAATAGTGCTACGAGACCATTACGAGACCGTAACGGGACCGTAACGAGATCGTAACGAGACCTCAATCCGACCTGTTTTCTGACATAATGTCAACGCAACAAGAGTGTTTTTCTATGAATAGCCGAATCATATTCCGGATTGTGCTTTGCCGTACATCATATCAAACAGAATCTGCCGACCACCTTCCGAGAAAAAATAAGTACTGCCACCACATAGCAGCAGCAACTAATAAGCATAGTTTTACTACGTCATCGTTATTGACGCATCTTACGAATATAGTAATCCCATACGATAGAGCGATGCGCAATAGTGGTAGGATAGGGAACGGATGCCTTACGTAAGTTCTCATTGCGTACCAAACGATAGGTACGCCGCATAAAGTGAAAGTCTTTTCGTGCCTGCCAAACCGCCTTTGCATTGGCTGTTTTGCCACACAGAAGATATTGTAATAATGCTAAATAATCCATTGCGAACCGAACAAATAGCGTTATATACAATCTATTCGCAGGTAAATTCTTATAAAGCATCAACAAATTATTTCGAAAGTTTAGATATATTTTTCGCGGATTTTCGTAGTCTAACGATCCACCACCGACATGGTACACTTTGCTTTGCGGAACACAAGCAACTCTATAGCCTCTGCATTGAAGTCGCCAACAGAGATCTATTTCTTCCATGTGAGCGAAAAACAAAGCATCTAAACCTCCTTCCTTTTTATAAACATCGGTTCGAATACATAGACACGCTCCACTGGCCCAAAAGACATTGGCAACCGTATCGTATTGTCCGTTATCAGGCTCTACATGGTTCATCATTCGCCCTCTGCAATAGGGATAACCCAACGAATCGATATATCCTCCGGCTGCCCCGGCATGCTCAAACAGAATAGCGTTACTTTTGCCGTTCTCATAATCGTTTTTGCTTTTATAAGACAATATCTTCGGTTGGCATGCCGCAGTATCCGGATGAGCATCCATATAGTCTAATAGAGAATTTAACCATCCTTCTGTAACTTCCACATCGGAATTAAGCAATACCGTATATTCGGCATCGGTTGCAGCCAAGGCTTTGTTGTAGCCTTCTGCAAAACCATAATTTTCCGTAAAACGCAGAGTACGAACTTCAGGGATAGTCTGCAATAAATCTATAGAGTTATCGGTAGATCCATTATCTGCCACCACAACTTCACAATCAGGAAGCAAAGAATAGCGTATCACGGATGGTAAAAAACGTTGTAACAT
This sequence comes from Paludibacter sp., assembly GCA_023666945.1. GTDB lineage: Bacteria > Bacteroidota > Bacteroidia > Bacteroidales > Paludibacteraceae > Colicola. The sequence continues at coordinate 26,597 of JAMPAY010000020.1, forward strand.
CTGTGCTCCATTCCAATTGAGAATAATGACAGAACATCGCATGGCAATAACAATTATAAGAATAGAATCTATGTTTTTTCCTTGACTTTATCGGAGACTAATAATTTACTGTCGAAAAGCCAAGGAAAAAAACAAATGAATAGCAGTCGGATTATTCTTCGTCTTCGTAAATACCGATAGATACACCATACTCGAATTCTCCATCCAAAATCAACTGAATGAGTTCATCGGTAATTTGCATATTATCTTTAAGAGCGGCTTTTTTGATGAATTCGTACATTTTTTCTTCATCAATAGAAGCCTCCTCGGCAGTATCTTCTTCTATCAATCCCTCGCTTTCATAATAATCATACACTACATCTAAAATGTATTGTATATCATCTTTCGTTAGCGATGTTTTGTCTTGTTCAGGTATATAATTCCAGATAAAATCGATAGCATCGTTTTCATCAAATACCAATTCTTCGTTGTCCGTGTTCATAAGTTTGAATAATTTGAATCGTTTATATTATTTAGTTTATTATATTTGATCTCGTGTTGCTTTCTATTGACGAAAAACACTTAATCCATACTCACTCTGTCAGTATTATTTTCAACATGGCAAAGGTACTGAATCTTTTATTCGTATGCAATAGATACATGGAAAAGGTTGAATCTTTTATTCATATGCAATAGATAATAGCAATAGGCTTAGAAATTAAATGTAGATGTTTTTATTCATAACACACACAAGCAGTCGTCCGAAGTTAAAAGAGAGCATCCGTTAAGATCTCATTTCTTAGGTATACTATGAAAGATGTTAACAGTAATATACCAATACATGTCATTAGCATCACGCATTTCTTAGGTACTACTATGAAAGGTTTTAACAGTGCTGCAAATGCTGTTAATTCTGGTGTAAATATTGCTAACTATGTTCATAGTACTAATAGCGTACCGGCGTTTGCCAAATACTGACCAAGCGCGCCTCTGTTAATAGTGCTAATAGCATACCTTCGTTTGCCGAATACTGACCAAGCACGCCTCTGTTAATAGTGCTAATAGCATACCTTCGTTTGCCGAATACTGACCAAGCACGCCTCTATTAATAGTGCTAATAGAGTTACTCAAGTTATAAAACTTGCAGTATCCCCGAAATAGTATTACTTTTGCCCTCATGAAAACAAAAGACAAAATAATAATCGCATTGTTGTTAATTATAGCCGCTCCTACTATTTTAACTATCTTAGTTTGGTTAATTGCCGGATTGTGCATTTTATTCGGATAACAACGGTTCTCTGTTCCTTATGAAAATGTAGAAGAAGGGTAGTCACTTGTGGCTACCTCTTGGACTTTCTACATAGAGTGAGCAGTTAGCGAGCGGTTTGAGTCTGTATGAGAATTCTTTTTTAACTCCTCAAGATGGTGTAAGATTGTTTAGTATGCTTTTAGATGCGTAAGTATGCTGCTTTATTGGCTTTTGCTATTTTTGTTACTTACTTTATAGGTATAATGATTTGGACTGTTTTAGTTCCAATATTTGATTGGTAAAGTGTAACAACGGCTTTGCCGTTACCTTATAAAAATGTAGAAGAAGTGTAGTCGCTTGTCGGCTACACTTCTTCTACATAGAGTAAGGCGTAGTCGAGCGTTTTATACCGTTAGGTAAAGAACACACGTAGGTGTAGTCCGTGCTAAATGTCTCCCGACGCTTGGCGTCTCGCCCGTCTTTAGTGTAGGGAGATATTATACTATATACTGCCGTGTGTTTAAAATATGCCTCCCCATCAGAGCTATGTATTCATTTTTCCTTTCTTTTTACTTTTTAGAGTACAGACTCGCAGACTAAATACCGAGGACGTCCGAACACTGCTATGACATTCTTTTTTACGTAGACACGAGAATACAAAATTTAGTATTCAAAAACAACATCAAAGCAAATATTCAATTCTCACAATAGATGAATAATATAAGAGTAGGGGAGTTTGTACTTTTCACAATTAGCATCATATCTAACATATATAATTGTGAATACTACTCCAGTACCGTATACAGATTATTTAATAATCACAACTCACTAATGAACAATTCACATATCTGCGTTATATCGAAATTCACAAATAGATATACACAGCACAGTCCTAATAACTATCATGTACTTATATTAATATGTATATGCTTCATACATATTATCAGTTATTTAATACTATAATCTATAGTGTTGGATTATTCACTATTCTATTCTGTGAAAGATTATGAATACACAGATGTGTTTTATTACATCTATACTGTGTATATTACTGATTTCGTGCATATTACATCGTATTTATATAGCAGTAATAGAGTTACAGAGGTTGAGATAATAAAGAGTTACTGCCACCTGCAACATTTATCTAATTGTCTATTAATATATTTGTGAATACACATATGTGAATAATTTGTGAATTTTGTAATTTGTGCATGTGAAATAATGTTTATACCTTTGTGGCATAAAATTCACAGTTATATTATGTCTGAAAAAGAACGCCTAATCAGTATTATGGAACATGAGAGGATGAGTGCTCGCCAATTCGCAGATGAAGTGGGTATTCAACCCGGTACTGTCTCTAACATTATGAATGATCGTAATAAACCCAGTTTGGAAGTCATGCAGAAAGTGTTGAAGCGTTTTCCTGCAATTTCACCGGATTGGCTTATTTCAGACTACGGATCAATGTATCGTCAAAAAAACGATTCTCAGCAACCTGTATTATTTCCAACTGAGAATAATTCTGAAACAGGATTTGGAACTGAGAACAAAACAGAAACACAATCATCTCACGTACAATATCCATCAACTGCAGGAAAGTCACAGGTTATTACGAACTCGCAATCGAATTATAATCTGACAAAAGAAACGCCAACCACGATGCCGCCCAATACAATAATACCATCACCAAAACAAATTCGTAAGGTTGTTATTTTTTTTGATGATAATACATTTGAGGAATTTACATCATAATTAATCTATGTAATATTATCTCTTTATCGTTCTACGCAGAATTGATAGTATTTAAAATGCTATTTTATATACATTTTCTTTACATTTATAAAATATGTGTATATTTATAGTATGAGAAATAGACTTATTTGTTGTTTCGATTATATGTTGAGAGGTGGAGCATAAAAAACAGCGAAGAAATCTTCGCTGTTAAGTATCTTGATAGTGTCCGAGATAGGATAATAATTACCGTATGTTCTTCTTCTAAAACTTGAATTACAATACGATCTTTTTTCGTTAATTCAAAACTTCTAAATTCATCCACTCCGTATTTGAGCGTTTCTCCACCAAAAGCATTCGAATATGGATCATTTTGTAGAAGATGAAAAATTTGTTCAAACCTTCGCCTTACAGCAGGAGACATACTTTTTATCCTTGACTTCTCCTTAGTTGCAGTTCGATGTTCATCTATATTATACATCAACCCCAAATGTTATTAGGATCCACACGATGCAATGTACCTGCTTCTTTTTCTTTTCGTGCTTGTTCTATTTTTTTTAAGAACTCTTTGCTGTACATCGTTTTTACTGCCTTTTCTTCAACACCCATCGAACGGAAAAATTCAATAAGTTTATCTCCGTATTTTTGCAAGTCAATTGTAACCGTATGGTTGAGTGATGAAAAAGTAATTCCTTTTGGAGTCATAGCGGTGGCTGTATTTCCTATCTTTGCCATGGTCGTTTTGTTATATTGTTCAACTTGCGACAAAGGTAACAAAAAATCGTATCACACAAACAATCAGATGAAAAAAATATCGTATTTCAGGGAATAATAAAAGCGAAGATTGCTTCGCTTTTTTTCTGTGTATTAGAACAAATCAGAATGTGTGCCGGTACGAATCAGTGTAATCAGTTTTATGGTATCTTCCATTTGGTATATGAGTAGCCAATCCGGATTTATATGCAGTTCTCTGCAACCTCTGTAAGTTCCTATAAGTGCATGGTCTTTGTACTTTGGTGGAATGGTTTGATTATTATTCAACAACTTAATTACGTATATGAGTTCTTCAATGTTACACCCCCTCTTTTTAGCACGCTTAACATCTTTAAGATACTTTGTTGTTGTTCTAATCTTATAATCCATACATTGTGTTAATTAACTCATCAACGCTATCAAATTCAACTACATTTTTTCCTTTCATAGCATCATCGATAGCCTTCTGTGTTTGTCGGTTTGGTTTCTCTTTTAAGTCAATATCAATACCTCTTTCTTGAAAAAAAGCCATTATATCTGAACCATACCTTTTCCAATCGATGGTAACTGATTTAAGTCCACCGAAAAGATTCTTATTGATAGTAATTCCTTGTGCCATGGTCGTTCTGTTATATTATTCAACTTGCGGCAAAGGTAACAAAAAAAATGTACCTAACAAAAAATCAGAGGAATTTTTCCATATTCAAGAGAAATAGAAAAATTTTGCGTAAACTTTACTATATTATCATCATTGAATCGAATAATATAGTTTCTTTTTTGTACAGTCACTAATGGATTCCCTCTTAAATTGAAGTTAAATGTGAAGTATATTCTTTATTCTAAAGACAAAAAAAAGAACCCTCCGAAGAGGGTTCAGACCTTGAATGAGAAATAAAAAATACTCTTTCGGCTTTCATCTAAAACTACTAACTATATCAAGGTATAGAGGTTTCTTCCCAGACTCCCTTGGTACGGATTGCAAAGGTAGATGTTTTGCAGTGTATAAACAACGACAAATTAGGACAAAGTAATGATTATGCTGCTGCTCCTATGCCACGGATACTTCCGCCGGACATAATACGAACAATGTACACTACATCATTGTTAAAGGTATATAGTATTGCCATCTTCTTATAGTTCACACGACGGATGTCAGTACCATACATTTGTCGGATATACTTCCTACGTTGAATGGGATGTCTGTCAGGAAATAGAGAGAGTGAATTGATGGTCTTATTCAATCCTTCGATATATCGTTTAGCAGTAAGTGGAGAAAAGTAATCAAACGTAATAACATCTGATAATTGCAAAAGATCTTCTCTCGCATTAGGTGATAATTCTATTTTATTTTCCATAACGCTTGAATTTGTAGTTAGTTCCATAGTGTTCGTTAAAACGTTCCTCCATTTCATCTATGACTTCATCCAATGTATAAGTTCTTTCTCCTGCTATTTGTTTTTGAAACTCACTCTTCGGCCATTCCA
>JAMPAY010000021.1 GCA_023666945.1 Paludibacter sp.
ACCTCGATGGCATAGTCGGTATCGTCAGAAACGAGGACACTATCGAGACGAATGGTAAAGGGAATATCTTCCGCCAACTGTATTTCGACTTCGCAACGAACGTTTTGAAAGGCTGCAATCAGTTTACCTGTTCCCAAGCATACGAACCGTCCTTGTGCATCAATATAGCCGGTAGATTCATCGCATGAAAGTGTGACATCCCGAACATCGGTATCCAAGAGAATTCCGTATTTGTTATATCCCAAGAACTTGGGGCTATTGACCCCATAGCGGGGTAATCGCAACGTAGGTACATAGGGTTGTATTTCGGATATTTCGGTATCGGCTTCGGGTATATCGGCTACCGCAAACATACCATTAGCGACAGCCCGTTCGGAGCCATCGGCACCTCGATTGACTTGTCCAAATTGTCGCAGATACATACATGACGAACCACCTCCGTCCCAATTGACGGCTTTATAGGCTCCGTAGTGGTGCATTATTTCTCCCAAGACACGTGTAGTACATCCAAGTGAAGACCCTCGCCCATCGACTACACAGAATATAACGGTATCGCCTGTGACGGATGCTCCGAAGCCTGTCCGCGGATGATTTTCGTTCCAGAAATTGTTCTTTTCGGGTACCCCATTATTAACGATGAGTGCATAGTTGTCACCTCCAACTGCCTGCGAAAGGCTTGTGAGTTGTCCATCGACCGTAAGTGTGAATTCGACTGCGAGTTGTTCACCTACTTCAATTTTATCCAACTCATCGGCCATTGCTCCGTGTGCAGACAAGACGGCTGCTCCTGCCGGAATTGCCATATTGCCGACATTCCGCTCTTTTGCCACAACCTGCAGTTGCATAGTGCCATTGGTATTCCATGTTTCTCCCTCAAGGAGTTCGACCAAGAGTTCGGTACCAAAAGCATTGGTAAGGGTGGTTGGTCCATTGTGCTGATTGTACAAGACCAATTGGTTGTCGGCACGTTCGTAATTGACATGTGCTATGGTGAGTGCATTATCTTTGGTGCGGAGTGTTCCTGTATATTGCCAAGCAGTACCTAAGACGGGGCGATTGTTGGTATCGACTGCTCCGAATCGTCGGGAGGTGCTCCCGATGTAGGCATACTGATTATCGCCAATGGTGAGTCCGATAGGTGTTCCGACATTGCCTTGCGTAACAAAGAAATCGCCGTTGGTACCTGCAAAACAGATATGTGTATCGGTAGTGTGTCGTTCAGCCATAGCGGAGGGGCGTTCGGTACCAATAACAGCATCTTTGCCCAAAATCTGGCTAAATGAGATATAAGGATTGCGTTGGTCGACCTGCAGGATGTAGGCATCGAGCCGTCCGCCGGCATCGGAGATGCGTTTCATTTGCAGTGCCGTATATGTAGAACCGGGTCCAACCCGGAATGATTCCAATGTATCGAGTGAATAGGCGACATCGCCCAACATGATATCGGCCTTTGTTGCAGCATTAATACATAGCAAGAGTGCCGCAATCAGGCAAGTGTAGTGTTTTCTCATAGTATTTCAATTAGCAAGATCAGGTATAGACCTAAACTTGACAGATATGATTACTTATAAATGTTTCCATTTTGTATCCTCAGGCAGTGATGAGAACTACCCTATTTCATGGTTAAGGTGTATAAAGAGGTACGTTATCGAAATGATATTCGTCCGAAGTGTCGTAAGGGTGTTGTTATGATATCGTAACGGTCGGCTAACGATTTGGACGTTCAGCGGGAATCGACTTGACAAAGGCGATAGAACGACACACAAAAATGCTACGTTCAGATTGCTCCAACGAGCGTTTGTATAAAAAAGAAAACATTCAGGGAGCGTGCGAGTTTACTCCCTGAATGTTTGATAAGATTTATTCTACAACGTTACCGAGTACGGTGTATTTAACACCATTCTTGATAATATAGATTTGACCGTTTTCGAGGACTTTCTGTACAGAAGCATCTTCTACGACCGGTGTATTGAAGCCAGTGCCGATTTTACCCGTGAAGGTATAAACACCGTATCCGTTTTCACCAGCATAGAGATAGATAGTAGCCACGTTATCTTTCACCTCAACAGAGGGGACAGCGGTACGATAACCGTTAGAATCGGATCCCATACCAGCGTTGGGGAAGAACCACAGAGGTGTCATTTCGGCAAAACTCTTGGAAGAGTCAGCAAATTTGTAGAGCGCAAATGCAGAGTTAGGTGTACCTACGGTGTTGGTAGCCGCCATAACGAGGAAGTATTCGTCGCCCACTTGGAATTCGAGCAATCCGTTGTGTCCTTGATTGAGTTTGCAAGTATCGCCTTCGTTGTTACCGATTTGCAATCCGGTAGGACAATTGATAAAGTCGTCTTGGAGTACGCCCTTCATATTGAACAATGTAGGAAGCGTTTCGTTTCCATCGAGATAGAAATAGTTGAAATCGACAGGGAAGATTTGCGGAGCAGAACCCGGGTTTGCCTTAACATCCTTATTGCCATCGGCATCGGTGGTGATGAGGTAGGAGTTGTCGGTATTAGGATCGATTTTGAGTGTAATCAATTCGGCAGGTTGTGCGACACCACCTTCGATATTCCACTTGAATGCCTGCATAGCGTTAGCATCTTGTGCCATTACAACTGCTTTTGCATTGACATCGCCATAGACACCGAATGCATCGAAACGGTAAGCGATTTTATCGAATTCTTCGTCGGTATTGTCCCACAGACGTTCGTTGATAACTTCGGTAGCCTCGCCTGTGGTCATATCGACCTTGTAAATCATGAAACGTTGTGAAGAGGTAACACATGCACCGATAAGTACGTTTCCAGCATTGTCAACCTTGACATCGTTGTATGCCAATGTGACTGCGCTTGACCATACAGTTTCTCCTGCTTCGTTCGTAGAAGCGGCTTCGAACAAATGTTCGCCCTTGATAGGCAATGTACCTAATTTTTCGCCGGTAGCACCATCAACAATAACGAAAGATTTCGTTTCGCGATTGATGAAATACATTTTACCGTCTTTTGCAACCATACCACGTACAACGTTTGCTGAACCCGGACGGTTTTCGGCAAAGTTATCCAATTTTGAAGAATAGATCCAATTATTAACCAATGTATATTCGCCTTCTGCGCCACGTGCAGGATAATCGTAGGTATCTTTTACTGCTACCGGTGCTACTTCAATCCATTCGTTTTTACCACGGAGTTGTACAGTTTGATCGTAGATAGAAACAACACAAGTAAGGCTCAATACTGTACCTACAGGGTAGTCTTCTTCTTTAAGATCGTATTTATAGAGGAGGAATTCGTTAACACCATCGGTAATGTAGGTATTGACATAAGAACCCGATTGTTCGTAACGTGAAATGGATACAGCAGAGATAGATACCAACTTGTTGAGATATGCAGTATAATCGGTAGCCAAAGTAGCGAGTGTAACGGCTTGCGGAGTGAGTGCTGCACCTGCAGTTTTGGATTCTACAACAGCATTGTTCAACTCGGGTGAATTTTTATAAGTAGTTTTTTCACCGGAAAGAACAACTACATCGCCTTCGGTAAGACCATTGTCTTTACCATAGCAAAGGATAGCCCCTGTAGCATCTTGTACCCAGAAATTGGAGCCAGCCACATAGGAAACTGTTGCTTTCACTTTTGTGTTTTTGCCATCTTCCAAAGCCAAAACTTCGCCTACATTAGGGATGTATTCGCCAAAGCAAGCATAGAGTTTGCCTGTGGATGTAGCATCGATAGTGAGGATAGGATCGCCACTACCATCGGCATTGTCGTACCATCCGCGGAAAGTTTCGCCTTCTTTGTAAGGAGCGTTGAGTGTCCAAGTTTCGCCTTCGGCAACCTCTGTAGGATTATCGTATCCATGCTTCCAAGTAGCAGCAAAAGCATCGGGACTGGCAGCACCAAGACCTGTAAAATCGGCAGAAACAGGCCAAGAGGCACGTTGTCCGTCAATAAAGAATGCACCAACAGCATAACGCCATGCAGAACTGTTAGAATCTTCCATTTTGAGAGCAGTAGCAGAGGCTCCAGCTTCGATTTGTTTAACAGTAACATCAACTATATATTGCTTGAGCCACCCCCATTTAGCACCTTCGTCGACATTCCAAGCAGGATCTACATTGGTTAATTTAGCACAGATGTTAGGTGAAGCCAACGGATCGGATTGTGATTTATAGTATGTCAATGATTCATACCCGGACACACCTGCATCAGTCATAAAGGCAGCAAACATATCGTCTGCATTCATCCATCCGTAGTCGTTGGTGACGGACCCTTGGAGTTCGTACTCAACGGCAGCGAATGATGTGGCAGCCGCAAGAAGAGCCGCACACAAAGTTGTTAGTTTTTTCATAATGATTGATTTTATTAAGTTATTATGTGTTTCCTTTTCCCATGAGAACCCGTCAAACAAGAGAGGTAAACGTTAATTGTTAAGTCTGATTTTGATTGTTTCTCCCTTAATCAGAAGAAGATATGTTCCTTGCGGTACAGCCGGCAGTAATGTTGTTCCCTGCACAGTATGCCCCGTCCAAAGGCATTTGCCGTCGGCAGTAAAGAGTTGCATTGGCAGGACTTGATTTGCCCACACGGCATTTCCCCTGATTTGCACATTGCCATCGCTTAAGAAAGAGAGTGAAGTAGGTGTTTGCAAATAGAGATGAATAACCTGCGAATCGACAAAACCATCTTGCGAAACCGCCCTTACACGCAACCATTGCTCTCCCTCTTCGAGTTCGGTAAACACAACGCTTGAAGCATAGGCATCGGCAATAAGCACCGAAGTGAAACGTGGCGGGAAAGTAGACTTAGTAGACATTTCGACACGAAAACTAACTGCGTTTTGCGGCAGCCAAGATACTTGCACCTCCGTAGGAGAGATGGTATCGTTGTCGTGCGGTGTGAGAATAACCGGTGTAGGCACAGGCAATGCCATGGTACGGAAATTAACTATTTCGGAGGTTATGTTCTGTTCGCCTGCATCGGATGTGATATGCCCCGTAGCACGCACAAAATAGTCGGTAAGTTGCGCCAAAGTGGATTCGGGAACCTGACAAGAGGGTTGCCGGGTAGTAGATAAAAAGACCATTTGGCTTTTGGAGAATGTTTTATCGGCAGCGATTTCAAACGTGTAAGACACATTGTCGCCCGGAATAACATCGCACGTAAGCAAGGGTTGCAAAGGTACATCTTTTTCGCCTACAGCAGGCGATATAACCGAAAAGAGATCACACACAAAGGAACCTGTTTCGGAATAAGCATCGACAGCATTCGCAGCGCGTGTACGCACTCTCCAATAGTAGGTTTGCATATCGGCAAGGAACGCCAAGTGCCCCATATAGAAAGCGGTATCGGAAACTTCGTTGAACGCTCGTATTTGCGTAAAGTCGGCATCGTCAGCCACTTGGACGAGATAGGAATCGGCTCCTTTGACAGCGTTCCAACGCAACCAATTGGGACAGATAACAGTATCGGCATTGACGGGTGCCACCAATTGCGGAGCGTTAAGTGTAGTGGTTGACGCATCGCGCACCATAGGGGGAAACTCGTTACCGTAGCGGTCGATGACAGATACGGCATAGGTGTAATTGGATTTCAAAGGCACTTTGAACTGCGTATCGTAGGTCATGCCGAGCAGGTATCGGGAAGAAGCGAAGATGCCCGGATAGCCGATGCTATCTTTGGGAATGCAATAGACAGCATAGCGAAGATTGTCGGCAGGCGGTGTCCAGGAGAGCATATAGGAAGAATAGCGAATAGCGGACACAAAAAGTTGCCTATCGGTATCGTATCGCTTATCGGCAGGGGGGAGTGCAGGCGTAGAATAGACCGTATTGCGCAGATGTCGGATAAAGCCTTTCGTATAGATAGCGTTATAGACAGAATAGAAGACAGATCCGGGCGCATTGTTGCGGTCGTCGGACCGCACGCAGCGAATCTGCCGCTCGGTTTCGGTAGGCGCATAGGATGTGCCTACTTCTCCAACGGAATGGCTGGCATAGAAATGGACTCCAAACATATTGGCCACCTTAGCCCACCATGCAGAAAAAGTGCCGAACGCCGTTTCGGAGCCTTTAACTACAGCCCAATAGATTTGCGGCGATATGTAGTCGACAGTACCTCGCGTAATCCACGCCAAGGGGTCGGAATAGATACCATTGTATTGCCAATCGGAGAAGGTCATACGATCAACTCCGTATTTATCGGCATGCTCTTGGGTGGATGCCACTTGAGGAGCCGGTCCGATACCGAACTTGACCCACGGTTTGACAGCCTTGATAGTATCGTGTACGAGGCGCACCATTTCGTTGACATTCTCACGCCGCCAATCGGCCTGCGAGAGCCCGTCGGGATTGTTTGCCGCATATAACTCGGCATCCTGCGCAAAGGGTGTACCGGATATGTAGAAATAGTCATCGAAGATGATGCCATCGACATCGTAGTTTTCGACAATATCCGCCACGACTGCAGCAATTTGCTTGCGTACTTCCGGTAATCCGGGATTGAGGATAGTGGCATCGCCATACTTCATAAGCCATTCGGGATGCGTGTTGGCATAATCGGTAGGCAGCGTGCCATAGGTATCGGAGGAAGATCCATAGCGATAGGGATTGAGCCATGCGTGCAACTCCATACCCCGCTTATGGGCTTCGGTGATAGCAAACTGCAAGGGGTCGTAAGCGGGTGTTCCGCCTCTCGTACCGGTAAGATACTTACTCCAAGGCTCGTATTTGGAACGGTACATAGCATCGCAGAAACTACGTACTTGCAGCCAAGCGACATTCATATTCGCCGCCTGCAAGGAGTCGAGCATATCGACTAACTCCTGCTTCTGTTCGGCAGCCTTAGCGGCATTGCCCCATGAGTTTTTAGGCCAATCGATAGCCCATGCCGTAGTAATCCATGCGGCACGGAACTCACGCTTAGGATTTTGGGCATTCAGTTGTTGTGCTCCGATAACGAAACACAACAACCAGCCTGCTATAATACATAGACGTTTCATCAGAATAGTTTAGAAGGAGTGGGATTGACTACAAGTCCATACACCTCGACATCGGGTATGACGGTTTCAACCTTTTGCGTAGCAGGATTGTAGCGCATAAGACCGGAGGGAGCATCAGTAGCCTCTCCTGAAGAGCGATAGCCGAAATAGACACATCCGGTAGATTCGTCGAGAGCAAGTTCGCATATACCGACCGGTTCGGAAGTAGTACCTTCGGATGCGGCAGGTTTGCCGGACACATTGACATCCAATGTCAATCCGCTCTCGTGTTGCAACTTGTACTGCGGGAGGTTGGTTTTCTTATTACCAATGGCTTCCAAATCAGCCAAAGAGGGGCAACGATAGATAGTGTTGTAGCCTTCATCCAAAATAGTGAAGAAGAACTCATCGGTCTTTTTGTTATAGACAAACGACTTAACACCCATTGAGGACAATGCGATACCTGCCTCGGGCGTAGTAGTACCCTGAGCGGTAGGCGATTTGAGGATATCGGAATCGGCAAAACGGAAGAGACCTTTACCGTTGTAGAACTTACCCCAATACCAAACACCATTGACTTTGCCGAAAGTACCTCCGATACATCCGTAGTCCCAACCATTTTTATAGTATTCCAAAGTGGAGTGTTGTACATAGTAGGGATATTCTGCAGCAGAGTACATTTTGTTACGGTCGGAGAGAGGAACTTGCACGATACCTGTATTACGGTTGGAGAAATAGAGGTAGTTGCCCTCGATATATCCGTAGAAAGGATCGTCGAATGCGGCTTGTCCGACATTGGAAATCATGGTTTCAACCTTTGTACCGTCTTTAGAAATGACGGATATTTTGCCGTCACCCAAAACTCCATCGGCATCATCGACATAGTAGAACTGTTTACCACAATCCAACAAGTAGAGCAGGCTATCGGCAAACAACAAGCAGAAAGGATGTTGTCCGGATGACACTGCGAGGTCATAAGGTGCGATAGTCATATCTTCGGGAGCATCGTCTGCCAACTTGAGCGCCATGAGGTTGCCCCCCTTGACAGCATAGTACAATGTAGGAACCGGCTTATTGTAGCCTACTTGGACATTGATAGAAGCCTCTTCGAGAAGACGTCCATCCAAGCGTGCTTGCAGGCGTACGGTTTGCGAGCCGACATTGTTGAAAATGATTTCGCCCGGAAGGCGGTCGGTAGAAGTTTCGATGGCTTCACCCTCGATGGTGGTAGTACCTTCGGGGAAGATCCATAAGTATTCTTCTTGTCGATTCTTCGGGTTGGGCAATTCGATATTGAAACTAACCTTTGTGGACAAGACTTCGCAAACGCCTTCCTCGAAAGGGTTGATAGTCATCAAAGGTTTGATATCGGTAATCATACAAGGTTGTTTTTTGGAAACGACCGAACCATCGGTTTGGCGGATGGAGAGCGTTACGATGTAGGAACCTGCTTCGTCGTAGACATGTGAAACAACATCTCCCTCGGCAGTAGTACCATCACCAAAACTCCAAACCGGGTTGCCTTTGGTTTTGGATGTATTGGTAAATTGGATTTCGGAATCAACATAATAATCCAAGGGGTAGTCTCCATTGATGAGATATGTAAAAGATACAGCATCAGCCGGCAGTTCTTCGACAATAGGTTCGTGTTCGCGGCATCCCGCCATCAAGAGTAGGACTCCCAACAAGCCGATATATAAATGATTCTTCTTCATTGTTTCTGAATTATCAGTTAATATTTATTGTTTTCATTTCGGTAGTACCATATACATTTCGTTCATCGTAGACGCGCAAAAGAGCACGAATATAGTAGGAACGTTTGTACTCTACCGCATAGTTATTTTCGGCAGTATTAAGCACCAATTGGTCGAAGGAAATACTATCGCGATACAAACGCTCTACATCTGCCGGTATAGGCGTATCGGTAGAATCGATATTCCACGGGAAATGATAGGTGTAGGCATTGGCATTGATATCGAATGTAGAATCGGTAAATTCCTTAAAGTCTTCACGCAAGCCCAATCCCAAATACATCTTTCGGAAATCTTCGAACTTCATCAATGAATAGAGACTATCTTTGAAATGCTGCATGAAGCCCTCACCAAAATAGAGATCCATAGCCGAAGCATCGAACTCTTGCGGATAAGACCACTTGAAAGGTTTGAGCGTAGCACTGACAGGGAAAGCATCTTTGAAAGCATAAGCATGCAAAGAATCGCTCCACGTAGCAACATCGTCGTGATAGTATTCAGCAATTTTCTGTGAGACACGTTTTTGCTCGGTAACTATAGAATTGTAGGTATAAGTGAAAGAGGTTACCCAAGGACAAGAAACCGTTTTCTCCAATTCTTCGTTGAGATCGTACCACACTTCGGAGCGGTCGATAGCGATATCTTTGAGTGCCGTATAGTATTGCGCCGAGAAGCCCATTTGTGTACCGGCAGCCACCACATCGCTTTCGATTTCCCAATATGCCTGCGGACCTATATTTCCGGTGATAGTAAGATCATCGAAGAAATCGTGTTTGTCGCATGCAGTAAGGCAACAAATGAGCAATGCGGTCATCAGTATGTTTTGTCTTTTCATATTCTCCTATCTTTGTTATGATTGATATTTATTTCCACTCTATACTATTGGAGCATGTGCATACCGTAGGATTCATATAGCCCCAAATCATACGTTTCTTCATCCATCGATAATCGGCTTGTCCACCTGCGTCACAGGCTCCGATGCGAATGAGTTCCTGCAAGTTATACTTCATTTCCGTTTCGGTATCAGGATTCAAACGATTAACCCATGCGTTGGGCGAATAGACTGCCTTGGTGGACGGGTCTTCGTAGCAATCGGGTTGGTCCCAATAAGGAACATAGAGGTTGAAAGGACGACGCAAGGAATACTCGACAGAGAAATTCTCTTTTTCGTAGCCCCAGAAACTTCCGTCGTGACAAGTTGTTACGGTATAGACGGGTACACCATCGTAGAAGATTCCGTTGGTTTTGCTGGAATAGTTGTAGCGTCGCATATCGGTCCACTGTTCGGGCTGCAGATACATTGCCACATATTTCTGCTGCATGAGTGTAGCGATATTGAACTCGGTTGCTCCCGGCAGACGTACGTCGAAGAAGAGTTCGTAGCGTTTTTTTGCTTTAGAGGTCATGGCTGTTACATCCACTCCATAGCGCATCATACTACGTTCGACGGCTTGTTTGGTAACGGCATAGGATTCGGCTTTTTGGTTAGCCCAATACAAGGCTTCGGCTTTGATGAACAAGAGTTCTTCGTCGGTAAAGAGTGCTACATATCCATCGTTACTCGTATAGGGGTTATGTCCTTCGGATGCGAACAAGTCGGGATAGTAGGTTACCTTCATAGAGACATCCATACCGATATTACTTTCTAACCAACGCATACATTGCGTACCTGCGGTTGTTCCCAATTCGCGCGGAGTCATTATCATTTCGGCACGCGGGTCTAAAGCATAACGATTATCTGTCGTATAGTTTTTATAAGTTCCCAATATTGCCGATGCAAAGAATGTTGTAGGAATAGATGTAGCCAATCGGTTAGCGCGGCTTTCCCAAGCATTGATAACAGGAGCAGCGGGACCCCAAGGGCAGTTTTGTTCGGACTTACCACCCGTATATACATACAAGGGTTCTTCCCATGCGGGATCATTCAGTACTTCATCGACCATTGCAACAATTTTCTGACAAGTGGCAGGCGTATTATCCCAGTTGGGCAGTTTACGCAGCCACAAGCGGCAGCGCAGTGCCTTGGTATAAGCCGCCCATTTTTGCATATCGCCTTTGTAGATACGGTCGGCCTTTTCGCTGATAGGCAATGCCGATGCGCCATCGGTCCATTCGGGATCGTCGTACAATGCCACCAATTCGTCGGCTTCCTTGAACATCCAATCGTAGATTTCCTGTTGCGAATCGTACTTGGGGCTTGTTGCTTTATATGCCTCGGTACATGGCATTTCGCCAAAGAGGTCGGTGGTCAGCATGGTTGATTGCAACATAATGGTGCGTGCAATCAGTACATAATTGAGTGCCCCAGTTTCTTGCGCAGCCTCTTTCAGTTTTTCGATATTGGCTCCCAAGTCGTAGAAATGGCGTCTCCACATAGGGTGGCGATTGATGCTCAGGAACTCCCACCCTTCGCTATAGGGATAGGAACCGGTTTGATTTTTGGATGCAGTAGTTAATGCCTGCGACATATAAACGCCATACTCTGCATGGTCGTAGCACAACTGTGAGGCATAGAAACAAGCCACCGGCAATGCTTGGTCGACAGAAACGGTAGTAGGAGAATCTTTGGTATGATTAACATCCAAGAAATCTTCGCAACCGGAAAGCAGTACGCAGCACAAAAGCGCAACTATATAGTTTATCTTTTTCATAATCCTTTCTCCTAATTTAGAATTTCACATTGAGTGCCAAATTGAAACTACGTGTTGTAGGTATTGAGAAATTATCGATACCTGCAGAACCTGTACCGCCGGAAGATACACTAGCGTTACAAACAGGATCGGTACCCGTATATTTCGTCAAGACAAACAAGTTGTTTGCCGTGAAAGAAAGATTCAGACCTTTCAGCACTTTCTGATTCTTCATCAGGCGCGCAAAATCGTATCCTAATGTTACATAACTGAGGCGGATATAAGAACCGTCTTCCACGAAATTGGAACTAACATTGTAGAAATAGTTGGTAATGGTAGAATAATCCAACGTGATAGGTTGCGTATTCTGCACATATCCTCCATTGCCGTCGGATACAACTCCGTCGAACACAACTTGTCGACCACGATATTTTTCGAGGACTGCACTTTGTCCGCTTGACAAAAGACTACGTCCGACACAGTTAACCACATCGCCACCCAAGCGTCCGTCGAACAAGAAGGAGAATTGTACACCATGAATTTGCAAAGTACTTGCCAAGCCGGCAGAGAATTTGGCTTCACGATTACCAATATACATATTCTTATTGGGATTGATTTGGGGATAGCCATCAGCGTCAACGATAATCTTTCCGTCAGAGGTACGCAAATAGTCTTTACCCGTAAGTGCGGTAGTAGAGCCACCCAAATAAGCAGAAGTAAAGATATCGGAATACTGAGAACCCGTGATTTCGGAAACTCCCTCGGGAAGGTTATCCACCCGACCTCTGTTCAAACCGAAGTTGAGCGTTGCCGTCCATGTGATATCCTTACGGCGGATAATATCCTGTTCCAAGGTAAATTCGACACCATGATTGCGGATAGCACCTTCGTTACGAGTTTGGAGGATATATCCGGAAGCAGGCGAAACACGTACTGTAACGATTTGATTGTCCACTTTGGTTGAATAGTACGCCAAATCCAAGCGGGTACGATTGTCGAAGAAACGAACATCCAGACCGATTTCCCAAGAATAGGACATTTCCGGCGCTAAGTTTTTGTCTGCTGAAGACAAGGTAGGATCGATACCATAGCCATTATCGGGGAAGGTGGCAAACTGTTTGTATCGTCTGTCGAACAAATACAGAGGTGCATCTTTACCGACAACGGCATAGTTTCCACGTAATTTACCGTAGGAGAACCAATTGTTTTTTGTATTATTGAGCCCCGGAATCAATTCGGAGAATACGACACCCGCCGTTACGGAAGGATAGAAATAGGGGCTTGTGAGCAAGGTAGAAGACCAGTCCCAACGACCTGTAACCGAGAGAGAAGCCAAACCTTTATAATCGCCACGCACTTCCCAATAGTAACCAAAGGTGTTTTTCTGCGTATGTGATGTTGTACGGTCGGTCAGATAAACCTCATCGTCATTGGTATTGCTAAGCGAATAGGTACCGGGAATAATGAAATCGACACCGCTATTAGACATGGAGAGACCTTTGGTCTTTTTCAATTCGCCACCCACCATAAAATCGACACTAAATGATTTGGGCAATTCCAATTTGTAGGTAGCCATAAAACTTGCCGTGAGCAATTCGCTACGCCCCATAGTGGTGCTATATTTACCCAATTTGGATTTATCCATATTGGCGATATCATCGGATGTGAGATAGGGATCGGTTTTATAATCACCATTGAGGTAGTCCTGATAATTGTTGTATAACAAGAGTGCGGCTTCATATTGCTTCAACGCCTCTTTGTAAGCAGCCAATTCGGCATCGGTAGGAACACCTCCCGGTTCGGTAGGCGCAGTAGGCATTTTGACCGAAGTTGTCACATAGGAATCGTCCCAACGCGGAACCTGCCATTCATCGGAACTCGAGGCCGAGGTATCATAACTGATACGTCCGACCAATTCCAAGCCCTTAACGGGATGGATATTGACAGATGCATTCAGCACGTTACGCAGATTAGTAGCCTCACCACCGTCTTTATAGACACCATAGAGCGGACTCAACGTAGAATCGTATTTCTTGGTATCGCTATAATATAAATAGCGCGGGAAGCCCGTAGGCAATTCGTAGTCTGTAATATCGTCGACAATAGACCAACCATAGGCAGAACTGATGAGTGAAGAACCGATAGAGCGGCTCTTGCTCTGCATTACATTGATTGAAGCATTGAACGTAATCCACTCTGCAGGTGAATAGGCGGCTTTCACCAATCCACCGAAACGCTGCTTATAGTCGTTAGGCACTACGCCATCGCTTTTTGACCAGTTGGCAGAAGCATACGCCTGGAACTTATCCGTACCTCCCGTAATGCTAAAATCGTACTTATGATAAAAACCATTCGTAAGTACATTTTCGACATTATTATAAATCTTTTGTCCGGGTGAGAGCAACGGACCCCAACCGCCATTGGCTTTATCCGTATAGAATCCGCGTGCACCGGGAATATAACTTGTCTGCGTAGCGACCAATCCGGTAGGTGTATCCAACTGCCAAGAAGCATTAGCCGTTACCGATACTTTACCTTTTTGTGCTTGTTTAGTGGTAATCATGATGACACCGTTGGCAGCATCCTGACCATACAGAGCAGCCGCAGCCGCTCCTTTCAGAACGGTAACATTCTCGATATCGTTAGGGTTGATATCGGCAGCCGCGGTAGCACCACCCCGAAGCGGCATACCATCCATAATAAACAATGGTTCATTGGATTGCGAGGTATTGATAGACGATACGCCACGAATAATGATCTGCGAGCCCGCATTGGGAGAACCCGAACCATTTGTGACACTAACACCTGCAATTTTACCCTGCAATGAATTAACGAAGTTGGCGGCACGATTTTGGGTGAGGTCGTCCGCACCCACATTCTGTACAGCAAAGTTCAAGCGTTTTTTCTCTTGCACGACACCCATAGCCGTTACCACCACCTCATCCATTGCAATGGCATCGGAAAACAACTTGACATCGTGCTTCATACCGGAAACTTTCACCTCCTGCGTTTTCATACCCACATAACTAACCACCAATGTAGCCTTGTCTGCCACTTTCAACTGATAGTTGCCATCGAAATCGGTAATCGTACCATTGGTCGTACCTTTTTCAAGAACAGACGCCCCGATAACCGGTTCGCCGTCTTCATCTGAAGTCACCACACCCGTAACCGTTATATCGGCCCACAACAATGAAGCCACCAACGTACAAGCAAGCAACAGGAACGTTCTTCTCATGTGTTTTTCTTTTCTTTGTCTTAATAACTCAGCATTCTCATTACAGCACTCTATTTACGAAACATTACGAAAGCAAGCACCGAGCAAAGAACACCCATTTTTAATCCTTGCAAAGATACGACACTTTTCCGGATAACACAATCCCTGTTTTTATGTTATACAACATATTTTTGCCCCTTTTTTGTGTACAAATCGGCAGTAAGCGCACCGTCGCACATCCTTTCCTTCCGTTTTCTTTCTGCAGAAATTTGCAATGACGCCAACCGACAAAACAGAGCGGAGACACGCACCCAATCGCATATCTCCGCTCCATAGATGAAAAGCAGTAATAATACCTACTTATTTTTTACACATTACCTCGCCAAGCATCGACGGCTTTCTTGACAGAGCCATGCAAGAGCAATAACTCTTGCGCCTTGTCGTAATCCAAGCCCAATTCTTCGACAATCATACGTGTGCCACGATCGACCAATTTCTTATTGGAAAGTTGCATATTAACCATCTTATTGCCTTTGACTCTTCCCAAGCGAATCATGGTGGTGGTGGTAATCATGTTACAAATAAGTTTTTGTGCCGTACCCGATTTAAGGCGCGTACTTCCCGTTACGAATTCGGGGCCTACCAAGGCTTCGATGGCTATTTCGGCTTCTTGTGCCACCGGTGAATCGGGATTACACGAAATGGAAGCCGTAAGGCATCCCATCGCTCTTGCATTACGCAATGCTCCTATTACATAAGGTGTAGTTCCGGAAGCAGCGATACCCACCACCGTATCCAATGCGGTTATATTGCGTTCCTGCAATTCCTGCCAGCCTTTTTCCATATCGTCTTCCGCTTTTTCCACCGGATTGCGCAAAGCGACATCTCCTCCGGCTATCAGCCCCACCACCAAGGTGGGCGGCATGCCAAAAGTGGGAGGGATTTCGCTTGCATCCAACACTCCCAAGCGTCCGGATGTACCCGCTCCCATATAGAAGATGCGTCCTCCCTGTTTCATACGGGGAACGATTCCTTCGACCAATCGTGTGATTTGCGGAATTGCTTTTTCAACCGCCAATGCCACTTTTTTATCTTCCTCGTTCATCTCGACCAGCAATTCGGCAACCGATTTGCTATCCAGATTGTCGTGTAACGAAGTTTGTTCCGTCAGTTTCGTAAACATAGCCGTTTCACTTAAGATTATTCCATAGTAGGACGTACATCCTGCGCATGATATTCTATCAATCCAGACATAGGCGACTGAAGTATCTGCGCCAACTGCAAACCATTATCGGCAATTACTTTGCTCAGCACCTCCTTATAATAATAGGCTATCGATCCGATAAAACCAACCGGAACTGCCGGATATTGCTTCAAGTTACGCACTACGAACTGATTGAAATGATCGTATACCAAATTATAGATAAGCGGATTTTCAATGTTCTCGGCAGCGAACTTTGACAAGGAAGCCAAGTAGCGGTTAGGGAAAGGTTTGCGATAGACATTTTCGATAATATCGGCTTGTGTTACGCCGTACTGCGTCAGGAATTTCTCTTTGAGTTCGTCCGTCATTTGGTTCTTCAACAGATCAGCCACCAATCGTTTCCCCAGCACTGCCCCACTGCCTTCGTCACCCAAGATAAAGCCCAAGGCGGGTACATTCTTCACGATATCGGTGCCATCATACAGACAAGAGTTGGAGCCTGTTCCTAAAATACAAGCGATACCCTCCGAGCGTCCGAGCAAACCACGTGCCGCACCTACCATATCGCTTTCGACATGTACCTCCGCTTTTTTGAAGCATGCACTTATGGCAGTAGCCACAAATTTCTTTTTCTCGGGCGTACAACCTGCTCCATAGAAATAGACATCGGTTATTGTACCCGCCCAAAGCAGATGCGACAACTGCGGCAATAATTGCATAGAGATAGAGTTTTTGATAGCATCGGAAGTCTGATAAAACGGATTGATTCCATCCATAAAGAACTCCGATTTCTGTCCGTTTGCGGCCATTAAGCACCAATGCGTCTTAGTAGAACCGCTGTCTGCAATAAGAATCATATTGTTGAGTTTGTTTTTATGTGCTTTCACTGCACTTGCGATATGCTTAAACAGTGTAAAGCGGTATTAGTTTATCAGTTGTATCTTTCAATCGATTTGCATCGGTCACCTCACATAGCCCCTACATGCAAATTCGTGCCAAAGGTACACAAAAAACCGATACCACACAACATTCTCCCTTAAAAAAACCGGAGCAAACGCATTAAACCGGTTATCAAGACGACACAAGAACATTCGAGCAGTATTCGTAAGAGGCGGTTTTGACATAATGAAATCCGACAAGGTGTTTTTGAGGTCGCGTGATGGTGTCGTCGAATTCTCGTAATGAAATGCCACTCTCAAACAGTATCAAAATGCAAACAAGCAATGCCACAGAGAAAGAAAAGTGTTCTTGTTTACAGACCGACATTATAAATTAAACAAATGCAAGATTGTAAATTTGCAGCACGAAGTATATCCCCCTATTTTTTGCTTGCACGCAAACAAAAGTTTGTGTATCTTTGCCGCGGTGAAAAAGCGATATAGAGACATAACTTTTCCGCTCTTTTACCGTATTATAATAATACCAAATACACAAAACACACTAAGACATGAGAACAAACCTCAGTTCGCTCATCACGCTCAATCATGTAGCGAAGAAACTGTATCAGCCCGATGATGTATTCGAACTTTCGCGTGTAACCCGCATGGAGTTAGTAAGAACCAACATCTACAAAACTGCAAAAGAAGGAGCAAAAGCCGTTGCTCAACAAATAGCAGCCATTATTCTTGACAAGCAGAAAAGATATGAGCCCGCCGTGCTATCGTTTGTAGCCGGTCGCAGTACCACCGACATTTTCCAGGAACTTGTGCACATGCATCAAGAAGACGGATTGAGTTTTCGCAATGTAGTTATATTCAACCTTTTCGAATATTATCCGCTTGCCGAGAAGACGCAAGGTTGTTTCGGCCAACTAAAGGAACAATTGCTTGATCATATAGACATTAAGCCTGAGAACATTTATACTTTTGACGGGACACAAGACAAGGCTCATATTCTAACCTCCTGCTACGAATACGAACGCAAGATTCAAGAGTTGGGCGGTATTGATTTCCAATTGTTGGGCATAGGACGCGGTGGTAACATCGGTTTTAACGAACCCGGTACACAATTTAACAGCCCCACCCGCTTAGTGATTTTGGACAATGTATCGAAGAACGATGCGGCAGGGCTCTTCGGCTCGGCAGATCAAGCCCCCGTGAGTGCCATTACGATGGGTATAGGTACAATTTTACGTTCGAAACAACTCGTATTGGTTGCCTGGGGCGAGCATAAAGCCGACATGATAAAGGCCGCCATAGAACACAAAGCCGAAACCGCCTGCCCCGCATCGGCCTTGCAACAACACAACAACGCACAGGTTATAATAGACCTATCCGCTGCCAGCAAACTGACACGTATCAGTCAGCCGTGGTTGGTTACATCTTGCGAATGGGACGATCAACTGACCCGCCGCGCCATTGTATGGCTATGCCAGCAAACCGGTAAGCCGATTCTGAAACTGACAAACAAAGACTATAACGAATACGGACTGAGCGAACTGATTACACTCTACGGTTCGGCATACAATTGTAACATAAAGATATTTAACGACCTGCAGCACACCATTACAGGTTGGCCCGGAGGAAAACCCAATGCAGACGACACGAACAGACCGGAGCGTGCGAATCCGTATCCGAAGAAAGTGCTGATATTTTCTCCTCACCCCGATGATGATGTCATATCGATGGGTGGCACGTTTGCACGCCTCATCAAACAAGGACATGATGTGCATATTGCCTACGAGACATCGGGATGTATTGCCGTATGCGATGATGAGGTAGTACGTTTCATGGATTTCATGAAAGGGTTCTCCACCCTGCACGAACCTGAGAACAAGGTTATTACTCAGAAATATGACGAGTATACCAACTTCATCTTCAAAGAAAAAATTGGCGACCAAGATACTCGTGAGATACTTGACATAAAGGCACTAATACGCCGTGGTGAGGCTACTGCCGCCTGCCGACACATGGGCTTACCGACCTCACACATCCATTTTCTGAACTTGCCCTTCTACGAAACGGGTACGATAAAGAAAGGCGACCTATCGCAAAAAGACATTGACATCGTAAAGAAACTACTCTTGGAACAGAAGCCCGATGAGATGTTTGTAGCAGGTGACCTTGCCGATCCGCATGGCACACACAAAGTATGTTTGGACGCTGTGCTTGCCGCTATTGACGAACTGAAAGATACCGAGAAATGGCTGCATGATTGCCGCATTTGGATGTACCGCGGTGCATGGATGGAATGGGAAGTAGACCTCATAGAGATGGCTGTTCCGATGTCGCCCGAAGAATTGCGTTTCAAACGTAATACGATATTGAAACATCAGTCGCAAATGGAGTCGGCTCCTTTTATGGGTAATGATGAGCGTCTGTTCTGGCAACGTGCCGAAGACCGCAACCATGCGACTGCAGAACTCTATGCACAATTAGGACTTGCCAACTACGAAGCCATTGAGGCTTTCGTGCAATATCACATTCTCTAACGCACTTATTCACCGCCCCTCACAGGGCACGAACAACATACTATTATGAAAAACATCAATTGCTTTATTCCGTTCCAAAGCGAGGAACAGGTAAAACAAACCGTTGCCAACCTGAAAGACCAAGAACTCGTTAACGAGGTGTATTTCTTACAAGGCGACATTCGTACCACCGCCAACATGCGTTATATCGCCCAACATGCCGATACGCCCTATACGCTTGTTTATACCAAGTACACAACGCTCAGTTTCGTACTTTTCGCCTTAGAGCGTATGGAAGCCTTATTGGAAGACAGCGGTGCCGCCATGGTATATGCCGACCATTTCAACCAAGTGGGAGACGAGCGCACCAATGCCCCTGTTATAGACTATCAACAGGGTGCCCTGCGTGATGATTTCGATTTCGGTTCGGTACTCTTTTTCCGCACCGATGCGCTCAAAGAGGCCGTAGCCCGCATGGATACCGACTACCAATATGCAGGGCTCTATGACCTGCGCTTGAAAGTATCGCAAAAAGGACAATTGGAGCATATAAACGAATATCTCTACTACGACGTAGAATTGGACAACCGCAAATCGGGAGAAAAACTGTTCGACTATGTAGACCCCAAGAACCGCGGTGTACAGATAGAAATGGAACAAGCCTGCACACAACACTTGAAAGACATAGGCGGCTATTTGGCCCCATCGTTCAAAGATGTGGATTTGCAAGGCGGAGGTTTCGAATATGAAGCATCGGTAGTTATTCCTTGCAAGAACCGTGTACGCACTATAGGTACCGCCATTCGCAGCGCATTGGCACAAGTGGTAAAAGCCCCCTACAAATACAACGTAATTGTGGTGGACGACAACTCGGAAGACGGATCGGTAGATATTATCAAGGAGATTGTAGCCGAAGGTCATGATAATCTCGTTTACATAGCCCAAGACAAAAGTTGGCACGCCATAGGCGGCAACTGGAACGTGGCATTACATCACCCCAAATGCGGACGTTTCGCCATCCAATTGGACTCGGACGATACTTACTATGATGAGAACACCGTACAGAAATTTATCGATGCTTTCCACGAGCAGAACTGTGCCATGGTAGTAGGCACCTATCGTATGACCGATTTCGACGGCAATATATTGCCTCCCGGTGTGATTGACCACCGTGAGTGGACTCCCGACAACGGTCGAAACAATGCATTGCGCATTAACGGTTTGGGAGCACCACGCGGATTTTACACTCCCATGTTGCGTACCATCAACTTCCCCACCACAAAATACGGCGAAGACTATGCCGTAGGATTGCGTGTGAGCCGTGAATATCAGATAGGGCGCATCTATGATGTAGTGTACAACTGCCGCCGTTGGGACGACAACTCCGATGCAAACTGCGACACAGAAGCCATGAACCGCAATAATCTCTACAAAGACCGTATTCGCACGTGGGAACTGAAAGCACGTATTGCACTGAACAATAAACAGAAATGAATAAAAACGCAGCAGCATACCACATGCCGTTGCAAGAACTAATCAGACGGATGTTCTCCTGTGAACGCAATGCGCACGGGAGAGCATCCGTTCAGTATGATTTGTTGCAGTACACCGAAAACAAGCCATTGTATCTGCAAGACACGTGTTTGCGCGTTTCTTACAATCCTGCACGACGCCAATCGATTATGGCAAAAACAGATGCGGAAAGCATTCGCCAACGCCCTTGTTTTCTTTGTCCAAACGGATTGGAGCAGCACCAACTGACTACACCTTGGCAATCGCCCACCAACTCTACCCCTACAGGTGCATATTGCATACGGGTGAATCCATACCCCATATTCGAGGAACATTATACCATTTCAGCGGCACTGCACGAACGTCAACAGATACTGCCCCACTATGCCGACATGCTGGCATTGTCTGCCGAATTGCCCGACTATACGCTCTTTTATAACGGACCTCATTGCGGTGCATCCGCTCCCGACCACATGCACTTTCAGGCTGTACCCAAAGACCGTTTGCCGTTGCAACAAATGTGCGACCAACGCCAACATCTGCTGTTGCTATGGCAGACGCCTGAAGTATCGGTATTCCGTCTGCAAGGCTATGCCCCTGCCGCCTGGCTCATTTCCGGCAGTCGAGAAGCAGACCTTATGCGGCAGTTCATTCACATCTATACACATGCTCCCATGCAAGCATCCAGCGAATGGGAACCGCGGCTCAACGTAGTTACATGGTACAACAAACAAGCAGATACGTATAACACCATCGTTTTTCTCAGAGCAGAATCGCGCCCCTCTTGTTTCTTTGCTGCAGAGGACAATCGTATACTGCTATCGCCCGCATCGGTAGAGATGAGCGGAATAGCCATCGTACCCGTTCCACAAAGTTTTCAACGCCTTGACTTGCAGCACCTATTGCAAGCCATTCAAGAAGTATCACTCCCTATATCGCAAGCACATCTTATGGACAACACCATTCACCGGCAACAGCACCCACTCTCCGTAGGTATCTGTTCGATGCCACTTATTCAGTTCTGCCTGAACGGGCAGTTCCAATGCCGTCAGACGGCAAAAATCTTCAGCGGAGAACAACAAGTATGCCTTCATGAGGGGCAGATAATCTTCAACGGGGAACACTTTGCAGAACTATCTTTTGCAGCCTTAGACAAGCAGCAAACCGACTCATCGTTTACCTTACACCAAGTAACCATTGGTGTACAATTTCATTGGGAGCGGCAGGAAGACCAAACCTTTAAGGGCGATCTTCATCTCATTGTTGAGGGCGAACGCATCACAGCGGTCAACGAGATAGGCGTAGAGCACTATTTGGAGAGCGTTATCTCCAGCGAGATGAGTGCCACTGCTCACATAGAACTGCTCAAGGCTCATGCCGTCATTTCGCGCAGTTGGGTGATGCGTCCGATTTACAATCCGCAATCAGACACTCTATCGCATCAACCACAGGATACAGAACATACACATATACGCTGGTACGAACGCGATGCACACACAAACTTTGATGTATGTGCAGATGACCATTGCCAACGCTATCAAGGTATCACGCGACAGACCAATCCGAACGTAGCCCAAGCCGTGCACGAAACATGGGGACAGGTACTCACCTACAACAACCGTATTTGCGACGCACGTTTCTACAAAGCCTGCGGCGGGGCTACCGAACGATTTGAGAACTGTTGGGCAGAGGAAGAACACAATTATCTGCAACCCCTGCACGATTCCGAAACAACCGCCCTACCCGACCTCACTCAAGAAGAAGAGGCAAGCAAGTGGATACTATCCGCACCCGAAGCATTCTGCAACACCAACGACCAACATATTCTCCGTCAGGTACTCAACCATTACGACCAAGAGACCAGCGATTTCTACCGTTGGCGCGTGTACTACACAACACAACAACTGCACGACATCATCTTACAGAAAAGCGGCATCGATTTCGGTGAAATCATAGACCTCATACCCCGCAAACGAGGAGCATCAGCCCGCATCATTGAACTTGAAATAGCAGGCACACAGAAACGCCTCATCATCGGCAAAGAATTGGAGATACGCAAATGGCTATCGCCATCGCACCTGTACAGTTCTGCCTTTGTTGTAGAAAAGCACACCGACTCCAATGGCGTCACACAAGGTTTTACCTTACACGGAGCAGGCTGGGGACACGGCGTAGGACTCTGCCAAATAGGAGCCGCCGTAATGGCAGAAAAAGGACATAACTACCAGCAAATACTGCAACACTATTTCCCCGGAGCCACTTTACAAACACTCTGAGAACCTAAAAAAGGAAGGGTTGTATCAGAAATGTAACTTTCACGACAAACTGTGACTCTATTTGCAGAGTCGTGCCTTATGGAAAGAAAAAGATAGATGCAAATGTTTATGCATTAAGTCCCGGTATTGACACTATCGAGATTAATTACATTTACACACAATCAATATTTGACTACGGAACAAGGGAGGACATCGTTATAGAGGTAACGGAAAAGCAAAAGGAAGAACAATAGAAAGATATTGATTTCTTATTTCTAACTAAAATAGGCCGGCTAACTTTGATTTTGTTAGCCGGCTTGTTTTGTTTTTTATTCTCCGATAAGCCAACATCTATTGATGCTTACCGACGCCGTTTTCATCCACTTATAGCGACAATGCCTCTCAGCGTATAGACAAATACTTATGCGTCTGCAATGATAATCGCCACGCATCGGCTCCCTGTTGATTCTGATGCAGGATATAGTTGATTACCTCTTGTGTATTCTTGCATGAACAAGGTTGCAAATAATAGTACTCAGCACGTATATCGTTGCGCCAATGTTCCACATCCGTTTCCGTGTATACCACTTTCAACTCATTCACTTCGTGCAAAACCACATCCGTCCCCTCTTTGGGCGAACAGGTTATCCAATCGACTCCTGCAGGCACAACATGCGTACCATTGGTTTCCATGCAAATAGTCATCCGAAGCGAGCGCAAGTGCATCAACAAGTCATCATCCACCTGCAACGATGGTTCACCTCCCGTAAGCACCAACAACATTCCCTGTTTGCCACCTGCCGCCACCACTGCATCGGCAATCTGCGAAGCCGACATATACTTGCCCTCCGCAAAATCTGTATCACAAAACGCACAACGAAGATTGCAACCGCAAAAACGTACAAACACGGCCGGCATTCCCGTATGCCTACCCTCGCCTTGCAGACTCAGAAAAATCTCATTGATACGATACTGCCGCATTGCACATCCGTTATCAGTCGCGTTCATAGATTGCCACATTACCCTCCGACTCCTGTACACTCACTTTGTAGCAGTTTTCCACATGGTCGCATATCCAACGCGCCATATTCTCCGCCGACGGATTCACATCGAGCACTTCGTTGATGTATTTATGATCGAACGTATCTTTTACCACCTGCTTGATGTGCGTAAAATCGGTTACCATACCATCGCGGTTCAATTCCGCTGCCTTACAATAAACCACAATCACCCAATTATGCCCATGCAACGCTTCGCATTTGCTTTCGTAAGACAACATCAAGTTGTGCGCTGCCGATATTTCGATTCGTTTCTCTACGTAATACATATCTTTATATTCTTTCCGTTATTGTTCATACTCCGTTCCATCCTCAATGCCTGCTTCACGCAAGGCATCCCGACGCTCGGTGCAAGTTCCGCACTTACCGCAATGCTTTTCGCCGCCCTTGTAGCAACTCCACGTTTCCGCATAATCAATCCCCAACTCTTTACCACGGCGTGCAATATCCGCTTTTGTCAAATTCGTATAGGGCGTAAACAAACGCACACCCTCGTAGGTACCCGCCGTAACCGCCTTATCCATAGCATCGACAAAACCCGGGCGGCAATCGGGATAGATGGCATGATCACCACCATGGTTGGCAAGCATGATATAGTGCAAGCCGTTGTTTTCCGCCAAACCTGCCGCTATGGCAAGCATTATTCCATTGCGAAAAGGCACCACCGTAGAGCGCATGTTCGCGTCGTCGTAGTTACCCTCAGGAATAGCATCGGCCCCCGACAACAACGAACTACTGAAATAACGTTTCATAAAATCCAACGGAATAATCAGATGCTCAACCCCCAAACGAGTACAATGCAACGCTGCACAAGCAAGTTCTTTGGCATTATGATTGCTGCCATAGTTGAAACTTACCGCCAAAGCAATACGCTCACGATATTCATAAAGCATGGTCGTCGAGTCCAAGCCGCCCGACAACACCAATATACTGTCTTTCATAACACTACAATTTTATTTCGTAAGAACCTCCTGAAAACGCCCTATCATACGCTGCCTTTTCAGATCCTGATGCTCTGCATCCGCATAGTTGGCAAACGGATAGATACTGATACCCCCACGAGGCGTAAAGATGCCTGTCACCTCTATGTATTTCGGGTCCATTAACTCCACCAAGTCCTTCAAAATGATATTGATACAATCTTCATGAAAATCGCCATGATTGCGAAACGAAAAAAGATACAACTTCAACGACTTAGACTCCACCATACGTTCGCGTGGAATATAAGAAATCACTATTGTCGCGAAATCAGGCTGCCCCGTCTTCGGACACAATGATGTGAATTCCGGACAATTGAACGTCACGACATACTCGTTCTCCGGATGTTTATTCACAAACGTTTCCAATACTTGGGGGGCATAATCGGCATGATAAACGGTGTGCCGCTCACCCAACAGGCTCACGCCCGTCAATTCTTCTTCTGTTCTCATCTGTTTTCAGTGTTAATGCCTTGCAACGGCTCTTGTACGGAGGAAAAACAATAGCTCCGTTTGCGCTGCAAAGGTACGTATTCTTTCTCGTACACACAAGAGAAAAGAACAAACACCAAAAACATCAATTACATAAACAAATAAACCAACCCATTATGAACTACGGATAAATCCCGTATGATTTTTGACCTGCGAACCAATAGCAAACAAATAAACCCATACATTATGACCTACGGATACATCAGAGTCAGCAGCGATAAACAAACCGTCGAAAACCAACGATTCGAAATCAACAAATTCTGCGAACAAGAACATCTACACATTGACGGATGGATTGAAGAAACCATCAGCGGAACCAAAGCCTACAACAAACGACAACTGGGAAGACTACTACAGCAAATACAAAAAAACGACCTCATCATCTGCGCTGAACTCTCACGACTCGGACGCAACCTATTCATGATTATGGACATACTCAACCTCTGCATGAACAAAGAATGCCGCGTATGGACCATTAAAGACAACTACCGACTCGGCGACGACATACAATCGAAAGTTCTCGCTTTTGCATTCGGTCTATCCGCTGAAATAGAAAGAAACCTCATCAGCCAACGCACAAAAGAAGCACTCGCCAGAAAAAAAACAGAAGGAATAATACTCGGAAGACCCAAAGGACGAAAAAACGCACCCGACAGATATAAACTATCAGGAAAAGAACAACAAATACGACTGCTGCTCAACAACGACACATCGCTACGAACCATCGCCAACATATGCCAAGTGTCACCCGGCACCGTTACACGATACATCCAGCAGAACATACAACAAAACACATGCAACTCACAACATTTCCACGAAAAATCATTACCTTTGCAAGCATTATCAAACAACCAAACCATATGAAAGACTACATCTACACACTCGAAATGAAAACGCGAGACTACGAATGCGATATACAAGGAGTTATCAACAATGCCAACTACCAACACTACTTGGAAGTGACACGACACGAATTCCTTGAAAATGCCGGACTCAGTTTTGCACAATGGCACCAACAAGGCATCGATGTAATGGTAGCCAAAATCACCATCGAATATAAAACGCCCCTACACGGGAACGAAAAATTCATCAGTTGTCTGAACCTCCACAAAGAGGGGGCACGATTCGTTTTCGAGCAAGACATCTATCGAAAAACAGACCACAAACTATCCGTACACGCCCAAGTGGAATGCGTATGCTTAGTGAACGGACAACTCACACGAGGAGAACTAATAGAACCGCACTTCAAACGCTATCTCCTGCCCAACGAATAAACAACATGTCGCTATGATAACACCCATAGCGACATGTTTTGCAAAAAAAGCAAGTACTTTTTTAGGGGATGTATTTTTGAGCGAATCGGCAGCAAGGCATCCCGCGCACTACACATTCCTACGGAATCGTGCCTCTCAAAAAAAAGCCTCCACTATCGTTTTTTCAATCGTCGAGACTGCGATACTCCGCTTCACTCACAGCCTCCAACCAGGTTGTCTGATTGGTCTGAACATTCGTTGTAATAGCCAAATGAGAGAACCAACTGTTGACCGTAGCACCATGCCAATGCTCCACTCCACAAGGAATCTCCACCACATCGCCCGCACGCAAACGACGAGCCGCCTTTCCACGCTCCTGATACCAACCTTCGCCTGCCGTAACTATAAGCAACTGCCCCCCTGTATGACTATGCCAATTGTTTCTACATCCGGGTTCAAAGGTAACATTGGAGACAGGACAATGCAATGCCGTATCCTGCGTTAGCAGAGCCAAATAAGACTGTCCCGTAAAATACTGCGCATACTTATCGTTCGGTTCTCCTTTGGGAAACATCTGCGGGAAATAGCCCTTTGCAATAGTTATTATAGCACGTATCGCATCATCGCTCACCCCATTGTGTTTTGCTATACCGATATGCGCATTACACTGTGCTTCCACACCCTCCATTGACGAAAGTGCAGCCACGGTTACGATTTCACGTGTACGCCAATCTAACGTTTCCCTGCCAAAAACATCACCAAACAGATGCGCTTTAAGATAGTAATCTATCTGCGGAACAAAATCGTACAAACCGCCTCCTATCTCTCTGCCGCACAACTTGGTTTGATTGGCCGTACCCTTTGCCAACACACCGCTATCAGCAAACTCAAAAGGTGCTTCACCCTCGCTATCAATAATTCCTCTTCGGGCACGCGCATCCGCAACACGTTGCAACGCACTCAAAGCATTCAAACTACGAGGAAAGCCGCAATAAGCATACAACTGACTTAAAGCCTCTTTCGCTTCGCCCAACGTAACACCGGCATCTAACGCCGCATCTGCGGCAAATTCCAACCCTGCAATATCACCGCGTGCCGTACACGATGCCATGCGTACCAAGCCCTGCTCTTGCAAGGTCAAGACCTCCACTGCGGAGGTTTCCTTTACTTTCGTTTCCATAGTCTGTCCGTTTAATGCAACTGCACACAGCAACACTGCCACAACAGCCGCTTCTATCATTATTAGTTTCATAAACGTATCTATTTTCGTAATTACGGTGGCAAAGATAAGACATTATAAGCACCCCACCAATACACAGAATACTGATTGCACTACCATTTTTACGCTTTGGCACAGATATTGTATCCACAAGAACAAACCACAAAACCGACCATCTTATGAAGACCCGATACTTTATAATACTGCTATTCATCGCCTCTTTTGCCACGCTCTATGGCAATGACTATTGCGGACGCATAACCGACAACAACGGTCAGCCGATTTCTTACGCCACCGTCTATCCCGAAGATAACCCCGTTGTAGGCACTGCCACCAACGACCAAGGAATATTCCACTTACGCACCGACATGCCGCCCGCATCGCGCATCATCGTTTCGTTCATCGGATATGAGAAACAAGAAGTGCCACTCAGCAATTTTGCCAACTGCGACAGCCTGCATACCGTTGTACTCAGCGAACAACCCATTGCACTCGAAGAGACGGTCGTATCGGCCAAAGCATCGAAACAGAAGAACAAACGCAAAGCCATGGCGCAACTACTCTATCAGGTTTACAACCGCATGCTTTATGACCTGCCCGACCACCCCGTAGGCTACCGCATTGTAAGCGATGTGGCTATGGATACCGATGCCGAGCCTTGGGGCATGGAGCAGATGATTGCCACCGCAGTACACTTACCCGAAGTCTCCTACAAAGGATACGACTCCATTCAGTTTGCAGGACAACACTGCAAACGCTTTCTCGACAACGATGTACGCAATCGGGCAGATAGAGTGCTCGAAAGCGGCACACTTGACAACAAACTCAAAGCCGCAGCACACGAAGTGGACTCAGGCACCATCGTGCACAAAAGCCTGTGGGCATCACGCAAGATACAAGAACAGTTCGAGAACAGCATGAATGATGTTCGGCATTGGGAGGTTACCCACGAAAACGAAGGCGAGACTGTACTCACCCATACCGAGAAACACAACTTCATGGGAATATTTAAGATAGAAATACGTAGTCATTATATCGTACATTCTGATACCTACACACTTAGGAGATTCTCCGAAGAGTGCAACGCACAGATAAATATACCGTTTGGCTACAAACTCAAAGAACACGACCTGCAACTGCTGAACCTGCTCAATGTGGATGACCAAGCCATCGAGAAATTCCGCCTACGCAAAGTGCAAGCCCATGTTCGCATGAATACTATCTTACAACGCAAAAACGGCAAGAACTACATCAAAGAGCGCAATCTGCAAGCCGATGCGCTACTTACAGGCAGCAAGAAAGCAGAAATACCACTCAATGTACGTGCCACACAACGCGTGACCGAAGTCAAGACCGACAATATACAACCTCTTACTCGCCGGCAGATGACACAACGCGTCCAACGCGAAATAGTACCTATCTATTAAAACGACAGCCGCCACTCATCGCATGCAATGCTAACTTTTACGTTGCAGTTGCTCCGCCTGCAGGAACAACGTATTTTGCCATTCCCGACAATTGTTGTATCTTTGCCTGTCTATTAGCGACAAACCGATGGCAAATATTAGCATGAGATATTCCATAGTTATCCCCGTATACAATCGTCCCGACGAACTGGACGAATTATTGCAGAGTCTTACCCGACAATCGTATAACAGTTTTGAAGTGATAGTGGTGGAAGACGGTTCCACTCACCCTGCCGACTACATCTGCGAACGCTATACATCCGACCTCTGTTTGCGCTATTTCAGCAAAGCCAATTCAGGACCCGGACCGAGCCGCAACTATGGAGCCGAACGAGCGCAAGGCGAGTATATAATTGTACTTGACTCTGACTGCATACTTCCCCCACATTGGTTAGAAACCATTGATGAAAGTATCCGACAAAACGATGCAGACGCTTTCGGTGGTCCCGACCGAGCCCACAGTGATTTCACCCCCATACAGAAAGCCATCAATTACTCTATGACCTCGTTTTTCACCACGGGAGGCATACGAGGCGGCAAAAAAAGGGCAGACAAGTTCTATCCCCGCAGTTTCAACATGGGAGTACGACGCAGTGTATGGGAAACCTTGGGAGGATTTGCTCCTATGCGTTTCGGGGAAGATATTGATTTCAGTATTCGGCTTTACAAAGGCGGTTACCATGTTTGCCTATTTCAGGAAGCCTGGGTATGGCACAAACGACGTGCCAATTTCCGTCAGTTCTACAAACAAGTACACAACTCGGGCATTGCGCGTATCCATCTTTATAAGAAGTATCCCAAATCGCTCAAATTAGTACATACGCTACCTGCCTTGTTCACAATAGGGGTGATTGCGTGCCTTATTCTCAGCCTATGGCAGTGGTGGATGATATTACCCCTTTTGCTCTATATATTGTTGCTTTTTGCCGATTCACTGCGCACCACACATAGTATAAGAGTTGCAGCATTGGCAGTGGTAGCGGCCTTTGTGCAACTCATCGGCTATGGGACAGGTTTTATCTATGCGTTCTACAAACGTATCTTGCACCACGACAAAGAGTTCTCACGCTTCAGCAAAACTTTTTATCAGTAAATTCGTTACGTACTGCTTTCGTTAGAAAAAATACAGCGAAAGATACCTATGTATCTTCCGCTAAATATGAGCGGCAAACGAGGCTCGAACTCGCGACCCTCAGCTTGGGAAGCTGATGCTCT
>JAMPAY010000022.1 GCA_023666945.1 Paludibacter sp.
GTATTCTTATGAAAAAGTTTAATCAAGTAGTTGTAATTACGTTTGCATTATTATGCGCTGGTGTGTCGTTGTTTGCTCAGGAAGTGCCGGAGAATCGTGATATCCGTTATAGCGGTATGACGAATATAGGCGTTGGTCCGGGTATGTATTTTCGGGGAAACACTGCCGTTGATGTAATCGGTTCTATAGGTGTTTATACGACTCATGGTATTTTGTTAAAGGAGCGTTTTTTTGTGGGAACAGGTTTAGGATTTTGCAATGGTTTTAATGATATTGAAAATATGCAATAATATGATTATGAAAACAATAAATTATTATCTATTATACTTCAGTGTTGTTCTATGTATGGCTTTTTCCGCGTGCAATAGCAATAATATTCCAGACAATTCAAGGGATAATGATGCTAATCTTGTTGGTGGTTCCTCTATTGTTGATGATCTCTCTAATAGTATAAAAGGAGCGTGTGGTTATGCTTTTACAGTGTCATCAAGTGGTAATAAAGTGTATTTCTCTAAGGGAAATCTACAATATAAGCCCTCTACTAAACAATGGCGTTTTGCGGATAATCAATATGATGTTCTTGGAAGAGAAGCCAATCGTTCTTACAATAGGAATGAAGAGTCTTCGCATTGGCTTGACTTGTTTGTATGGGGGAGTGGCGAAGAGCCTCTTTCTACTTCCGAATGCTACTTTTTTAAAGATTGGGGTGGAAATCCTATATTAAATACAGAGGGGAGTTGGAGAACATTGATAGATACAGAATGGGAATATTTAGTTCGTACGCATTTGTGTATTTGTGCAACTGTATGTGATGTTAAGGGAGTATTATTGTTTCCTGAATATGAGTGGGAATTGCCCAAAGGAATCACGTATGAATTAACAACTACAGATTTTGCCACCAACGTCTATTCAACTGCTCAATGGCAATCTTTAGAACGGATTGGGTGCATATTTCTCCCGGTAACGGGTTTATTGTTTTCCGGAGTGTATGCAAATAGTAAGTGCCGGTATTGGACATGGAATGGTCGTTCTACAACCTGCTATTTATTTGCTTTTCCGACAGTAATTATTAGCTCCCCTGAAGATTTATATCCCGTACGTCTTGTACAAGATGTGATAGATTGAGTAACATAAAGCGATAAGCCGTAGAACTGCAATGTTCTACGGCTTATCGCTTTATGTACCCAGAGCCGGGGTCGAACCGGCACAGGGGTGAACCTACTGGTGTTTGAGACCAGCGCGTCTACCGATTCCGCCATCTGGGCATCGTGCTTCCTCTCAAAAGCGGGTGCAAAGATACGGCAAAGTTTTTAATCTCGCAAGAAAAAACGTATTTTTCTTTGCTTCCTTCTTTCTTTTTTTTGTCTGCTTTCTTTTGTCGGGTATATTCTTGGTATCCTTTTTCTTCGGTTAGCACTCCAAAGTAAGTGGTATTTGCAGGTACTATTTGTTTAGCCGATTAGTTTTTCTGCTTGTTCGGAGAGTTTTTGAGGGTGCTATCTTGCGGAGTAAGTTCGTTGGTTATTCGTTCGTCTTCGTGCAAGACCAATCGTTTGTAGTAGGAAATCATCACTGTGGTTAGTGGCAATGCGATAATCATTCCTGCTACTCCCAACAGACTTCCCCATATAGACAAAGAGAGGAGCATTACCGCCGGCTTCATTCCGATAGCATTGCCCATGATAAGCGGATTGAGCAGCATGTCTTGAATGGCCTGCACAACACAGAACACTATTGCTATCTCTACGAGGATTATCCAATAGTCGGTTCCCGTAGCAGCCGATTGCAGTAAGCCTAACAACATACAGACCGGTATACCTAACCCCTGCATATAGGGAATCATATTCAGTACCCCAATGAGCAAGCCGATGATGATGGCCAAAGGCAAACGCATTATGGAAAATCCGATGGCAAACAAGATTCCTACACAAGTAGCAATCAGTGCCTGACCACGGAAATACCTGTTCATACCCGTTTCCAAGTCTTTTAAGATGTCTGCAACCAACGAACGGTATTTGTGCGGTACAATATTCACCACCCCGGTTGAAATGCGCTCATAGTCGATAAGAATAAAGATTAGATAGAGGAAACAGATAAATACTACAAACAATCCCATTACCATGCTGATTCCGGATCCTAACAACCCACCTACGTAAGGTGCTATTTTGCCTACTAATGCCGTTATGTTGCCTTCTCGTAAGAATGAAACTACATCGATAGTACGCAACCACTCGCGGATACTCTCTTGCCATGCAGCAGGGAGAATGGTATCAGCGTTGATACCGCTTAGGTAGGTGGATATGACAGCCGTCATCTTTGTGACTTCTTGTGTTACGGGGCTTACCAATAATGCTATAGCCCCTGTGAGAAAGGCGAGTAGTACCAATAGAGTGACTATGACCGACAAAGTGCGATTCTTCAGCCGTATTTTGTATTGAAAGAAGTTTACCACGGGATGAATCAGATACGCCAAGAACCACGATACCAAGAAAGGAAGCAGAACTCCACTCAATTGACGTGTAATGAGAAACAAACCGACCAATACGGCAACGGTAATTACGAGGCGCACGGTGCGGTCGAGTGTAAAAGGTTTTTCTTCCATACGATATGATTGTTCTGTTGATATTATTGCTTTGATATATAGTCGGTATTTTCTTTCTTACGGAATATCACCCACTCGTTAAGTATAAAGTTGAAGATACCGGAGAAGCACAAGGCGAGTAAGTTACAGATTAAGACATCCCACTTTGACAAATATTGTATGGCCAACAAGAAACACATCTTGATTAGGAACACACTCGTGCAAGAAAGGTTGTAGCCTGCATAGTGACGGAAAAACGAGGTAACGGAACGATGCGTTACCCTGTCTTTCCACACAAAGAAATAAGCCACTACGAAGTTGGTTAAGACAGCGCACTCAAATGAGATAAAAGGGGAAAGGATGTTCTCGCCTATATAGGAGTCTTTGAAAAGGAAATCGGAACAAATCCATAAGACAAGCATATCAACTCCTGTTCCTAATAATGTGGACAGAGAGAACTCTATATAGCGTTGCAATGTCTTCCACCAATTGTTACTCATGCTTCTTCAATGGTTCGAGTTCTGCAAAGTAACGAGCATCTTTAATGAATGAAACGAGATACATTATCCAGAGGATAACCAAGATGCCTATGCCGATATAGTCTAACATACCCACCGTAACGGGAGTTTCGAAGAATGAGAAAGTATAACTATATTCACGAAGCGGTGTTACGTACATGAACAAGATATTCACAATCATGATAATCAATCGGAACTCTGTTGGTCCCATCTTTCCGTAGGTAAGTTTGAATTCGTTTTTCAGGTGTGCATTGATGCTCACATAAACGGTCAGCATAAGATAGGCGGCATAGATGGCGAGTGCTACACTCAGGTTCATCAATGAGGATAAACCTGCTCCAACGAACATGAGTGCTTCGTTGATACAGTCGATATTGTGGTCGAGATAATAGCCATAGCGCGGACGTTGGCAGTTGCGCACCCGTGCCAATGTGCCGTCTAAAGAATCGCCATACCAATTGACGAATAGTCCGAGTACGGATAACCAAAGCCAATAGATGTTAAAATTGGATAGCAGATAGCCCGCAAAGATAAGTACTGCACCGAATACACCGACTACAGTGAGCGTGTCGCTTGTGACCCATTTGGGCATACGTTCTGCCAACCAAACCAAACATTTTTTTTCAGCAGCATTCAGTAGAGAAGTCTGTATTCTCACAGATTGTTTTTTTTCTTCCATAATAAATCTATGTTTAAGAAGTTATACACTAAATAGTATTGCGTCTGTCATTTTGACTGCATCCGATGTTTTGAGCAAAGAATGTGCCAGACAGAGTGCAAAATTACACATATTTTTCTTTTATGCAAAATGTGCTTTTATAGGCAATTGTTCCGTTGTAAGATACTCTCTGTATAGATTATGATATAGTGAATATAGTTGAATATTTATACATAATAATTCGGCATTCTGGTATAATGTTTTCTTTAATAAAAATATTTCCGTATCTTTGCAGCGGAATTTACGACAAAGCGATATAGCTGCTTGTGTGGTAAGTATATATTATTCACTATTTATAAAAAGATACAACAATGAAAAAGGTATTTAATCTGTTATTTTGTGGGGCATTGGTTGCCGCACTTGCAACTTCTTGCACACCTAATCCTCCTGATGAAAACAACGGTAACAATGGCTCAGACACTATTGCGACCACCACTCCTACAGATCCTGTACATTCAGTATTGTCGTAACCGACATCACATCGACCACTGCCAATGTGGCAGTTAATCCTTCCGATAATAATGTTCTCTATTATTACGATGTATTGGCAGCGGAAATTTTTGATGAATATACCGATGCACAAGTTGCCTCCATTTTGTTGGAAGATATGGTGGAAGATTACGAAGAAAACAAAGCCGAATATGAAGAGTCTTACGGAGTTACCGATTTTGCGGATGCTTATTTGTCATCGGGTGCCGATAATTGGGATTTCAGCGGATTGACAGCATCGACTACTTACTATGCTTTTGCTTTTGCCATTGACACGACTACGATGACAGTTAGCGGTGATTTGACAAAGGAATCGTTTACAACAACAGAGGTTATCCCTTCGGATAATGTGTTGTCGTTTACACAAGATGCCGACGATAAGACGCTTATTACAGTGAATGCTACCAATGATGATCCTTATTTGTGGACTTATATAACTACAGAAGAATTGGCTACATACTACGATGGTGATGTAACGGAAGCATGGCTTGATTATGTAGCCTTATTAGATGCTTATGGATTTCTTGATTGGTTGCTTTCTTATGGAACAGAAACGTTTTACACAACAGATAACTTTACGGAAGCAGGGGAATATGTGTTGATGGCTGCCGGTTATAATGGTGGACAAACAACGGAGGTTGTTACGTATACTCTCACTGTGACCGAAGATATGATTGGTGCAGAAGATGAGAGCGGGGACGATATGCTTGTTGCTCCTAAGCGCATGAAATTGCAGAACAAGGATACAAAGAACGTATTCAAACCCCAAGTGCAGATTAAGAAATAAGCATATTATTGCACACATACGAAAAAAAGTACCTGCATTTTAGTAGGTACTTTTTTAATGTGAGATGTGTGAAAAAAGAGTACTTGTGGGAGGGGATGACTGAAACTGTTGCATGATTGGATTTGTCGTTTCCGATAAGAAAAAACAGTTCGGTCTTGCATAATTCAAAAACTTATAGTACTTTTGCACG
Organism: Paludibacter sp.; assembly: GCA_023666945.1. Taxonomy (GTDB): domain Bacteria; phylum Bacteroidota; class Bacteroidia; order Bacteroidales; family Paludibacteraceae; genus Colicola. The sequence goes on from JAMPAY010000022.1 coordinate 5,284, forward strand.
CACTTTTGGAAAGATGGCGGAGTGGTCGATCGCGGCGGTCTTGAAAACCGTTGACCTTCACGGGTCCGGGGGTTCGAATCCCTCTCTTTCCGCAAAAGGAAAAGTTTCGGGTTCTCACCCAAGGGTTCTTATCCCTACGGGGACGATCTGCGCCAGGGGCGCGGTACGAATCTTTCTCTTTTCGCCAATAAAACAAGACAGGTTACCACTTAGTGGTAACCTGTCTTGTTTTATATCTGTTATTTAGTGCGATAGCAATGAAAGGTATTGAAGATGCATGGACTGTGGATTCCAATATAAATAGAAGATTAAATTTCCCATTGTTCGCAGGAGGCAATCAGTTCGTCGAAATTGTGAATACGGGCATTGTTTTGTACCTCTGCAATTTGCCGATTGACGGCTTGGTCGTAGGTTTCGCATTCGACATTGCGTATTACCCCTAAAGCGATGGGGAAGTCGGGACCTTGCATGAGTGCGAGTTTGCGATGCAGTGTGTCGTCTTGAGTGGTGGCATCGTGAATGAGGATGTCGTTTTCGGTAATGCCGTTTTCTCCGATGGTTACTACGCGCAGATTCCACCCCTCAAGAATGAGTCCTTTGTTGCGTTCTGCTCCGAAAATCATGGGTTGTCCATGTTCCAAGAGCAGGGTGCGGTCGGCACGTGTTGCTTTGTCGCTTATCCAACTGTGTGTGCCATTATTGAAAATGACACAGTTGACGAGACATTCAATGACGCTTGCTCCTTTATGTTGGTGCGCTTGTAGCATACAATTGATGGTAGTGGGCAGATCGACATCAAGTGTGCGTGCAAAGAAAGTGCCTCGTGCGCCCATGACTAATTCGGCAGGGATGAAGGGACGTTCGACGGTTCCGTAAGGGGATGATTTGGATACAAATCCTTTAGGTGAAGTGGGAGAGTATTGTCCTTTGGTTAGTCCGTATATGCGGTTGTTGAAAAGGCAGATATTGATGTCGATGTTACGTCGTAGTGAGTGTATGAAGTGGTTTCCTCCAATGGCGAGACAATCGCCATCGCCTGTAATTTGCCATACGGAAAGTTCCGGATGCGATGTTTTGACACCTGTAGCGATGGCGGCTCCTCGCCCATGTATGGTGTTGAACCCGTATGTGTTAAGGTAGTGCGGCATGCGACTGGAGCATCCAATGCCGGAAATGACTACGGTTTGGTGTGTGGGTACGCCGGTTTGTGCCATGGCTCGTTGCAATGCGGTGCAGATAGCATGGTCGCCACAGCCCGGGCAGAAACGTACATATTGGTCGGATTTGAATTGTGTTGCGTCCATGGTTGTATTAGTGTTGGTCATTGATGTGAAGAATGTGGTCTACTATTTCGCAAACGGCAAAGGGTTGTGCCTCCAGTTTGTTGAATTGTTCGATATTGAGTCCTGTGGTGTGACTGCGAAGCCAAGTTGCGAACTGTCCGTTATTGAGTTCGCAGACAATAATGCGTTGATATTGACTAAGGATATCCTGCGTGTTGGCAGGCAATGGGCAGATGTAATTGAATATGGCGGTTGCAGTGGGGATGTTTTGTTGGTTGAGCAGGTTGGTTGCGGCTTTTAGGTGTCCTTCGGTGGAACCGAAACCTACTAAGAGAATGTCGGCATCGGGATTTCCATAGACTTGCAACGGAGGTATTGTGGTTGCGATGTTATCAATTTTTTGTTGTCGTGTGGCGATCATTCGTGCATGGTTGGCAGGTGATGTAGAGATGGAACCTTTGTCGGCATCTCGTTCCAGACCTATGTTGCGATGTTCGAAACCTTGCATGCCCGGTATTGCCCAATAGCGTACAAGCGTATCCCTGTTGCGCATGGCAGTATTGTACTGTCCTTGTAATGATTCGGGTACGGATTGCGGTGTGATGGCGGGTAGTTGTGCTAATTCGGGTAGTTTCCAAAGTGCTGTGCCGTTTGCCAAATAGGTATCGGATAGTAGTATGACGGGTGTCATGTGTTCGAGTGCTATTTTTGCGGCTTGGTAGGCGTAGTGGAAACAGTTGTCGGGTGTGGATGCGGCAAGCACGACAAGCGGGCATTCTCCGTTTCGTCCGTAGAGTGCTTGTAACAAGTCGGCTTGTTCGGTTTTGGTGGGTAGTCCTGTGCTGGGCCCTCCTCGTTGTACATCGACGATAACGAGCGGTAGTTCAGCCATAACAGCGAGTCCTATGGCTTCACTTTTGAGTGATAGTCCGGGACCGGATGTGGTTGTGACGGCAAGGTCGCCTGCGAAAGATGCACCAATGGCAGTGCATACGCCTGCTATTTCGTCTTCTGCTTGTACAACCATGACTCCAACGTCTTTGCGTGCTGCCAGTTCGTGCATGATGTCGGTGGCGGGAGTGATAGGGTATGAGCCGAGGAAGAGATGTTTATTTGCTTTTTCGGCAGCAGCGATGAGTCCCCATGCTGTGGCTTTGTTGCCTGCAATAGAGGTGTAACGCCCATGTGCCAATGTGTCGGATTTGTTGATGATGAATGTATTGATATTTAGATGCAGGTTGGCAGCATAGTTGTATCCATCGGTTAATACCTTACTGTTAGCGGTTAGGAGTTCGGGCTTTTTTCGGAACTTGTTTTCCAAGAAATGTTCGGCTTGTTCGATAGGGCGATTGAATAACCAACATACAACTCCGAGTGCAAACATGTTTTTGGAGCGGATAACGGCTTTATTATCCATACCGAAATTGCTGAGACTTTCTTTGGTGAGTGTGGTGAGTGCAATAGGAACGATTTGTACGGATTCGGGCAGGCGCAATTCGGTGAAGGGGTTGTCTGTTTTATATTGTGCTTTTTCGAGGTCTTTTGTTGTAAAAGAATCGGTATCGATGATGATAATGCTATGCGGGTGAATGTTGTGTGTATTGACTTTCAGTGCCGCAGGGTTCATGGCAATGAGCACATCGGCTTTGTCACCGGGTGTGTAGATGTGTTCGGCCCCGATGTGTACTTGAAAACCACTCACTCCTCCGAGTGTACCTTGCGGTGCACGAATTTCAGCGGGGAAATCGGGGAATGTGGATATTTCGTTGCCTAAAATGGCAGATAGGTTGGAGAATAGTGTTCCGGTGAGTTGCATGCCGTCGCCGGAATCTCCGCAGAAACGTATAACAACGCTTGGTGTGGGTGTGTTCATGATAAAACTAAGGTTAATCGCTTATGGGCGCAAAGATACGAAAATTATCGCAATCAGCAATTGAAATGCGATGCGGAAAGAAAAATACAGATAGTACAAGTAATAGAGAATATTTAGCAGAGTGAGGCGGAATTGCTCAAGGGTACTTTAAGGATATTTTTAGCGGATGAGAGAAGGTGATGAGTTTTGACAAAATGAAATCGGCTCGAAGTCTCGTTACGGTCTCGTTATGATCTCGTTACGGTCTCGTAGGCGAAAACCCTATATAATTTGGGGTGGTTGTAAGCAAGCGGTGCTGCGAGAAAAAGAAAAATGTTAGGATTTTGTGGAAATTATTGTGAATGGGATATGTGTGCCATGCTGGATAGTGCGTGAGAATTTAGAAGAAATGCTATTGTGGCAGTGGGGGAAAAAGTTTACTTTTGCAATTCAAATGGTTAGTGTTATAGGAAAATGTGATTATAAGAAATCAGTATGGATGCAGAAAGAGAATCGTTGGTATCAGTGGGTGCGTTTTTGAGCGAATATGCTGCTCATTTGATTGGCTGCGGTGTACATACTTCGCGGGTTGTGCGTAATTCGAAACGTATAGGTGATGCCTATGGTTATGGTGTGAATATCTGTGTGTTTCAGAAGCATATAGTTTTGGCAGTACATGATGAAATGACGCATGAAACTTATAATGATGTGGTGGATATTCCTGTTTTGCCGATTAGTTTTACACATAATGCAGATTTAAGTGCGTTGAGTTGGCGTATATATGATGAGCATATATCGTTGGCGGAGGCATGGCGGGAATACAGAAAAGTGTTGGTGTGTTCGCCTCTGAATAGGTGGGTGGTTTTGCTCTTGACGGCCGTAGCCAATGCTTCTTTTTGCGCTTTGTTCGGTGGTGATGTGTTGGCGATGAGTATTGTATTTGTTGCTACATTGGTGGGTGTGTTGTTGAAACAGTGTTTGACAACTGCACATGTGAATAATTATATAGTGTTCGCTTTGGTCTCTTTTGTTGCATCGATGTGTGCGTCGGTATCGCTTTTATTGCCTACTACAGCGGAAATTGCTTTGACTACCAGTGTGCTTTTCTTGATTCCCGGTGTGCCGATTATTAATGGTGTGACGGATATATTGGAGGGGTATGTGCTGAATGGTTTTTCTCGTTTGGCTCGTGCAGCCATGTTGGTGGTTTGTATAGCCGTAGGTTTGTCGGTTACGTTGATGTTGGTTAAACATTCGTTATTATGATAGTGTTGAGTATTTTTCGTGACGCATTGTTTGCTGCTTTAGCGGGTATGGGATTCGGTGCTATATCCAATCCTCCTCGTCGTGCATTTCCTCTAATAGCCTTGTTGGCTGCAGCGGGGCATGTTTTTCGCTATGTGCTGATGACGTTTGTCGGCTGGAATATTGCGACATCTTCGTTGTGCGGTGGTCTTATTATCGGTTTTGGCAGTTTATGGCTCGGAAAGTATATTCGTACGCCCATGACCGTTTTGAGTATTCCTGCATTGCTACCGATGATTCCCGGTAAATATGCCTATAGGATGGTGTTTTCTCAATTGATGTTTTTGGAGCATATGGATGATGTGTGTGCTCGCACGCGCTATATGGATATGTTCTTTTCGAATGCAATGGTTACTTGTAGTGTGGTTTTTATGTTGGCGATAGGAGCGGTTCTTCCGATGTTTATGTTTCCTAAACGTGCTTTCTCGATGAGTAGAGAAAAGAAATTGTGAATGAGTGCTATTGGGAAGTGTACTGTAATTTTATCTGCCAATTGGTTATGCAAGGAATCGTAGAATGAATTGTGTGAATGAGTCTTGAAGTTGCTCCCAGTTGTATTTAGTCAGGTGTAAGCGCAGTGCGTTTTGTGCGTGTTGTTGATAAAGATCAGGATTGTTGATGTATTGTTCGACAGAATGGCAGATGGTATCGGTGTCTTGGGGCGAAACCAAGGTGCCGAATGTATCAATTTCCGGGATACCAAGCGGAATGGCTTTTAGTCGGGAGTATATAACGGGTCGTCCGCAGGCCATATAATAAAAAATTTTGATAGGCAGGCAGCGGGTATTTTCCCAATCGTTGTTGCGCAGGTCGAGGAAAATATCCTGTTGGGTTATAGTTTGACAGAAAGTTTCGAACGGTTGTGCTTGACTGATGTTGATAGTTAAGTTGTCGGGGAGTGTGTTAAGTGGTGTGTAGTCGGGAGTGGTGGTAATGATGTTAAGAATGAAGTGTGTGGCAGTGTGGATGGATGCGCAATGTTCTATACTGTTAAGCAAGCAATCGAAGCCTTTGTCGTGTGTTGCGGGTCCGGCATAAAAAAGTCGGCAAGTTTGTAGGTTGGTAGACGGGGTGGTGGCTTTGATGTATTCGGTGGCAGGATAGTAGGGGATGTATGTATAAGGCTTTGTGGGAAAAAAAATGCGAAAGGGACGTGCTTTGAGTGTTTCTCCGAAAATAAATCCGTTTGTTTTGTATCCTGCCACATAGTTTAGCAGGCACATTTTTAGCCATTGAGTGGCACGTTTTATTCCGTGGGTATGCAATAAGTTTTTTTTTGAAGGATACCATTCGGTGATGTCGTAAAGCGTTTTGCATCCGATTTTGTTAGCTGCGATGACAGCAATAGGTGTGTCGCAAATGACGATATCCGGGTGTAATAACCGCAATGTGTCGTGAATGTGCTTGATCTTCTGTTGGGCGGACAATCGGGTACTATCGAAAGTTATGCAATGATCAGGTCGTTTGTATTCGCCGGTTTTGCTGCATATGATACTGACCTGTGCACCTGCATTGCAGAGTGTTTTATACTGGTGAAAAAACACTCTGTCATCATCGACTCGGTGGGCTGTTTGCACCAATACGATGTGTTTGCCGGATAGTATTCCTGATGTTTTCATGAGATGCAAAGGTACGGAAATAATACGGATGGAGAAACTTTTTTCGTGAAAAAACGTGTCGGAGTTTTGTTAATTCAAAAGAAAAGCGTAATTTTGCAGCCCGAATTGGGAGAATGCTTTTTCTTGTAAGGGGTTATGAAGCGTTTTCTTGGTTGAGGATTAGAAGAAAATAATAAGATTTAACATACTAATAACAGACAAACATGATTGTAGTTCCTGTAAAAGAAGGCGAAAACATCGAAAAGGCTCTCAAGAAATTCAAACGTAAATTTGAGAAGACAGGCGTTGTAAAAGAATTGCGTCGCCGTCAGCAGTTTGAAAAGCCTTCGGAGTTGAAGCGTGAGAAGATGATGCATGCTATCTATGTTCAGCAGATGCATGCTCACGACGATATGTAATCGTCTGCAGATTTATCTGTATCAGACAAACTTATGAGTATCTGCTTTGCGGGTACTCTTTTGTCGTATTGTTAGTGTTGGTGCGGTTGGCGTGTACATCATGCTATTGGTTTAGCAACGGAGGTGGTGTGTTTCTCGCAGGAAAATTATAAATATGCGGGTGTCGTTGTACGGATTAAGAAAAAGTTGTATCTTTGCACGATTTTTAGAGTCTATAACCTAATTGGGGATGCGCTATTGCTCCCTATCATAAAAAACAAAACAGATGAATGTAATTACTAAAACCATCACTTTACCGGATGGTAGAACCATTACTCTGGAAACCGGTAAACTTGCAAAGCAAGCAGACGGTGCTGTAATGGCGACATTGGGCAATACCATGGTTCTTGCTACGGTATGTTCAGCAAAAGAGGCGGTTCCCGGAACTGATTTTATGCCTCTTACAGTTGAGTACAAAGAGAAATTCGCGTCAAACGGACGTTTTCCCGGAGGTTTTACGCGTCGTGAAGGCAAGGCATCGGATTATGAAATATTGATTGCACGTTTGATTGACCGTGCATTACGTCCTTTATTCCCTGCTAATTATCATGCAGATACGTTTGTAAATGTTACTTTGTATAGTGCTGATGGTGTGGATATGCCGGAATCGATAGCCGGTTTGGCCGCCAGTGCAGCATTGGCATGTTCCGATATTCCTTTTGAAGGTCCTATTTCGGAAGTGCGTGTGGCACGTGTGAATGGTGAGTTTGTTATCAATCCTACTTTTGCACAGTGTGAGAATGCTGATATTGAATTGATGGTAGCCGCTACATTGGACAACATCATGATGGTGGAAGGTGAGATGAAGGAAGTGTCGGAGGCAGAAATGCTGGAGGCTATTCGTGTGGCTCACGAGGCTATTAAACCGCAGTGTCAGGCACAGTTGGAGATGATGGAAGCCGCAGGCAAGATGCAGAAACGTGAGTACTGCCATGAAGAGAATGACGAAGAGTTGCGTCAGCAAGTACATGAGGCTTGCTATGCAAAGGCTTATGCACAGGCAACCTCTTCCGATACGGATAAGCATCATCGCGAAGAAAGTTTCAAGGCTATTCGTGAGGAATTCAAAGTACAATTTACAGAGGAAGAATTGGAGACGAAGGCTGCTTTGATTGACCGTTACTATCATGATGTAGAGAAAGAGGCAATGCGTCGTGCTGTTTTGGATGAAGGGAAACGTTTGGATGGTCGTAAAACAAACGAAATTCGTCCTATTTGGTGCGAAGTCGGTTATTTGCCCGGTCCTCATGGTTCTTCGATATTTACACGTGGTGAAACTCAATCGCTTTCTACCGTAACCTTAGGAACAAAGCGTGATGAGAAGATGATTGATGAAGCCTTGATTCAAGGTTCGGATCGTTTCTTGCTGCATTATAATTTTCCTCCGTTTGCTACCGGTGAGGCACGTCCGCAACGTGGTGTAGGTCGTCGTGAGATTGGTCATGGAAATTTGGCTTGCCGTGCTTTGAAGAATATGATTCCTGCAGATTATCCCTATTGTGTGCGCGTGGTTAGTGATATTTTGGAATCGAACGGTTCTTCTTCGATGGCTACTGTATGTGCAGGAACATTGGCATTGATGGATGCCGGTGTACCCATCAAGAAACCTGTTTCCGGTATCGCCATGGGATTGATTTCGGAGAATAAGGGTACTAACTATGCTATTTTGAGCGATATTCTCGGTGATGAAGATCATTTGGGTGATATGGACTTCAAGACTACCGGTACAGAAGATGGTTTGACTGCTTGCCAAATGGATATAAAGGTGGATGGTTTGAGTTATGAGATATTGGAGAATGCGTTGGCGCAAGCGCATGAAGGTCGTATGCATATTCTTGGCAAAATCAAGGAAACATTGGCAGAACCTCGTGCCGACCTGAAACCTCATGCTCCTCGTATTGTGTCCTTTATGATTCCGAAAGAACTGATAGGTGCTGTTATTGGCCCCGGTGGTAAGATTATACAAGGCATTCAGGCTGATAGCGGTGCGGTTATTTCGATAGAAGAGATAGAAGATGGCGGTCGTGTAGAGATTGCTTCTAACAATAAAGAGAGTCTTGATATGGCTGTGGCAAAGGTTAAGGCCATTGTAGCGATGCCTGAGGCAGGTGAAGTTTATACGGCTACCGTTAAGTCGATAATGCCTTATGGTTGCTTTGTTGAATTCATGCCGGGTAAAGAAGGATTGTTGCATATCTCCGAAATTGATTGGAAACGTTTCGAAACGATGGAAGAAACGGGCATTAACGAGGGTGACTCTTTGCAGGTTAAGTTGCTGGAAATAGATGAGAAGACCGGTAAATTTAAGCTTTCTGCCAAGGTGTTGAAAGAAAAACCTGAAGGTTATGTAGAGCCTGAACGTCGTCCGCGTCAGGAGCGTAGCAATCGCGGTGAAAATCGTGGCTATAATCGCCGAGAAGATCGTTTTGGTAACGATACACGTCGTTCGCAAAATGGTTTTGGTGGCAATGAGGACGGATGTCGTCTGCATTGATATAGATAGAGATATATTGATCGAAAGCGTCTGCATCTTATGGTGCAGACGCTTTTTTTATGGAAAAAGCGGACATTTTTTTGATAGGGGTGTAGAATTGTTGTATCTTTGTGCGGTAAGGTGTCGTGTGCGATAAAGGATGAATATAAAACAGGTATAAATAGGGGCAATGCTATGAGAAATATTCAAGATAAAGATTGGCTTTATGCAATATGTCGTCCGTATGTGGAAACACATTTCCGTTGGACTTATCGTCGGTTGGAGTATGTAGGTCGAGAAAATATCCCTACGGATGGGGCTGTTATCTTTGCACCGAATCATGTAAATGGTATGCAAGATGCCATAGCGGTAGTTAGTACCGACCATAAGCCCAAGGTGTTTGTGGCTCGTGCCGATATGTTTCGACTTCGTTGGTTGGCACCATTGTTGCGCAGGGCGAAAATCATGCCTATCAATCGTATTCGCGATGGAGTGGAGAATGTGCGCCGTAACGATGTTGTTATGGAAGAAGCGGTAAGTGTGCTGCGCGATGGCGTGGCGTTTTGTATTATGCCGGAGGCTACACATCGTCCTAAACACAGTCTTTTGCCGTTGGCAAAGGGCATTTTTCGTATCGCTTATATGGCGAGTGAGCGGCTTAAGGGTATAAAACCTGTTTATATAGTGCCTGTAGGATTGGAGTTTGGTAGTTATTTTCGCTTTCGTTCCACTTTGTTGGTAAATATCGGTAAACCGATAGATGTTACCTCCTTTTTTAGCGATAATGCACATTTGTCTTTACCGCGAGCGTATAATCTGCTCTCAGAACAACTGACAGAGGCCATGCAACAACTTATATTATGGATTCCGGATGATGAGCGGTATGAGGCATTATTGGAAGCATGTTATTTGCGTGAACGATTGCCGTTATTATCGGGAACACTCCCTGCTGATACTACCCTTTTACAGCGTTTAAATAATGATAAGACGGTTGTGAGTCGATTGCTGCATCTTTTGGAACAAGCTCCCGGGAAAGCAGATATCTTGCTGACCTATTTGAGAGAAGTGGCAGATTTGCGAAAGGCTTCCAAGGTGTGTGTTGCGTCTGTTCAGTATCCGCAAGAGCATTTGCTGCGGGCTATTCTTTGTAGAGGAACCGTACTTGTGCTAACTTTTCCGTTTTTTGTATTTGCTGCCATGGCGACACTACCTTATTGGTGCGTATTGGCATCTGTTTTTGCTTTTTTGGAAGATCGGGCATTCCTCAATTCGTTGCGTTGCGGTTTGGCGATGTTGTTTTTGCCGTTGTGGTATGTGTTTGTGGCTATTGTGCTGTTTAAGTGTTTGGCGGTAGTTTGGGCGGTGGTGCCGGCATTGTGCTTGTTGCCGTCTCGTTTTGTATTTTATGAGTATTTGCGCCATGTCCGTCGTTGGGTGTCGGATGTGCGTTTGCAACGTAACGTTGTGTTGCGATCAAAAATAAACGGCTTGCAGACTCTATTGTAAGAAAATGTCGAATTAATTTTGTACCTTTGCCCTGTATTATGTCGATACTGATTGAACATCTTAATAAGAATATCGGTAAACAGCCAGTACTGAGAAATCTTTCGCTTCGGATTTGTGAGGGGGAGGTGGTTGGTTTATTGGGTCCCAATGGAGCAGGTAAATCTACGTTGATGAAGATTCTTACCGGGCTGTGGTCGTTTAATAGCGGTCGGGTTGAAGTATGTGGTGTAGATATGGCGAAACAATCACATTCTGTGGCACCTTTTGTGGGATACCTGCCTGAAAACAATCCGTTGTACGAAGATATGTATGTGCTCGAATATCTTCGTTTTATGGCAGAAATTTCCGGTAATCGTTCGCTCTCGATAGATGAACTTACGGAGCGTGTCGGGTTGGTGGCTGAGCAGCATAAGAAAATAGGTCAACTCTCGAAAGGTTATCGCCAACGTGTCGGATTGGCACAAGCGTTGATGGCAGACCCGAAATTGTTGATATTGGATGAACCTACTACGGGTCTCGACCCGAATCAGTTGGATGATATTCGGCAGTTGATCCGCAATCTTGGTGAAGGGCGTACGGTAATTCTTTCTACGCATATTATGCAGGAGGTGCAGGCTATGTGTTCGCGGGTGGTTATACTTGCACAAGGCGAAATCAAGATGGACACACCTTGTGTATCAGGCATGGATTTGGAACAGATGTTCCGTGATGTAACACGTAAATGACGATTATGAGCGAATTTGATATACGTAACCAAATGACAGAGAAGGAGCAGGATAGTGCTTTGCGTCCGCTTCGTTTTTCCGATTTTGCCGGACAAACCAAGATTGTCAGCAATCTGCGTATCTTTGTAGAAGCAGCGAAGATGCGAGGAGAAAGTCTTGATCATACATTGTTGTTCGGTCCTCCGGGGTTGGGAAAGACGACGCTCTCTAATATTATTGCCAATGAATTGGGAGTGGGGTTTAAGGTGACTTCCGGTCCCGTATTGGATAAACCCGGCGATTTGGCGGGATTGCTCACATCGCTTGAACCGAACGATGTTCTTTTTATTGATGAAATTCATCGTCTTTCACCCATTGTAGAGGAGTATCTTTATTCTGCGATGGAGGACTATCGAATAGATATCATGATTGATAAAGGACCTTCAGCGCGCACTATTCAAATTGATCTTAATCGCTTCACTCTGGTGGGGGCAACAACTCGTAGTGGGTTGCTTACAAGTCCTTTGCGTGCACGTTTTGGTATTAATTGCCATTTGGAGTATTACGATGCCGATGTTCTTACCGGTATTGTTGAACGGTCGGCTCGGTTGTTGAGTGTGCAAATTTCCTCGGAGGCTGCGGGAGAAATTGCGCGTCGTTCCAGAGGTACGCCACGTATTGCTAATGCGTTGTTACGTCGTGTGCGAGATTTTGCACAAGTGAAAGGAAATGGCAATATTGATTTGGCGATTGCACGCTATGCGTTGGAGGCTCTGAATATAGATACTTTCGGATTAGATGAAATTGATAATAAACTTCTTTGTACGATTATCGATAAGTTTCGTGGTGGTCCTGTCGGATTGAACACTATTGCCACGGCTATGGGTGAAGACCCGGGTACGATTGAGGATGTATACGAACCCTATCTGATAAAAGAAGGGTTTATCAAACGGACTCCTCGTGGGCGAGAGGTTACGGAATTGGCTTATCGTCATCTTGGCAAAACACCTTCTTGGCAAGAACCGAATACGTTGTTTTCGTAAAGTTGAAAATCTATTATGGCGGAACAAAAAGAAATGAAAACATTGGCGAAAGAAACCGCCATTTACGGATTGAGCAGTATAGTTGGTAAGTTTCTTAATTGGCTCTTGGTGCCTCTTTACACGTTTGTGTTGCAGCAGCAGTCGGATTATGGTATTGTTACCAACTTGTATGCTTGGACAGCGTTGCTATTGGTGATTCTTGTTTATGGCATGGAAACGGGTTTTTTCCGTTTTGCCAATAAAGAGGGTGCTGATCCGGCACAAGTTTATACTACGGCACTTACGTCTTTAGGTACTACATCGTTGCTTTTTGCAGTAGTTTGTGTGGCGTTACGGCAACAGATTGCTTCGGCATTGGGCTATGCTGAACATAGCGAATTTATTGCGATGCTTGGGGTAGTGGTGGCGATGGATGCTTTTGGTGCATTGCCATTTTCTTATCTGCGTTATAAACGGAAAGCGATGAGGTTTGCAGCGTTGAAATTGTTTATGATTTTCATGAATATAGCCTTCAATCTCTTCTTTTTGTTGCTTTGTCCGAAGATACAAGACTGTGCAGCCGTATCTTGGTTTTATCGTCCGGACTATGGGGTGGGCTATGTTTTTGTGTCGAATCTTCTTTCTACATTGTTGGTTACGTTGGCTTTATTGCCGGAGATAGTGGCGGAGAAATATAGTTTTTCGTGGGCGTTGCTGCGGCGTATGTTGCGCTATTCGCTGCCTTTGTTGGTGTTGGGTATTGCGGGAATTATGAATCAAACGCTCGATAAGATTCTTTTTCCTTTCATTTATCCGGGTAATGCACAAGCGGAACTGGGTATTTATGGGGCTTGTTTCAAGGTAGCCATGGTAATGATGATGTTTACTCAGGCATTCCGTTATGCATATGAGCCGTTTGTCTTTTCAAAGCATAAGGATAGAAATTCTGTTGCGGCGTATGCCGATGCAATGAAGTATTTTGTTATTTTTTCGTTGCTGATTCTCTTGGGTATGACTTTTTACCTTGATTTGCTTAAATATATCATTGCTCCCTCTTATTGGTCGGGGTTGCGGGCAGTACCGATTGTGTTGTGGGCGTATGTTTTTCAGGGTGTATTCTTCAATGTGTCATTATGGTATAAACTTACCGATAAGACTGCCTATGGGGCGTGGTTTTCTCTCTTGGGATGCGTTATTACGTTGGCGGTTAATGTTATTTTTGTACCTCGTTATAGTTATATGGCATCGGCTACCGCCAGTTTGGTGTGTTATTTTGTTATTATGGTGCTCTCGTGGGCTATCGGGCAAAAGCACTTGCCGGTTCCTTATGATTTAAAACGTATAGGAGGGTATTTTTTGTTAACTATCGTATTGCTTGCAGCCTACTATGGTGTCAGATACTTATGCGATAGCACGGTGCTTCGTCTTTGTGTGGGAACTGTGTTGTTGGCAATATATATAGTGGTGGTGGTTCGGTGCGATTTCCCTCTGTCGGGCTTACCCGTAGTGGGTAAATACTTCCGTCGTGCAGATTTATGATGTTTGTCAAATAAGGTCGGCAACTTGTAGTTTGGCAAAGGCAATGATGTCGGCGGTACGTATTTGTACTTGCATTCCGCGGCATCCGGCGGAAAGATATATCTTTTCATGGTGTAGGCAACTCTCGTGAATATACATGGGGTAGTTGCGTTTCATTCCGATGGGTGAACAGCCGCCTCTTATGTAGCCTGTTAGTGATAACAGTTCTTTCATTTGTGTCATGGCACAACTCTTGTTGCCGCTTACTTTGGCGGCTTTTTTCAGATCGACCTCTTTGTCACCGGGAACTATACATACAAAAATGCCATTGCGGTCGCCTCGCAATACTAATGTTTTGAATACACAAGCCACGTCTTCTCCGAGTTGTGCGGCTACATGGATGGCAGAGAGATCTTGCTCATCTACTTTATAACTGACTAATTCGTAGGAAATTTTTGCAGCGTCAAGCAAACGTATTGCGTTGGTCTTTTGTGTTGCCATAATCGGTAAAGGTAAGGAGTTGGTGTGAGAATAGGAGGAAAAACAAAAGGGAAACCATATTGGAATCCCTTTTTGTCTTTTTGCTCCGCATACCGGATTTATTTCACGCGGCGTTCGGGAATACGAGCCTTCTTGCCGGTGAGGTTGCGCAGGTAGTAAAGGCGTGCACGACGTACTTTACCATACTTGTTAACCGTGATTTTTTCAATAAAGGGAGAGTCCATGGGGAAGATACGTTCTACGCCGATGTTGTTTGAAATTTTACGAACAGTAAAACGCTTCTTGTCTTCGCTGCCGGAGATGCGGATAACGTCACCGCGGAACTCCTGTACACGCTCTTTGTTTCCCTCTTTGATGCGGTAAGCAACCGTCACGGTGTCACCTGCTTTGAATGCGGGGAATTCTTTCTTCTCGCCGGCAAATGCTTGCTCGGCAATTTTAATCAAATCCATTGTTTTGTTTATTAACGGGTTAGCGGACGCAGTATACGCTATTTCTCTATTTTGCCAGAGACTACGCCCAAAATGCGGGCGCAAAGATACGATATTTTTTTTGTTCCTACAAGCACCCTTTGAAAATCAGTACATTCCCGCTGTAATAATTATAATGTGCAGATAGCATATCGGGGACGAAGATAATAATTGAAAATAATAATGTGATTTCTTGCTTTTGTTGCGATGTCTGTTGGGGGTTGTAAAAGACACTCGTTGTGTAATCATGGGCACTATTTCTTGATGCGGAGTTTTGCGTGGTTAGATCTTCTTATTGTGTACACGAAAAAAAAGTAGTACTTTTGTGTCGTTTTATAGGCTAATTATAGGTAATCATGAGAATAGCACTGATAGGTTACGGAAAAATGGGGCGTATGATAGAGCAAATCGCTTTGCAACGTGGGCATGAAATCGTATGTGTTGTCGATAAGGACAATGCTGCTGATATCAACTCTGATGCTTTCCGTAGTGCAGATGTGGCTATTGAGTTTACCACTCCGCTGACGGCTGAAAGTAATATTCGCAAGGCGTGGGAAAATGGCGTACCCATTGTGTCCGGTACTACGGGATGGACGGAACGTTTGCCGCTTCTCAAAGAAGAATTGCAGACGAATGGACAGGCACTATTCTGGACGTCTAACTATTCGGTGGGTGTTAATGTGTTCTTTGCATTGAATCGCTATTTAGCGCAACTCATGGCGAAGTTTCCCGAATATGATGTGTCGTTGGAAGAAACCCATCATATCCACAAATTGGACGCTCCCAGTGGTACGGCGGTCTCGTTGGCCGAAGATGTGGTCAGCCTTCTTCCAAATAAAACAGGTTGGCGGTTGCAAGGGGCGGATTTGCAAGAGAAGCATGATCAACTGGTTCCCATTGTGAGTATTCGCGAAGGAGAAGTTCCGGGAACCCATGTGGTGACCTACGAAAGTACGGTTGATACGCTTACAATCTCCCATGCCGCAAAATCCAGAGAGGGGTTTGCTAAAGGAGCGGTTTTTGCCTCAGAATTTTTGGTAGGTAAACAAGGGTTTTATGATATGAACGATTTGTTGCATTTAAATATATAAATCTTAACGAACTATGATTTCTCTTAAAGAACGTATCGCGCGATGCACGTGCAAGCAGTGGATAATGGCGGCTGTATGGAGCGTACTGTATATATTGTTTATTGTGTGGGTGGGTAATTTTTGGTGGCTTTTCTTGTTGCCGCTGATTATAGATGCCTTTGTCACTAAATTTATTCCGTGGACGTGGTGGAAACGTTTTAAGGGGAAGAATGAATTGCTTTATACTGTTTTTTCGTGGCTCGATGCTATAGTGTTTGCATTGGTTGCTGTATATTTTATCAATCTTTATCTCTTTCAGAATTATCAGATACCGAGTAGTTCGTTGGAAAAGAGTCTGAGAGTCGGCGATTTCTTGTTTGTAAGCAAGGCCAGTTATGGTCCGCGTGTCCCCAATACGCCCCTCTCTTTTCCATTGGTACAACACACATTCCCTGCATGGTTGGGTGGGGGAAAGTCCTATATAGAACATCCGCAATGGGAATACAAGCGTTTGGCGGGCTGGGATTCGCCTCGGAAAGACGATATTGTGGTGTTTAACTGTCCGGCAGGTGATACGGTGGCACTCAAGGTGCAAAACCCCGATTACTATTCGTTGTGCTACTATTATGGCAAAGAGGTTGTTCATTCGCGTAAAGATATATTTGGTGATATTGTTTATCGACCGGTTGATAGACGCGAGAATTATGTTAAACGCTGTGTGGCTACACCGGGCGATTCGTTGCAGATTATCGACAACCAAATCTATATAAACGGTGAACCGTTGCCCGACCATGACGGAGTGCAGTATAACTACTATGTGCAAACAACAGGAGGAACCCTGAGTGCTTCGCTGCTTGATAAGGTGGGTATCAGTAAAGATGACCGCCGGCGAGTGCAGAGAGAGGAAATCATGGCGATGGAGTTAAATCCGGAGAAGGTGGTTTACCATTTCCCGCTTACACGAGAAATGAAAGCAATGTTGGAGAAAACCCCCAATGTTGATACAATCAAGATAGAACCCGCATGGCGGGGAGGCGATGTATATCCTTTGGGGCATACCGATTGGACGCGAGATAATTATGGTCCGGTATATATGCCGCATGCAGGAGAGGTTGTTCCGATCAATGCCGATAACTACTATGTCTACGAAAGAGTTATTCGCAACTATGAGCGGCAAAACATTAGTTTGCGCGATTCGGTTGTTTATATCAATGGTGAACCGGCAGATAGTTATCGTTTCTCGATGGATTACTATTGGATGATGGGCGATAATCGACACAATTCGGCTGATTCACGCTATTGGGGATTTGTGCCAGAAGATCACATTGTGGGGCGTCCGGTCTTTATATGGCTGTCTGTCGAAAAAGACAAAGCGTGGGGAAAAGGGCATATACGTTGGAATCGCATCGGTAAAGGTGCTGCACAATAATACGCAACCATGCTTGCTGCAAAAGTATTTCCTACGGCATATTTGGCTCCTGTCAGTTATTGGCAAAAATGGGTGACCGGGCAGAACGAGGGCTTGTTGTTGGTGGAACAATACGAATCGTTCCCTAAGCAGACATTGCGCAATCGCTGCGTCATTGCAGGACCTAATGGGGCGCAAACACTCACCGTGCCGGTGTGCCGCTCCGAATCGAAGCAGTTTACTAAAGATGTACGTATTTCTTATCAAACCAAGTGGCAACATCAGCACCGGACAGCATTGATTTCTGCCTATAAGAATACGCCCTTTTTTGATTATTACCAAGATTTCTTTCTGCCGCTCTATCAGAAACATTTTGATTATTTGCTGGATTTTAATCTGGCACTGCACCAATCGGTTTGCCGTTTGTTGGAATTACCCTGCGATGTTTTGCTGACCGATAATTGGGAGGGGGCAGACGAAACGGTCTTTGAGGGTGATTGCACTCCTTATTGGCAAATGTTTGCCGATAAACCCCATGGCTTTCTCTCTAACTTGAGTATTGTGGACTTGCTCTTCAATTTGGGTCCTGAAGCACAACTCTATTTGCATGCGAATAAAAAGTCTTGATGCGTTTACTCAAAAAAAATGTAATACAATATGTTCCGTTGCAGATTGTCTATATAAGTATATAGGCAATACCTGTTGGTTGAATTAAATCAGTGAATATTTTATCTGCCCAATTGGACGAT
>JAMPAY010000023.1 GCA_023666945.1 Paludibacter sp.
AACTCGCGACCCTCAGCTTGGGAAGCTGATGCTCTACCAACTGAGCTACTGCCGCCTATACATGGAGAAACATGCCCCCACGTTTGTGCTGCAAAGGTACAACCTTTTGTGCAAATGTGCAAACAAAAAAATCAAGGTACTACCACTTTTTCAATTCCCACACACGTTTGCAATACGTAGACACCGCTCTGCAAGGATACTGTGCATTCAGCATCGGCACCTATATCGCCTCTCCATATCAGGCTGCCCGCAACCGTATAAACAGCCACCGAAAGCATTTCTTCTGCCCTAAACATTACCCCATTGGGCACAATCCGATACATAAGTGTCCCTGAGTTTCCGATTGTAGGCACATGCGTAGTTACATCCGTTGCAGTATCGTACAAAACAGTTCCACGCCGCGATACGGCTCTTGCCCTTACACCTGCTTCGTTTCGCACATCGGCATAGAGCACCGAACTCATTGGCGGCAGACGCTCTTCTCCTTCGTGCCGCACGTAACAATCGTAATAGGGAAATGCCGGATTTGTTTGATGCAGATAAACATTATCTCCCTCCAAAATCATCTCTGCCAAACTACCGTTACCACGAAGCAAAGCCTTTCCGTCGGCAGGATATACGTCATCCGAACTTGACGGCATAATGCGCTGTCCGCCTTTGCCATGCAACAAGAAACATTTACCCGACCAATAGTCGTAGGTATCGCTCGTAGCAGGATTGCAATTGATGCAATAAGGGAAACGCAACGCATAGACAGCTCCCCTCCTGAGCAAACAATCGGTATTGTTCTCGACCTGCCACTCCTTGACAAATCCCGAAGCAGTTTCCGTAGATAGATTCCACTCTCCCTCGGCTACAGCATAGGCATAGTAATGCGCCGACTGACTATTCGTTTCGTTATATTGCTCCAGTGCATACACTCCCACTTCCGTTGCCGCATACCCTTTTTTCTCACGCAATTCTTGCAAATAGGTTGCCAACAATGTCAGCAACGAAGTATCGGGATACATTGCGGTTTGTCTGCCCAACCACTCGTAGAAAGCGGCATTCGCCTGCCGCTGCATTGCTATGGCTTCGGTGCGGGTTAGTCTTGCCAATATTGCTTCGGGAACCAACTCCACTATATACGTTGCATCCACATCGAATGCGGGTACCAACGTGCGCCACCTATCCGCCTCAATGGTGAGCAACACGTTCAGTTCACGTTCAAAGAGACATCCTTCATCCGGTACATACAGACTGCTATACTCATTGTCGTCCAATACATAAACAAGGTTCTTATATATGCTATCAGAGGGAGTATATACATAGTCGTCCGCCTTTGGCAGTATCGTTACCCACTCACGCACAGGCAGTGCAAAACGGAACACATAACTTACAGGAGTTGCTGCAACATAGGCGGCATTGCCGTCTTGATATGCCGTAACAGTTACCTCTCCTGCACGTTTTCCCACGAGTATACCTTCTTCGGTGACATCGGCAACATTGACGTTGGAAGATTCGTACCTTACCGTCAATCCGGAAGTGGCAACGGCATCAAGCACAGGGCGATCGCTCGTGGTGTAGTCGGTCTGTGCCGGTTGCCATAGTATTTCTTGCATTGTCTGTTGTGCATTCCCCTGCAAGGGTATATCCAACACCATTCCCTCTGTTGCGATATGTAATACGGCTTCGGCAGTTCCTGCAATAGCAGGAATGAACTCCACCTGCAATTCTTTTATACCTTTGTCGCCGCAACCGCTGCCCAACACATCGGTTGATACACGAAACATATCAGCGTCCGCCCCGATAATATCAACATACAACACATTCGGTATATTGGAATACGCCACCGTAATTGTTGCCAATGCTTTAGCCCCTACAGAAGCCGTAAAATTCAACATATCCTTATCCGATTCCAAGTACTTAGCCAACGTAACCGCTACATTCGTATAGGTATGGTAACAAGTTGCTCCCGTTTCGGTATAGAACTGAATATGTGTAGCGCGCCTATCCAGCAAGATTGGTCCATAGGACTGATATTCGTTTTCTTTCAGCGGATCTTGCCATAGTGCCCCACTCCACACTCCATCTACTTTTTGACGTACTTTCAGATTGCCCGAAGCAGAAAATACACCCCATTTACTATTCATGGCATCAAAGGTCAGGTATTCGGGTTCTCCTTGTAATTCTATCTCCACACCGTTGGCGATAGTGTACAATCGTTCTCCCTCCGTCACGCCATACACCAATGCTTCGCACCCCTCGGTCTTGTCACGTACGACCAATGTCAGCACTACATCTTCAACGGCTGCATACTGCTCTGTTCCTGCACAGGAAGCCGTAAGCGTTGTTTCCCCTATGCCCACTATATGTAACCAATAGGTACCACCACTCTCGTAGAGAGTAGCCACATCGGGATTACCCACCTTGTAAGTAACCACCTCACCTGTAGGAAGGTCGTTTTCCACAAGACAGGCAACAGCCGTAAGTCGAACATCCGTACTTTCGACATTCAGACGCAAGAACGATTGTGTCCACAATATGTACTGCGTCTGCAAAGCAGTTACTGTGATGTCCCGCGTTTCGCTTAGTGCCTCATATTTATCATCGCCCGCATAGATGGCTGTGATTGTTACATGGCCGCCACTAAGGGCAATCCACTTATTGCCTTCCACACGCAATACATTTTCGTCAGAAGAAATATAACTAAGATTTCCGCCATTGGACATTGTGGCAGCATCGACCACTTCCGCACCCACTTGCATCGGACTCAAATGGTCTTTCCACGTCATTGCAGGCGTATGCTTATAAGTAGCCCCTGTCAGCATCACTGTGTGCGTTTGTGTTCCGTTGCTAATTGTTATCGTACCCACATGTTCTCCCGCAGAGGTAGGGACATATTGTACGCGTACCGTAGTTGTTCCATACTTGCCTTCTGTAGCACAAGCACTCTCTTCCACCTTAAAATGAATATCTCCCGCATAGGTAATACGTATGGTTCCGGCATTGCACCAATCAAAGGTGAACGTTTGTTCTTGAGCAGCATCGTCCACTTCTAAGTTTCCGAAATTCAAGGAACTTGCCGAGGGGGCGTCTACATAGGATGCCATAGTGAGGTGAACGTTACGAATATAACGTTTTAAGGAACCACTCTTCGTTCGAAAAGTAAGTTGCCCGGTTGCACGAGGAATAGAGAAGGCTCCTTTAAGCGTATAACTTGTGGATACACTTTGTGGCGTTACCACCTGTGTACCATCGGCTTGTACATAAATATCCCCATTTACAGCCCAGTTATCCTTTTTTGCTTCGAAAGTTAATTGGTCGCATGGAACAGTTAGACCGTAAGTATGCAGATCGGTTCCCGTACCAATAATAGTCTTAGAGTATTCCGTATCATCGTATAAAGAATAGTATGTACCGCCTTGCAGAATACCTTCTCCTTGTAGGTTCCACTCCGTTACTTGTCCGCAAAGAGCGGCAGAGATGAGTTGTATACAAAGCAACATCACAGCATATTTTTTCATAAAGCAGTTTTCCTTTCTTTCCTTTTCTTGGTTACATACAAACTCATCAAGACCACCAACATCCATATACCGTCGTCTATGGGTGTACCGTACTTGCCCGAATTGTTAAACCAATTGAGAAACTCTTCCCACCCTCCGGGCATATCGTTATCCGTAGTGTATTGGTTATAGAGATTGTATAGCGTATTCAGATCGTAGTAGCCTATGCCATCTTCTTCGTAGATCAATGCTCCCGCACCGTCCGACTGCAACCAATTGTCATACGCACTGCCGGCAACAGGAGGAGCCCCCCGATGTGCAGACAAGCCCCCTGCACCTTTGCCGGGCACATCATGCCGCGCTGTTCTGCCTATCACCAAAGGACGCTTTGCGCCTATAGGAGCCATTACGCCACTTCCATGACAAATGGTATTATATTTCAGGGGAACGTCTATAGGGGCATTTGTAGGAACAGGATATTGTCCTATAGAAAATACTTTTGGCTGCCACAAAACCAGCAAGATAAGCCAAACAAATCCATACCTTTTCATAGTTTCTTTTTTTCATCACATAGTTACTGCCGTATCAGTATTTACCGTACCTTATCAACAACGAGCAATACCTATAAAAACAGTGCAAAATTAAGGAAAATCGTAATCCTGCACAAAAATCACCCGTTCAGACCGTCATTTTCTTAAGATGTGCCTTATTTTTCTTAACAAACCTATTCTGTGCGACAACGGTTGCGTATAAGACAGACTGATGTATGTCAGGACAACAACATCGCAATCGTATTTTAACAAAATGTAATCTCGACGAGATCTCGTTATGATGTCGTTACGGTCTCGTAATGGTCTCGTAACCCTATATTTCACCAAATAGCAAGCCACAAATACAAAGCAAGAAGAAAAATGTCATACATCAGCAAAATACACAATCAATCAGACAAAAACAACAGACAAAACAATGGGAAAGATATGAAAGTTTCAGCCTTTCCACTTCATAAAGAAATCAGATAGAGAAGAGCAATGGTATGCACGTTATTCATTTGCCTTATTCGGCAATTTATTGTATCTTTGCAACATCTTTTGTCAGAAAAAGTAATTGTACCAAAATCTATGAAAGTAAAAGTTATTACTATTATGGCTGCGACAGCCTTACTTACAACCGCTTGTATGCCTAAGCAGAACAAAGACATAATCGGTCGGCAGACTCCCCACATTGAAAACCGCACATTCTCCCCGGAAACCTTATGGGCAATGGGGCGTATAGGTGGCACCTCCGTTAATTCAGAAACCGGGAAGATAGCCTATGCCGTATCGTACTATTCGGTAGAAGAGAATCGTTCGAATACGGACATATTCCTTATCAATCAAGACGGAACTGAACCGCAGCAACTCACTAAAGACAACTATCGTCAATCGGATCCGCAATGGATGCCTGACGGACGAATCGCCTTTTTGAGCAACCAAAGCGGTACATCGCAGGTATGGGCAATGCAAGCCAACGGACGCAAGAAAACACAACTCACACAATACGATACCGACATTGAGGGATTTGCCTTTTCACCGGACGGCAGTAAACTGCTATTTGTTGCACAAGTAAAAACCTTACCCACTACCGCCGACACTTATCCCGACCTACAAAAAGCGAGCGGAAGAGTGATTGACGACCTTATGTATAAGCATTGGGACGAATGGACAGAAACCGCCCCACATCCCTTTGTTGCTGATTTTGACGGCAAAAGTATCTGTAACATTACCGATATTCTGCAAGATGAACCCTATGAATCGCCGATGAAACCGTTTGGCGGTATGGAACAATTGGCATGGAGTCCTGACAGCAGGACAATAGCCTATACTTGTCGCAAAAAGACAGGGTTAGACTATGCCATCTCCACCAATTCGGACATTTATCTGTATGACCTTACGACCCAGCAAACCACCAACCTAACGGAAGGTATGATGGGCTATGACATTAATCCGCAGTTCTCTCCCGACGGCACTATGATTGCTTGGCAAAGCATGGAACGTGACGGATACGAATCGGACCAGAATCGTCTGTTTGTGATGAATCTTTCCAACGGCGAAAAGACCTTTGTTTCGGAAGCCTTCGAAAGCAATGTTGACGAATACCTATGGTTAGACAATCAGCATCTTCTATTTGCCGGTTGTTGGCACGCATTGGTACATCTCTACAAAGTGGATTTGCAAGGCACTCTGACTCGCTTGACAGATGGTCAATACGATTTTTCGCTCTGCGGTCTGACAACCGACCAACTCATTTGCAAACGCCACTCCATGTGCGAAGCCGATGAAATTTATGCCCTACCGCTTACCGCATCGGAAGGTTCGTTACGCCAACTGACTTTTGAGAACCGGCACATCTACGAACAAGTGGATATGGGAAGTGTAGTTCCACGTTGGCAACCAACAACAGATGGTAAACAGATGCTCACCTGGATTATCTATCCCCCCCATTTCGACCCTGCAAAAAAATATCCCACACTCCTCTATTGCGAGGGAGGGCCGCAAAGTCCCGTTTCGCAGTTCTGGAGTTATCGTTGGAACTTTATGATGATGGCTGCCAACGGCTACATCGTTGTAGCCCCCAACCGCCGCGGACTCAACGGATTCGGTAACGAATGGAACGAACAAATATCGGGCGATTACGGTGGTCAATGTATGAAAGACTACCTCAGCGCCATTGACGAATTTTGCACAGAGCCCTATGTAGACACCGATCATCTCGGTTGTGTAGGTGCATCTTTCGGCGGTTTCTCCGTTTATTGGTTGGCAGGGCATCATGACGGGCGTTTCAAGGCTTTCATTGCTCACGACGGAATCTTCAACATGGAGATGCAATATTTGGAGACAGAAGAGAAATGGTTTGCCAATTGGGACATGGGCGGTGCATATTGGGACACGAGCAATGCTATTGCCCAACGCACGTTCAGCAACTCTCCTCATCGCTTTGTTGACAAATGGGACACTCCGATACTCTGCATACACGGAGAGAAAGACTACCGCATTCTTGCCAACCAAGGTATGGCTGCTTTCGATGCAGCCAAAATGCGCGGCATACCGGCGCAACTGCTCATTTTCCCCGACGAGAACCATTGGGTGTTGAAGCCGCAAAACGGAATATTGTGGCAACGCACTTTCTTTAACTGGCTTGACAAATGGCTTAAAAACGACTAATCATGGCACAATACAGAGATACACTCACCTATCCCATACAATATCAGGAGGTAGACATAAATCACGCATTGCGTCTGTACACATTGGAAAATCATCTGCTCAATTGTGCAGGGCTTGTGGCTGATATGCACGGATTCGGCGTTAAATACCTTAATCCGCAAAACATGACATGGGTGCTGACAACACTCTCCATGGAACTCAATTCTTTGCCGAAACCCGGTGATAAACTGCAAATTGAGACATGGATAGAGAACAATATCCATATGCTTTCGGTTCGTAATTTCAGGCTTTACGTTGATGATATGCCTATCGGGCAAGTGCGTTCCGTATGGGCAGTTTTGCACCTGCAGCAACGCAGCATACAAAACATTTTCGACCAACCCGTATTTAAGGAAATAGAACCGGGAGAAAAACTTATAATGGCACGCCCGCCCCACACGACGGCAATAAACGCCCCCGACATACACGAACAACACAAAATTGTATATTCCGACATCGACTACAACGGACATTGCAATTCGTGCAAATATTTCGAGTTTATGCTGAATGCTTGTCGTCCTACCCCCGACATGTTCCCCTTACGCATTGATTTGCGTTACGCTAAAGAGGTGTACGAAGGCGATGTTGTAGATATACTCTGTAAACGCGACAACGGTTCGCTTATCTACGAAATCCGCACGGCAGAAGGCGAACTTTCATGCTCCGCCCGCATTACACCCATAGCACAAGAATAAGTATTGTTCGAAACCGGGGCATATACCTAATGTATGATTGAATCGATAAACGATATCGAACAACTACTCTCGGGAAGAATACATATGGCAGATATTCGTGCCGTCAATCGTTGGGTTACAAAAGCGCAGAGCAATAAGGCATATTTACTGCATTTAGCAGCATCAAACAGGGGAGAGGTGAGCAAGAATGCATTGTGGTGTATGACACACCTGAAATCGGGAAACGGAGAGTGGTTAGAATCGCTACAAAACGAATTGACAGATATACTACTAACCGAAGAAGATGTAAGCAAACAACGAATACTACTGCAACTGCTGCGAGAACAGACATACAGACAAGACAATATTCGTACGGATTTTTTAGACTATTGTTTTGCTCACATCAATGCGAAAAACGCACCTTATGCCATTCGATGTTCGTGTATGTATTGTGCTTTTAAGATGAGTCGGTTTTATCCTGAATTGCTTGCCGAATTGGAAAAACATCTCGACTATATGGAAGAAGACCCCCTTTCGCCCGGTTTGGCTTGTGCATTGCGTACCACACGTAGGAATATACGTCTATGCAAAAACGGCAACAATGAAGCCTATACTGAATAGGAAGTTGGAAGTAGGGAGATCAGTTTTTCTACGGAATGTTTGCAGAATAAAAAAAAAGTAGTACCTTTGCAGCCGATTTCGTTCAACATGATTGCGAAATCATCGGGATGTGGCGCAGTCCGGCTAGCGCATCTGGTTTGGGACCAGGAGGTCGAAGGTTCGAATCCTTTCATCCCGACAACAACAATCAACGCAATGTATAAAAAATACATTGCGTTGATTGTTGTATAATACCCTACGGATAGAATCATCACTCCGTGCAATTGGTACATATATCTATCTCTTTGCGATGTTGCAACAGGTTGCGGCGAAAAGACATGGCAGCACTACCTTGCCAAATATCCTCCAAAGATGACGTAAACAAATTTCCTAATACATATTGCCTGTCCTTATCGAAGCAACAGGGTAAGACGTTACCGTCGACATCTACCACACACCCGCTCCATAACCGCCAACAACGATTCTTTTGCTTTTTCTTCAAACGATATTTGCCGGTTTTGTCTTTGCGGTAACGGCAATATCGCTCATCAGAGGGCATTAGCGGATTCCCCTGTTCATAGTCGTAAAACTGCGCCGTTTTAAACACCAATCGGTCAGCCCCCAATTCTTTGTAATGCTTTTGCACCCATTCCCATTCCTGCTCATTGGAGCGCAACCGCAGGCATTGCAATTCAATCTCTATCGAAGCCTTTTGCGCTACCTTACAAGCATGCAAATAACGCATGGCATCTAAAGCACGTTGCAGACTTCCACCCACGCGATAGGCTTCGTACGACGATTGCGTAAAACCGTCGATTGATACAATTATCTTATCCAATCCGCATGACACAAGTTGTTCTGCCATAGCAGCATCTACGGCTTGCCCATTGGTAGACAGCATCGTATAAATGCGATAGGATTTCGCCCTGCGTACCAACTGAGGTAAGTGCTTATTCAGCAACGGTTCACCTTGAAAATGAAATATAACGGTATGCATAAACAGCGCGTTCTCATCAAGTACCTTTTGCAACAATTCCGCAGATAACAAACGTAGCGAACGCGGATTCTTACCCATACCCACAGGGCATTCCGGACAATGCAACATACAACGGTTTGCCGGTTCTACCGAGATAAACATCGGACGGTGTCGTATGCGAATAAGCCCTATATGACTCATCAGATAACTGCACACACAACGCCAACCGTTCAGCAGACGCCGAACGGTCAGCAGTCTCAAATATGATGACAATTGCGAGTACAGCACTTTCGTATCTTATTGCACGGATCCGCCACAGCGCATCTTATCCACTCTGCGTTCATGCCTCCCTCCCTCGAAATCGGAAGTGAAGAAAGCGTTCACTATATCGAGTGCCTTTTCTTCGCTTACAAAGTTGGCAGGCAGTCCCAACACATTTGCATTATTGTGCCCGCGCGCCAATTCGGCAAGGCGTACCTCCCAACAAAGTGCAGCACGTATGCCTTGATGCTTGTTGGCTGTCATGCAGATGCCGTTGCCGGTACTGCAAATCGTAATGCCAAAATCATACTCTCCCGCTTCCACTGCCGTTGCCAACGGGTGAGCATAGTCGGGATAGTCGCAACTCTCGGTGGAATAGCACCCAAAGTCGTACGTCTGTGCTCCTTGTTGATGTAAAAAGTCAATCACTTTCAGTTTCAAGTTATAGCCTGCATGATCACTCGCCAGGGCTATCTTTAATGTCGCATAAGGTTTCATATATCTTCTTTTATTCTATTACGATTATTCGATCTATTCATCTCTTGCTTGGCGTTTGAGCAGTTTAATACGTTGGCGGCGCGACAGACTTTCCCAATCGGCGCGCGTCATGGTAAGAAAACGAGGGTCGGTAGCCAATTCGACATGATCGAGCGGTTGCAAGGCTGCATTATACGGACAAACATTCTGACAACGGTCGCACCCATACAACGTATTCGCCACAAGCGGTTTATACTTATCCTCCAAAGCCTCCTTACGTTCGATGGTGAGGTAAGAGATACACTTGCGCGCATCAAACAGCTTACCTCTTATAGCACCCGTAGGGCACGCACGCAAACATCGCTCACAATCACCGCAACCGATATTCATGGCTGTGGCATAAGAATCCACCTCAGCGTTCAACGCCAATATACCGATAAACACAAACGAACCGAATGTAGGATGTACGAAAAGTCGGTTCTTGCCTATCCAACCCAATCCTGCCCTTTGCGCCCAACGACGCTCCAAAATAGGAGCAGAATCGCAAAAGATATGCTGATGAGTACTGCTCACACAATCATCGCCCGCCTCACGCTTCAGCAGCATCTCCATAAGTTGGAGTTTCTCCTTCATCACTTCATGATAATCGCGCTCACTCAGTCCGCTACGCGCAATCAGAGGAGCATCCTGAGGCTGTCGGTCGGTCTTATAGTAACTAAGCACACACACCGCCAATGACTTGCAACCGGGAACCAACAAACGAGGGTCGGTACGTTTATCGGTATTACGCTCAAAATACTGCATCGTACCATGACAACCCGCTTCCGTCCAACGAGAAAGATATTCCGCATCTTCCGGCAAACAATCTGCTTTTGCCACTCCGCAATCATCGAAACCTGCGGCGGCGGCACATCGCTGTAGAAGGTCTAACGCAAGCATTGCTCTATAGCGGCAGGCAGTTGGTCGAACGATATGTTTCTGCCCACCACCTCACCTTTTCGGTTGAGCAAGAAAGTGGTAGGTATCGACTGCACATTATACGTCCTGAAACACGATGCATAACCGCCATACTCGCTCCTTACCGTAGTCCAAGGCAAGTGATCTACCGACTGCTCCCATAGCAAACGATTATTATCGGCACTCACCTGATATATCTCCAAACCCTGAGAATGATACTTGTTATACAGTTCGCGCATCTCGAAAATATAGGCAGTACTTTGCTCCATCTCAAAAGCCGAGAAATCCAACAAAATAACCTGCCCCCGCATATCCGAAAGCGATTGCATCAAGCCGTTTTCATCGGGCAACGTAATATCCAAAAAGGCATTATCCGACTGCTCTATAAATGCCTGCATTGCCAATCGGTTTTGCTGCAAGCGTTCTTCGCGTATCACTTCAGACACCAACGTATAGAGCATCTTACTGCGTTCCGAATCAGGCATAAAGGCATGCCAAGCCGTTGCTACCGCCGAATAATAAACGCGATCCGTCTTATCGTAAACATCAAACACAAAAGCACCTTTGCGTTGCTGAAAAAGAGCAAAATAAGCCTCTATCGAACGAGGATTCTCCAATATATACTTTTTTGCCAAGTCCTTATGCACCTCCGGCGACTCGGCAACCAAAGCACGGCGCAAACACGTAATGCGTCGAGTAGACTCACTCCCCGGAGCATCGGCATAAGCCAAACTATCGCGCGAAGTCATCAAACGGATAGTTTCGGTAGAATCGACAGCAAAGACCCATTGGCGTCCACGCAGACGCAAACGATACAACTCAGGATACGCGCCCGACGGCAATCGAAAACAAAACTTTCCGCTTGCAGGCAATACCACAGAATCAAGCAACAACGTTTTACGCAACGAAAGTTGCTCCACATAAAGCGTATCTCTACCGCCATCGGCGATGGTTCCCGACACTTCAAAATGCGAACCGCGCTCGCAAGCCGCTAACGAAAGCAGCAACAATAACAATAATGTATTCTTTTTCATTGTATCAAACCGGCTATATTCGAAGTGAACAACTTCACGGCTATCGCCAACAAGACAATACCAAAAAATTTACGAATAATATAAATACCACCCTCGCCAAACAAACGCTGAATATAACGTGTCGAACGCAATACCAAATACACAAACAACATATTCAGAACCAGGGCTATACATATATTCAGTATTGCATATTCCGCACGCAACGACAGCAATGCCGTAAACGAACCCGGACCTGCAAAAAGAGGAAACGCCAACGGAACTATCGCAGAGGCACCCTCGGGACCATTATTCTTGAAAATTTCAATATCACAAACCATCTCCAAAGCCATAATGAAGATAATAATAGCACCTGCAACGGCAAACGAATTGATATCCACATTAAACAACTTCAAAATCCATTCACCCACAAACAAAAACAAAAACATTACCGCCATCGCCACCGCAGAGGTGCGCAAAGCATTTATCTTCTCGCCCTTACTCTCCAAATTCAGAATAATAGGAATACTACCCAGTGGATCTATAATAGCAAACAACACGATAAACGCGCTAACAATCTGTAAGAAATCGAAATTCATAGGCATACGTATAAATAGATTTGTAAAACGCTCTATTGATGTAATACCCATCCGAAGAACGAATCTCCATTGAGCATACACAACCTAAAGCGACTGCAAAGATAAACAAAAACGAATAAATATACAACAACCACACACCTTTTTCGCACTACGGTTCTGAAAATACGAAAAATTATAGAAAACCGCACACACTCCCCCATACAAATACAAACATAACCACACACCGCAAAAAAAACGTTTGCCCAACCAAGATTTTTTCCGTATCTTTGCCGCGCTTTGTTTGCGCTATTGTTGCTTATATGCATACAAGATGCGCAAGAACAGAAACAAAAACAACCTAAAGAACAAGCACACCTGACTAAAGTTCAACACAAAAAGAACCGACTACAAACATTTCAGACATGGACAAAAACACCTTTTGGGGATTCTTCCTCATAGCACTGATTATTATCGGATTCTCATTCTTCAATCGTCCTACAAAGGAACAATTGGCAGCACAACAACATTATCGCGACTCTGTGGCGTATATGCGTCAAATGGAGATGGAAGCACAAGAAGCGGTACGACTGGCACAAGAGATGACAGACACCTCCGCAGACACCGATACCGCACAAGCCGCACAAAAGATAAAGAATGTATATGGAGCATTCGCTCCCTCAGCAACAGGTGAGAATACCTACCACGTTGTAGAAAACGAAGTGCTGCGACTTACATTCGCAAGCAAAGGAGGCTATCTGCACAAAGCCGAACTGAAAAACTATAAAACCTACAAAGACACGGTAAACTATCTTTGTCTTTTCGAAGGCGAAGAATCTTCACTCGGCTTTACACTCGTAACCGCCAATAACCGCATTGTCAATACACGCGATTTGTATTTCAGAGCACAACCCGTCCTAACATTGGAAGACGGGTCGCAACAACTAACCATGCGTTTGTTAGCAGACTCTGCCGCCCACTTGGATATTGTGTACACAATCCATCCCGACAACTATATGCTCAACGCCTCTATTCTTGCATACGGCATGCAAGACGTCTTGGCACAGAACATCACCGGTATGGAACTGCAATGGCATCAACTTATACGCCAACAAGAGCAAGGACGCAAATTTGAAGAACGCTATGCCACACTTCAATATATGTTCAAAGGCGATGACATAGAAAATCTTTCGGAAAGCAAAAACGACTCCAAATCGGTAAACAACCGCTTGCAATGGATTGCTTACAAAGACCAGTTTTTCTCCAGCGTACTCATTGCAGACGACGCCTTCACCTCCGCACAAATGGAGAGCAAACCCCTGCCCAAATCTTCGGCTTACATCAAACAATACGATTCGAAAGCCACCGTCGGTTTCGACCCCTCGGGACAAAACAGCACCAACTTCCGCCTTTACTTAGGACCCAACCACTATAACACTCTAAAAGCCTACGATAAGGGCGTTGCTAAAGCCGAACGACTTCACCTCAACGAACTCGTACCCTTAGGCTGGAAAATAGTGGCATGGATTAACAAAATACTTGTAATTCCCATGTTCGATTTATTCACCTCATGGGGCTTACACATCGGTATCATCATCTTGCTCATGACATTGGTCATCAAGTTGATTATTCTACCATTCACTTTCACATCCTATCGTTCTACGGCTAAGATGCGAGTACTCAAACCTCAGTTGGACGAAATCAATGCCAAATATCCGCCTGAGAAAATGCAAGAACGCCAACAAGCCACTATGGCACTCTATAACAAAGCAGGTGTAAGTCCCATGTCCGGTTGTCTGCCCATGCTCTTCCAATTCCCCGTGCTGATGGCTATGTTCTGGTTCTTCCCAACCGCTATCGAATTGCGCGGACAATCATTCCTCTGGGCACACGACCTTTCCACTTACGATGCCATACTATCTTGGAACACCTATATTCCGCTCATTTCAAGTACTTTCGGTAACCACATATCGCTATTCTGCTTACTGATGACCATTACAAACATTATCTATACATGGCTCAATATGCAGACGCAAGCAGGTGGTCAAGAAATGAAGATGATGAAATGGATGATGTATCTGATGCCCGTGTTCTTCATGTTTATCTTCAACGAATATGCTGCC
Source organism: Paludibacter sp. (assembly GCA_023666945.1). Lineage (GTDB taxonomy): Bacteria > Bacteroidota > Bacteroidia > Bacteroidales > Paludibacteraceae > Colicola. The sequence goes on from JAMPAY010000023.1 coordinate 14,378, forward strand.
GGATTAAGTTACTACTACTTGCTCTCGCTACTCATCACCATTATCCAGACCTATATTTTCCGTTGGTCTATCAACGATGAGAAATTGCTCAAGAAAATGCAGGAAAAACAAGCCAAAAACGCCAAGAATCCAAAGAAATCGGGCTTAATGGCACGCTTGGAAAAAATGCAACGTGAGCAACAGGCTTATGCACGCGAACAGGCTAAGAAACGTACACGCTAAGTAAAACAAACCGAGTAACTACGATTATCAAGTCGAAAGGAAGCATAGTATTTATCGGAGCAGGGCGACTGGCAAGTCACCTTGCTCCTGCTTTACATAATTGCGGATACAACGTTACACAAGTATTCAGTCGCACCACCGATGCGGCACACACTTTGGCAGAGCGTCTGAATGCCCAACCAACAACCGACATAGCACAACTGCAAACGGATGCCGATATATACATTTACGCATTGTGCGATGCCGTTCTGCCACAAATAGCACAAGCCGTTGACGTACATACCGAAGCCATACATCTGCACACGGCAGGCTCTATGACTCTTGATGTATTTAAGGGGAAATCACATTGCGGGGTTCTCTATCCATTCCAATCGTTCAGCAAAGAGCATAGCGTCGATTTCCGACACTTACCCATACTGACCGAGGCTTCCGATGAATATACCCGCAAGCGCGTGACAGAATTGGCACAGAGCCTATCCGACAACATCTTTGTGGCCGACGGAGAGGCGCGCATGCGTCTGCATCTTGCAGGCGTATTGGCCAACAATTTCACCAATTGTCTATACGCCTTGGCAGAAGAACAACTGCGGCAGGCAAATTTACCTTTCGAACTGCTCTTGCCACTCATTACGGAAACAGCACAAAAGGTAAAAAACATACCGCCCCGAAAAGCCCAGACAGGGCCTGCCATACGCCACGACCACGCTGTACAACAACGACACTTAGAATTATTGGACGACAACAACCTTAAAACAATTTATCAAATACTATCCAAAAATATAGAAGACCATGAAACATAATTTTTTTCGGTTATGCACGCTTGCATTGACCTTGTCGCTTATCTCATGCCACGAAAAGGCATCACAGACGTTCGTTTTCCTCTCTATGCCTTCTTCCTACGATGCGACAGTTGACCACATCCCATCGATAAGTGTTTGGGCCGACGGCATCGAAAACGAAGAATTTGTTTTTCACAGTACGGATGAAGACGGGCGTCTCATTTATACCTCTAAACAACCGCATACAGAGACCTTGCAAGGTAACTTGTTTGTTGTTGCCCCCTATGCTGCCGATTTGCATTTCGATGGAGAAAGTTCGCTGCTCACCCAACCCGCATTGCAGGCACAAGGCACCGGAGTCGTATTCGCAGGAACGAAAACGGTTGCCACCGGCGAAACCGCACAGATCAGCATGCGCACATTAACGAGCAAAATAACATTCCAGTGCAACAACATACCTAACGGAAATATTCTCCAATCCGTAACACTGCGTCTTGTACCGCAAGCAGGTGCTTCGTCAAACCTTTTCCATACCGAAGCATCCTATGCTGCACAAACCACCAAACTTACATTTGCCGATGCCTATCAGCGTGCAGCACTCACAGCCTATAGTACAACCGCTTTGACTTCAGGCAGTACACTCTATCTTGGCTTTTTTCCGGAGAATTATTCCAACTGCACCCTACAAGCCGAAGTTATTGCACACGACAATACGCCAACAGGTACACTGCACGTCTTCACTTTTGCCGGACGTTCGTTCGCACGAGCACAGAACTACGAATATATCTTGGATTTTGCACAAGAACACGCCACTTACGCAGCCTACCCCACCGACCTCAATGGGTATGTATCGGGCGGTATCCCTGTCACATCGGGCGACATAACGTTTGCTCCTGTCAATTTGGGACAAGATGAAGTATTATTTCCTTTTGGCACGTTATTCCTACAAAGCGACTTAACAAAAGGATCGGCATACGCTGAATCTGCCCCTTCATCCCCCTATATCAATGATTTGGGGAGCAGTAATCTTGTTTCGATTCCGGCAGGTTGGCGTTTGCCCACCGAGGCAGAAATGCAGGCACTCATCAGCCATCCTCATTCGGAAGGTTATACACGCGGTCTTACCTATGGTTGGTGGTGCGGCGCATCTGCTACCGATACTCCCGCCAACGGTGGAAACGTCTATCTCGAAGCCACCGGCTATATCACCCCCGACGGAATCGCGACCCAACGTCTGAACGAAGGAAGATATTGGATCGACACGCCCAATACGGCACTTATTATAACCGACAACAATGCCACAATCAACCAGGCAGAAGGTTGTGCGTGTGCCGTACGTTTGGTGAAAGAATAATACACACAACCACATCCGATAGCAGCAGAAACAGCACTTCATTCTCCCACTATCGTATAGACAAACAGAATACCGCAAGCGATTGCCTTGCGGTATTCTGTTTATGATATGCCACACGCTGCTTTTTACTACCATTATAAACAGTATCTTCCGTCAACATCTCCACTACGCAAATAAAAGAGGTCTATACAACATAACAATGCAACAACCTGTTGTCCCCCTCAAGCACTGCTATAGTCACATTCACAATATACACGCAGAATCTCCTAATCCATACTATAGCAAATGTTTCTTATAATGCTATACAAAAAAGAGGCTGCCTAACAAGGCAGCCTCTTGGTAATATAGAAAGTCTGCTTATTACTCTTCGCAATCGGCAGCAAAACCGTTTACTTCGTCGTTCATGATAGCAGCAGTTACAGAACGGTTGTCGGCATTGCACTGTCCGTCAACGGTGAAAAGACCTTTGGCATCCCAGTTGTCGGCAGCCAAAGTGTATTGGTATTGTGTACCTTCTGTCAGGTTCTCAACCGTGATAGTATAGTGAGTATCGTCAACCTTTGTCATTTCGATGCCATTCCAAGAATCGTCTACGAAAGGACCGTGCAGATAAACGCCGCCTTCTTGTGCTTCAGGAATAGTCAAGTTGAAAGTTACAGAAGCAAACAGTTCACGCTCAACACACGGACTCATAGCCCAACCCTTACATTCAGCATATACCACTGTAGATTCGGCATTGAATACAAATTGTTGTTCACCACCATTCTCTTCTTTGAGTTCTTCATAGAGACCATCCAAAACGGTAATTGAGTTTTTAGCCCATTGATAATCCCACGAGAAAGCACCGTCAGCAGCCAATTGGCAAGCCTTACCATAAGCAAATTCACCGGCAGCAGGTGCTTGAATAACTACCTGATACCAACCTTCTGCACCTTCTACAGCAGTGAAAGTAGCATAATTTTCATCCCAGTTGGCTACCGTTGTTCCGTCTGCCCAAGTGTAAGAACCTGCCAACACTACATCGTTGCAAGGTGTTTCCAAGAAATGAACAGCCAAAATAACTTTCCCGTCGATGGGATCGATTTCGGGTTGTGTGGTTTCAGTATTGCCGCCACCACCTATAATAATGTCGTCTCCACCTGTTTTTCCGTTGTCAGGATTACAGCCGACCAATGCAAAAGCACCCAAACAAAGTGCTGCTGCGAATAACTTTACGTTTTTCATACGTTGTAAAATAATTAAGTTGTTAATAATAAATTGGTTGTTTATTGTTTTTATCCATGATAAAGTGCAGACGGTAATCTTTACCGCCCGCACTTTCAGATTAGTCTTCCCAGGTCTGACGCAGTGTACCATTGGCAACAATCTCGGCTTCCGGAATAGGATAGAGGTTATACTTCTTATCCATCTTTTTGGTAGCACTTCCCGATTTCACATTGCCGCGTCCTTCCCAATTGCGTGTGGCACTTTCGCCTGCAAATTCATGGAAACGAACCAGGTCGGTACGACGACGTCCTTCTGCGTAGAACTCACGTGCCCACTCGTCCAACAAGAAATCAGCCGAGAGTGTGAAAGCAGTTGTATTGTTTGCTCGGTCTCTCAAGGCTTTCACTGCATCTTCTGCCGTGCCGTTGACTGCACTACCGCCCCGATAAACGGCTTCCGCATACGTGAGATAAGCTTCTGCAACACGCAACATCGGGATATCGGTATCCGGCCAATCGGGGTCAGTTCCCGTAACATCCGAAGCATAACGCCCTGTCCATTTGCAGATAGCCCAACTGGCATAAAAATCAGAAGCCATAGTACCAGACAGTTCCCATGTTTTGACAACTACAGAATCGCGACCGTCATCCGTTTTTAACGGACATTCGTAATAGGAGCAAAGGATAGCACGATCATCTCCTACTGCCGCAGGCATTTGAAACTCATCGGCCTTGATATCGGCAGCCTTATCGGCATCCACAAACATAGCCACAAGTTCCTGACTCGAACGGAAGCACGACCATGTATCAGAACTGCCGGAGGGTTGCATATCCGTATCGCGGAATGCATTCACCAAGAAACGTGCATTACCCCACGACTCCGTATAGTTGCCATCTTGATAAATCATCAGAACGGCTTCTTCCATAGCACCATTCGTATCGTTATCGCCCATAAAGAGTTCTTGATAAGCAGTATAAGCCGACGACGATTGCGTATGCAGTTTATAGGAAGAGTTCATCACCTTGGCGGCATATTCGGCAGCCTTATCCCATTGCGGAGTGCCCGTATAGATTTCTGCATTCAGATAGATACGCGCCAAGAGCATCCATGCAGCCACTTGATCTACACGGTACTTGCTGATACGCTGACCGTCTTGTGGCAACTCATCTGCCAACACCAGCAACTCTTGCTCCAACCAAGTGCACAATTCGCTACGGGTCTTCTGCCGAGGAGTGGCTAACGATACGTTGTCGACAAACGGCACACTGCCGAACATATCAAGCAGATACCAATAGTTGAGAGCACGAATGAAACGTACCTCTGCACGTTGTTGCTGCGTTTTAGTATCGCTCAGGTCTTTGGTATTATCCAAGAAATGATTGCACAAAGTGATGTCGAAATACAAACGATAGTACAATCCTGCCACCAATGTATTGGTAGAACTCCAATTCATGATACGGATATCGCCAAGACCTACATCGTTCCAAATCCACCACCCCTCATCGGTAGGAAACTCATTGAGTTCCCACATCATACGATAGAAAGAAGACGTACCTTCGTCTATACCGTCCACATCACCGTCACCGTCAGGACCTTTCTGACCGGTGATTGCCAAGGTTGCATAAATTTTGGTAAAGACTGCATCTTGGTCGAATACCATCACCGTATTAGGATCCTTGGGTTCCACATTCAAGTCGTTGACGCATGCCGTCAGCCCAAACATCGCCAAACACCCCAAAAGGAATAATTTATTATATGTTTTCATATTCATTAGTTTTTATTGTTAGAACTGAAGGCTTACACCCACGATGGTAGTCATACTACGCGGATAGATATTGTTGTCGATTCCTCCAAAAATTTCGGGGTCAAGACCTGAATAGGGAGAGAACACACACGGATTGGAGACTGTGCAATAGAGACGCGCACGAATTGAGGGCTTGTCGAAAGTATATCCGAGAGTAATGTTGTCGATGCGCAAGAACGAGGCTTTCTCTACGAAATAATCGGCAGCATACCAATCACTGAAACTTGAGGTCTCCTTAAAGGTTCCATCCTGATTGTACAGCACTGCATACATACCGTCGGAACGCATACCTGTCTTCCAATAGGTTTCATAAGCCGAAGTAAGTACACCATGGTAACCGCCATTCTGCGCTTGATATACCTTACCTGACTCTACCCATTGCAGGTTGCTTGCCAATACGTCGTTATACACATAGTTGCCCAGCGAAGCACGCAGCGTTATACCAAGGTCGAAGCCATAGAATTGCCACTTCGATTGCAAACCAAGTGTTACTTTGGCTGACGGGTCTTTGTAGATATACTTATCGGCCGCAGTAATTTCGCCATCGTGATTACGGTCTACGACAGCATAGCACGTGTTGCCATTGGCATCTTGCAACTCTGTAGTTTCGTACACATAGAACGAACTTGCAGCATATCCCACCTTGTGGGCTTGGATATTATTACCCGTTCCGGCAGAGATACCACCCGTAGCGATATAATAGTCGTCGCCATCACCCGTAGTAAGTTTGGTTATCTTGTTGTCGTTCCATGTAGCATTGAAGCCCAAGTCCCATTTGAAGTTCTTGCGGTCGATAGCCACTGCATTCAACGAAAATTCAACACCTTGGTTGCGTAACGAACCCACATTGCTTACCACACGGTTCTTAAAGTTGGTACCGGCAGGAAGATCTACCACATTAATCAAGTCTGTCGTATTGCGATAGTAATAGTCGATAGCACCCGAAATGCGGTTGTTCAAGAAAGCGAAGTCGATACCTGCGTTGTAGGTAGTGGTTTTTTCCCACGTAAGTTCCGAATTGTAAGCACCCGGACGATAAGAATAGTACAAATAGTTGCCCGATGCATCGGTCACAGGATTACCATTCTCATCCAACAAATAGTTTTCACCACCAATGGGATAATAAGCATGTGCCTGACTCAGCGTATATGTTGCCAAATACGGATAGTCACCCTGGTTGATTTCCTGTTGTCCGGTAATACCATAACCCAAGCGAAGTTTCAAATCGTCCAACCAATTGACATCTTTCATGAATGCCTCTTTGATTTTCCAACCCAATGCCACAGAGGGGAACAAGCCCCAACGATGCTCAGGAGCAAAACGAGAAGAACCGTCGGCACGGAAAGTGGCAGTCAGCATCAACTGATTCCAACCAATCCAATTGGCACGTCCGAAGAACGACACCAGGTAGTTCTCTGTTAATGTGGAATAGGTATAACGATTGGTATAAGGCTGACCTGCCAATGCGGGGTCGTTGTTTGTCAGTTGATAACTGCCGAAACCATCTGTATTATAATCGCTATAGAAATGTTGCCACTCGTAACCTACCATTACATCGAAATGCTGGCTCTCGGAGAAATCTTTATAGTATTGCGCATAGGCATTGAACTGCAAATTGTATTTATGCTTTTCTGCATAACCTTCCCAACCGTAGTAGTGATTGCTATACGAATAAGGAGAAATAGACGTAACCTGCTTACCGTAAGAATAGTCGGCACCGAAATTGGCATGCAAGCGCAGATCTTCAAAACCGTGAATCTTATAATCGGCTTCCAAGTTACCTACAAATGCACCCGAATTGGCATGGTCGTTCTTTTGTTCCAACGTAGCCAACGGGTTGGCAGTTGTTTGTGCGTTGTTGGTATAAGGCCATGCCGAGTCGTTGTAGTTACCGGTTTTAACACGTTGGTAATATCCGCCAAACCATTGATTGATTACATCACCGGATACCAATGTATTACCATTGATACTCTGTGAACCGCCGCGAACAGGCATGGTCGGGTCCATAGACAAAGCAGACCCCACTACACCACCATCGGCATAGCGGTTGTAAATATACATACCCTTTGCATTCAAATTGAACGTAAGGTGTTTGTCTAAAAACGAAGGATTCAAATTCAACGAAGCGGTTACACGCTGCATATTGGAAGTCTTGATAATACCGTTTTGGTCGGTATAACCAATGGATGCACGATACGGCATATGCTTCGTACCTCCCACCAATGATATGTTATGATCGGTCGATATGGCTGTACGATAAATCTGGTCTTGCCAGTTGGTATTCTCCGTACCCAAATATTGTGTTTTGCTATCTTTGTGTCCTAAAGCAACTGCATAAACACGCAGTTCATCGCCCGATAGCGTTTCCATACGTTGGGTCAATGTACCAAAAGAGACATTACCATCGTAGTTAACTTTCAGTTTCTGTCCGGCAGCACCTTTCTTTGTAGTGATGATAATCACACCGTTGCTGGCACGACTACCGTAGATAGCCGTTGCCGATG
>JAMPAY010000024.1 GCA_023666945.1 Paludibacter sp.
TCTTCACCTCTTTCCATTCGATTTTTTCAAGGAAGTCGTTGACATTCTCCCGGAGATATTTCTCCTGATAAGCCATTTTCAGTAATGCGCGGAATATTGACCAATATCCGGCTGCTGAGTTATGGGCGATGTTTCTTCCCTTGCCGTTGTTGCGTTGACGTTTGGCGGAAAGGAGATAGCGGAAACCTTTGCAGAAGTCAACGGTCAAGTCGCAGAAACGGCATTTACCCCTTGCAGTAGATGTCGAAATGACGATATACACAATTCCATTTCTGATACTTCTCCTTACATTTGGTCTTGAAGTAAGCAAGGAAGTCCATACGTTGCTTCTCCTTGTCGAGAAAGTCAAATTTCTCGTCGAGCAGTTGCTCGAAGCGACGGCAACGGATAGCCTTAGCCTTTTCCTCCATAGAGGCGTTGAACTGACGCTCTCGCTCATTTTTTGGAGAGGCATAGATGTATATGCCGAGAGTTTCACGGCGGCTCATACGGTTGGTATGAGGGTTGCGGATTGCGGGATAGAAGTCGAGGTAGAGCGATATGCGTCCACCTGAGATAGCCTTCTTGCGAAGGAAAACTTTAGTGCATGTATTCATACGCAGTTTGGGGTTAATTAAAGATTTGAGGGCAAAGGTAGCAGGTGCTTCAACGGTGGAATCCGACACCCGATTTCGGCGCAATTCCACCCGTATGCCACCATTATTCCACCGCTCAAATCACAGGTGGAGCAAACAGATTATCAAGCTCTTGCTTGGATATTTTGATTATTCTTCCGATTTTTACTTTCGTAATGCCGTGGGTCTTGATGTAATGGTAGAGTTGGTCGCGTGTCATGTTGAAATGCTCCATCGCTTCTGCCATTGTGTAGTATTCCGGCTCATCAGGTTCTGCCGTTCCTTTGGCTATATCGAAATGCTTTTTGGAATATCGGGCCTCGCACCCGATTTTCTTTTTAGGTATGCGCTCTTTGGATACGAGATTGTAAATTGCCGATAGCGTCATACCATATCGCTCTTGGATTTCAGCAACAGTGTACCATTCCGATATATCCTCTTTTGGCTCTTGACTTGCAAAGAAACGGTCAATGTGTTTCTTGCTCCAAAGGGTCTTGCCGCATTGCAGTGTCTTTGGAAAGTTATTTTCTTTCGCTGCCTTGAACAGCCATGAATTGCTGATACCGAATTTATCCAACACTTCCTTTGTGGTGTAGAACTCGGTAATGGCTTCTTTCTCTTTCGCAGGACACAATTCATAGAGATGCGAACCGTCAAATAAAGAATTGAGGCTTTCCCGGCTTATCAGAGTTTTGCCCTTGAACTGGAAACAAGGGATAGAATTAGCCGCGAGATAATTGTATATGGAAGCCCTGCACACTCCGAGCAATCGGGCACATTGTGCCGGAGTGATGAATGGACTTTCATCAGTAGGTGCTATGGTATTTGCTTTCTTCTGTTCACACGCTACATGCTCTTTTCGCTTGGCATCCTTGTAGGCATGTTCGGCACAACGCTTGCAACAATATCGCGTGGTGCATTTGCGGGCGGTGAAAACAGAATGACACCACTCGCAAGTCTTGGTGATTTCAATCGTGCTACTCATTCGATTTACGCTTTTATTTCTGTTAATATTCTTTAAAAGTGTCTAACCGTGTCTATTGGTGTCTAAGGGTGTCTAAATCCTCTACAACCTCTCTGACTGGTTAGCCTCGGTTGAGTGATGAGATACAACCGAGATACAAAAATGGGCGTAAAATCGAGATTTGCGACAACAAAAATGGCACCCCGTAAAGAGTGCCATACTAATAGATTATGCTAAATTGTGATAGTTGTTGATAACTAAGTCATTTTCCGATGCAGAAGCGGGAGAAGATGTTGTTGAGTGTATCTTGGGAGGTTATCTCGCCGGTAATTTGCCCAAGTGCCGAGAGGCAATCTTGTAAATCCATACTGAGAAACTCACCACTAATAGCAGCCTCCATCCCTTGCTGTACACGCAAAATAGCATCCAATGCCTGCTGCAATGCTTCATAGTGCCTCAGATTACTGATTACCGCCCCTTGCCTGTCGGTTTGAGGCACCTGCTCTAACAACCATTGCCGCAACTGTCCCATATCGCCCTTTCCTGCGGCTATATACAAAGTGTCTTTCTCTACTTGATTAGGTACTGTAAGTAATAAATCAGACTTATTAAACAATCTCAATACCTTCTTTCCCTGCACACAATCGGACGGTAAATACAATTCTTGCGGAGCAGCAGCATCTTGCACCATCAGGATAATTGTTGCCTTTTTAGCAGCCTCCAATGAACGCTGAATACCTAATTCTTCGATACTATCATCGGTGCGACGAATACCTGCCGTATCAATAAAACGAAACTGTACACCCTCTATTGTAACCGTATCTTCAATCATATCGCGCGTAGTGCCATGGATGTTGCTAACGATAGCACGTTCTTCACCCACCAATAGATTGAGTAATGTAGATTTACCGGCATTAGTAGGGCCAATAATGGCTACCGGAATACCATTTCGCAATGCATTCCCCCATTGAAAAGTAGATAACAAACGACGAATATGCCGTTCTATTTCGTCAGCCAACTGACGGAGCGCGGTACGGTCGGCAAATTCCAAGTCTTCATGATCCGCAAAATCGAGTTCCAACTCAACCAAAGAGGTAAAATCGAGCAGCCTACCACGCAATGCTTGCAATTCTGAAGACACACCGCCTCGCATTTGGCGTATAGCAATATCGTGTGCCGCCTTACTTTCGGATGCAATAAGGTCGGCAACGGCTTCGGCTTCCGCCAAATCAAGTTTGCCGTTAAGAAAAGCCCGTTGCGTAAACTCTCCCGGTGCTGCCATACGGCATCCTTCTGCCACCAACCAACGCAATACTTCCTGCTGTACGAACAGACTACCATGGCATGAAACTTCCACTACATCTTCCCCCGTAAACGAATGAGGAGCCCGAAAAACAGAAACCAATACCTCATCCAACACTTCGTCATTTCGCATGAGATTACCATACAATACAGACCCAGCCTTTGCCTCACTCAACGTACATTTCCCTTGAAAAATCGCCTCAACAAAAGCAAGAGCATTGGAACCGGAAATTCGTACAACTGCAATTCCGCCCACGCCATAGGGTGTGGATATGGCACAAATAGTATCGTTCATTTCTGTAGTGTTATCATTGCCCAATTATCTTTAGTTCGCTGCTTTTGCAGAGTCAAACCCAACTCGCCAGCTTTGGCTTCTAAAACAGGTATATCTTCGGTATAGAAACCACTCATAAGCAAAGAACCGCCCTGTGGCAAGCAATCGGCATAGTGCGGCATATCCATAAGCAGTATATTGCGGTTGATATTGGCAAGTATAACATCGAAGGCCCTACCTTGGAGCAATTTGGCATCGCCAAGCAAGATTTCCATGCCTTGTATAGCGTTTAATTTACAATTTTCCTCCGCATTTTCGGTACACCAATTATCTATATCGATGGCTGTAACGGGCGTTGCTCCCCTCATCGTTGCAAGAATAGCCAAAACCGCCGTACCACAGCCCATATCCAACAAGGACTTTTCCTGTAAATCCATCTCCAATAATGCTTCCAACATGAGGGACGTTGTAGCATGATGTCCTGTACCGAATGCCATTTTAGGATCGATAACAATATCGTAACACGCATTGGGAAGATTACGATGGAAGGAACTATGTATAACACATTGCTCACCGATAACAATCGGTTCGAAGTAGTGTTTTTCCCATTCTTCGTTCCAGTTTTTATCTTCGCAAGGCACAATATCGACCAATGTTATCCCCGAATAAGGGAAGTTATTTACCAAGTCGGTAAGTGTATCGGTATTCAAAAGTCGGTTAGGTACATATGCTTCCAACGTGTCGGCAGTCGGATTCAAGAAAGTTTCGAACCCTATATCTGCCAAGGTTGCTGTAAGTACATCTGCAACAAATTCTTCCGTATTGCAGAAACGAAATGTGGCTTTAGAGTATTGCATGACGAGTCGTTATATAATGAATTCGGGACACAAAGGTACAAATAATAATTTACATATTCGTTGTGCGTGGTGCGCTGCGGTCATTTTTTGTTTTCGTAGAAAGTCGACAATTTGCCCACTGTGTCAGAAAAATTGGAACAGGTCATTGATTTTGACAGAATGAAAGTTCGACAAGATCTCGTTACGGTCCCGTTATGATGTCGTTACGGTCTCGTAGACAAAATTCCTGCTAAAATCAATAGTGGTGTAAGAGAATGATTGCATAATTAAATAAAATAACATAAATACATGCAGATGCATTATCGTTTTATCAAAGCGAATATAGTTTGTTGCCTTATGGCAATGGGATATGGGGAGCTGATGTTGTAAAAGAAGGTAGATTTTTTCTGTATTTTCAGACACGTCACAGACCAAGAGGTCTTGGATGTGCAATACAAACTCAACAAAAGACCGTGCTAAAATCAACTTTTCTACGCCAATGCTTGAATTTTACAAACTATTTCGCTAATTTCGCACTTGGTAGTTGAAGTAGGTATCGTTAAGAGGAGGTTATTCTATTGTGTGTGCAGTTGCTTTTTTGTAATTTTGCGCCTTGCTATGACTTACGAAGAAACAATAGCCTATTTATATGCTTCGCAGCCCGTCTTTCATTTGTCGGGTGCATCGGCTTACAAACCCGGTTTTGCCAATATATTGCATTTATTGGAGTGTTCGGACAATCCACATGAACGTTTACGTTGTGTACATATTGCGGGAACGAATGGCAAAGGCAGCACCTCCCACCTTATTGCTGCAACCTTACAAGCCGCCGGTTACAAAACCGGACTTTACACTTCTCCACATTTGGTTGATTTCCGGGAGCGTATTCGCATTGATGGTGTGATGATTCCGCAGTCTGCCGTAGTGGAATATGTGGCAAAACATAAAACACTATTGGAAGATATTCGCCCTTCTTTTTTTGAAACAACCACGGCAATGGCCTTTTGGTATTTCGCTCAAGCGAACGTAGATATAGCCGTTATAGAAACCGGCTTAGGAGGACGATTGGATTCGACCAATGTGATACAACCACTACTATCGGTGATTACCAACATTGGAAAAGACCATACAGATTTTTTAGGACATACGTTGGCTGCTATTGCCTCGGAGAAAGCGGGTATAATAAAAGCACATATTCCAGTTGTGATAGGTGAAACCCACCCGGAAACAACCCCCGTATTTATAGAAAAGGCAACGGAATTACACTCGCCAATCGTATTTGCCGACCAACAACCGGCACAAGAAATCACTTGTCAGTTGGTCGGTATTTATCAGCAAAAGAACAAACAAACCGCCCGTATTGCTCTTGAAACACTATGCCAACATTCGGACATTCGGATAAATACGGAACACATAGCGGCAGGTTACGCACAAGTATGTTCACTAACAGGTTTACGCGGCAGGTGGGATATATTATCAAATATCGGACCTACCGTAATATGCGACACAGGACACAACAGCCATGGTATTGGTTATGTAGCAGAACAACTAAAAATGTGTGCACCACGCTACCGGCAACTCCGCATTGTATTCGGCATGGTAAATGATAAAGATGTAGAAACGGTCTTGGATTTACTCCCCAAGGAGGCAATATACTATTTTTGTCAAGCGAGAACACATCGTGCCATTCCTTCGGAAGAACTGCTACACATGGGTATAAAACACGGATTGCAGGGAAAATCTTTTAGCAGTGTCAGCGAAGCCTTTAGTTGCGCCCAAGCAGAAGCAAGTATTGATGATTTAATTTTTACAGGTGGCAGTAATTATGTGGTAGGCGAATTGTTGGCCTCTGTTGATTCCAAAGAAATCGTATTTGACACTCTTACACAAACAGACAGACAAATAGAATACAACAAGGGAAATACTATTCTTGTTATCAGTTAGAGCAGACTGCATGTTCATTGTAAGAACATACAGTCTGCATTTTCGTTTTAACGGATTATTGTACGTCTTCCTTTGTCAGGCACGTAAAATGAATAACATTATTATCTTGTTGCGTTTTGAGATATTTGTAAACCTCCTTATCGATCCGCACTTGCGCATCGCCTCCGGAAAGTTGAATTACATTTTGCTGAACCTCATCGTATATATTGAACAAGACAGGAACAGTTCCCTTATGCTCCTTACAGAGAGAGGAAATATCGAATGTAAAATCGGGGGTAACATTATTAATCGGAATATCTATTTGCAGCGATTGTATACGCTGTTCTTGTATATCTCCCAAATAATCCACCTGCAAGATACTAAATTCGTATTCTGCCTCTTCTTCCGATTTTGGTTTAAAATAACGATAGTTAGCCCCTCTCTGTTGAATAACACCTTTGATACAAACGTAGATATTTTCAGCAAGGCGTGAATTATAATGCTCGTAGGTATCTCCAAATAGTACAAAATCGTAACTCCCATTGTAATCTTCTAACGTATATCGCCCATATTGCTTTTGGTTTTTAGATATTAACGTTTCTGCATGCGTAATAATTCCTCCAATGCAAAGTTGTTTTCCCATATATTGGCTCAACCATTCAGCAGGAGAAACGGCATTTTCCGGTACCGTAAACGAAGTGCGGTTTTCCGGTCGTCGGAATCCTTCAAAATAGTTCAGTTGTTCAGAATTGATATTACAGAGCTGTTCTATTTCGAACCGATAGTCGTCCAATGGATGTGCAGAAAGGAAAATTCCTATCAACGATTTTTCGATATTAAGCCGCTCTATCGCAGAGCCACGTTCTACGACAGGAAACTCAGGTTTCTTTATTTCCACAGCAGAATCGCTTCCAAAATCTCCAAAGAGTGAGTTCTGATTTTGTGTTTTGGCTTGTTGGAAACTATTGCCATAGCGCACCAATACATCTAACATATATTCGCCCTTTGCATTTTTAGCCGTGATTTGCTCACGTGTAACTTCCGGGAAGCAATCGAAAGCACCCGACAACGCTAAATTTTCGATTGTCTTACGATTGCATGCCTGTAAGTTAACTCGCTCTAAGAAGTTGAATATGTCGGTATATTTACCATTATTGTTACGTTCTTGTATAATAGCCTCTACGGCACCTTCTCCAACTCCTTTGATACCTCCCATTCCGAAACGAATATCACCTTGACTATTGACTGTGAAATTAAGCCCCGACTCATTAACATCGGGTTCCAAAACACGTATATTCAATGCGCGGCACTCATCCATAAACTTGGAAACCTCCTTAATATCGTCTTTCGACACCGTAAGGTTGGCAGCCATAAACTCTGCCGGATAGTGCGCCTTCAGATAAGCCGTTTGATATGCCACCCAAGAATAGCATGCAGCATGAGATTTATTAAAAGCATAGGAAGCGAACTTTTCCCAATCTTTCCAGATTTTATCAAGCACCTTTTCATCATGTCCATTCGCTTTTCCTCCCTCCATGAATTTCCCTTTCAGTTCTTGCAGAATAGCCATCTGTTTCTTACCCATCGCCTTACGCAGTTTGTCGCTCTCACCTCGCGTAAAATTAGCCAACAAACGCGACAGTAACATGACTTGCTCCTGATATACCGTAACCCCATAAGTATCTTTCAAGTACTTCTCCATAATGGGAATATCGTAGGTAACCGGTTCCAAGCCTTGTTTGCGTCGGATAAATTGCGGAATGTAATCCATAGGTCCGGGTCGATAGAGTGCATTCATCGCTATCAAATCGCCCATAACCGTAGGTTTAAGTTCTTTCATGTATTTACGCATTCCCGCAGATTCAAACTGAAAGACTCCGATAGTGCGTCCTTCTTGAAAGAGTTGATAAGTGGCAGGGTCGTCTATAGAGATATGGTCGATATCAATCTCCACCCCATGTGCTTTGCGTATATTGCTAAGACATTCCTTTATGATAGTAAGCGTAATAAGCCCAAGGAAGTCCATTTTGATAAGTCCGACCGACTCGATAACATGTCCATCGTATTCGGTAACCAATACGCGCCGTTTGGTATCTTTATCTTCGACACTGGATAGCGGTGCAAATTTAGTCAAATCGTCTGCACCGATAATCACTCCACAAGCATGTACTCCCACCTGACGGATTGTATCTTCCAATTCCTCGGCATAATGAAGCATTGAAGATATATTCTTATCATCGCTATTCAAGAAGGCTTTCAATTGGTCTACATACTTATAGCAATTATGCAGGTTTACCTTAGGCGATTTTCCTTTTTCATCCTTTATGTTGTCCGGGAAATTTCTATCGGGAACATAACTCTTGATTTCATTGACCTTCGACAAAGGCACTCTTTGTACACGCCCCACATCGGCAATGGCTGATTTGGTAGCCATTTTTCCATATGTAATAATATGCGCCACATGTGTTTCGCCATATTTGCGGCTGACCCAATCCAACACTTTTCCACGTCCGGCATCATCGAAATCGGTATCTATATCGGGCAACGATATACGGTCGGGATTAAGAAAACGTTCGAACAGTAAATCGTACTGAAGCGGATCGAGGTCGGTAATATGCAAACAATATGCCACCACCGATCCCGCTGCGGAACCACGCCCCGGACCTACTGACACGCCCAATTCTTCGCGTGCTGCACGAATAAAGTCCATCACTATCAAGAAATAACCAGGGAATCCCATCGTTTTCATGATGTGCAATTCAAACTTGATACGTTCTTGCTGCTCCTCCGTAAGCGTTTCGCCATATCGTTCTTTGGCTCCTTCGTAGGTAAGATGTGCCAAATAGTCGGCTTCTAATTTTATTCGGTAGAGTTTGTCGTAGCCTCCCAGTTTCTTTATCTTCTTTTCAGCATCCTCTCTGCTGAGTACGACATTGCCGTTCTCATCGCGCGTAAATTCCTCAAATAGTTGTTCTTCGGTAAAATTCTGCCGATAAGTATCTTCCGTACCAAAATCTTCAGGAATGGGAAACTTAGGCATGATGGGTCCGGAGTCAATGTCATAGACTTCCACCTTGTCGGCAATTTCTTGCGTATTGCTCAAGGCTTCAGGTATATCGGCAAAAATGGCTTCCATTTCTGCAGGTGACTTCAACCATTCTTGTTTCGTATAATGCATACGATTTTCATCATCTACAAAATGGTTGGTACTAAGGCATATCAATCTATCGTGCGCTTCGGCATTTTCTTCGTAGACAAAATGTACATCGTTCGTACAAATCAGTTTTACACCATGCTTACGTGCCAAATCAATCAAAACCACATTGACCTCTTTTTGGCGTTGGAAAGTCATTTGATCGCCCCCCGGTTTATCGGTTTGATGCCGCTGCAATTCGATGTAATAATCCTCACCGAATACCGACTTAAACCATTCTATCGTTTCTTCCGCTCCGGCAATGTCGTTTGCCATAATTTTCTGGGGCAACTCTCCACCCAAACATGCAGAACAACATATTATGCCCTCATGAAATTCCTGCAGCAATTCTTTATCGATACGGCTTGTATAGTTGAACGCATCTTCCATGAAACCGGCACTGACAATGCGGCACAAATTTCTGTACCCCTGCATATTCTTTGCCAAAAGAATCAAGTGCCATCCCGAACGATCGATAATGTATGCACGTCCCTCACCGCTAATTGCTTTCTCGTTGCTCATAGAGTGGCGTCCCCGCCTTGCGCAATAGGCTTCGCAGCCCACAATAGGTTTAAATGGCACAAAAGGTTGCGGAATGTATTCTTTTCCCTCTTCTTGTGCTTTCCGACTCAACTCCGCCTGCTTTTCGTCCCATGCTGCACGATTTTTACCATTTATTTTCTTACAATAATCAAGCAATTCCTTGATTCCATACATATTGCCATGATCCGTCAAAGCAATAGCATTCATGCCGTCGCGCAAACATTTATCCACCAAATCGGGAACTTTCGACATTCCGTCAAGAACCGAATAATGCGAATGGACATGTAAGTGAGTAAAAGCCATAAAACCAATTATCTTTTTTCGATGTGTAATTTATTTTCGTAATTTTAAACCTGCCAAGATTGTATCCGGGCAAAAATTGAACACAGATGCCATTTCCCCTGCCATGCAGAAACCACACTGCTTGCAAATATCGGTTCCCATACCTGCACAATGTCCACGCGTGCCATCCGGATAGATAAAGTTGGTTACCCAACAACGATTCTGCAACCGTTCTACATGTTTCATCTTTTGCAACCCCGAATGCGAATTCATTATCGGAAAACCTTTCCGCTTCAACTCCAACACTTTATCTATCAATACTGAACGAGTGTCTGTATCCAAGGCCAAGTATTCCGTACCCGGGAACGGGGTATGAAAATTAAGCGATATCTGCTCAATTGCCGGATTGCGGCGAGCATAATCCAACGCATCTTCCATACTCTCGTAGTTCAACTTGTTCACCACCATATTTACGCTCAAATGTTTCAGATTAGAATTGGCGATGTTCTTTTCCAAACGAGCAAACGAACCCTCTCCTCTGATGCGATCATGATAATTACCCACACCATCCATACTTACCCACAAACTATCCGCCTTAATCCAAGATATATCTTGTTGAGCATTGGTTGTAATGGTTACGGAAAAGAAACCTATCTGTTTTGCCAATCCGATAACGTCGTTCAGATTCTTATCTCCGTCTTTCCACAATGTTGTCTCTCCCCCCTCTATATCTAAAAAACGCGAACCTAAACCATAGGAATATTCCAAATGATTGCGTATCTCACCAAAGGACATTGTATGTATATTATCCGTCTGATATACGGAGCAATGCTTACAACGTAAGTTACAGCGGTCGGTAATGAACAGTACTGTCTGCAAGGGTGTTTTCCTTCCGAAAAAACGGGCACCCACAAACCACCAAGGCAAGTATATCAGTTGTTTAAGCACATTGAACATAGCAAAATGATTAGAAAATGAGTAACACTATCTGCACTAGCA
Source organism: Paludibacter sp. (assembly GCA_023666945.1). Lineage (GTDB taxonomy): Bacteria > Bacteroidota > Bacteroidia > Bacteroidales > Paludibacteraceae > Colicola. Next base: position 10,931 of record JAMPAY010000024.1, read on the forward strand.
TAAGCAACAGACAAAAGAAAGTAACAATATTACGAGCCAACAACCATCGGAACAGAAACCAGTCCATCCCTGCTTTTCGATAGGCTTCGAAATTCCCCATGGGGCCCATCCACCAACGCGGTGTATCATCGGTAGGTTTACCATAAGCAAAGCGACTAAGCGATATAAGCAAACAGACCGACATCGGCAACGTCAGCAACGTCAGTAAATACCAAGCATTCCACCAATGCATCACCACTATACCTATTAGCAATATAGCAAACGGTGCCAACGTAAAAACAGCATGACAAACAAGCATCAAACTCCTATGACGCAACAAACGAGCAAGTGTCATCTTATCCAACTCGGCATCGGCATTCACTTCCATCACCGAATGTGTATAAACGATATTCGTAACCATGCAACCGATGGCCACACTTATCCAAAACATAGACCAACTGAATGGTACAGACGTACAAGCAGCCTGAACGCCCAACATTAACAACGGACCAAACATAACACCAATGACCAACTCCCCAAAACCATAGAACGATAATTTTAGCGGACCGCCCGAATAGGATATACCTACCAACAAGCCCAATAACGCATATACAATTATTGCCGACACTTGCCGATAATCACCACGCGACCATTGCGCCAATATTACAATACCGCCGCATACACCTGCCAACAACAGAAATACGACTACGGCTCTCCCTGTTGCCCGGATTGTTGTCTGTCCCGTATAAATATAATGGCATTTATCAATACGCGCACGAACCGAAGTGCTGCTCAATTGGCTACGGATACGAGAATCCCGACGATAATCGAAATAATCATCCGCCAAATTCATACCCAAATGAGCCAAACAAACACCCGCAATAGCAAGCCCCCCCATCCACCAAGAGAACCCCTCCATGCCGATACACAACACATAGGCAGTTAAAGCAGGCAAAAGACTCTGCGGCAACGCTATATCACGGGCATTCTTTATCCAAAAATGCAATCGATTCATCGCATGCCCAATCATTTAATGCCCAACTTCTTACGAATATCTTTCGGGATAGCGTTCTTATGAACCAATATATTCATAGTTTTGTAAGCGACGAACGCCTTGCTTACATACCATATACCTTGATAATCACTTTTCTCTGTACCCCACGAGTTTTTCACCATATAGTATTCTTTACCATTCTGATCTTGCGCGAGTCCATAGATGAGCATACCATGGTCGTCTGTAGTTTCCCAATTATCGTAAGCCTCTTGACGCATCTCTTGCGTAATCTCCATCTCAGGCAATGGGCGTTTGGTCAATTCGGCACGCTTATCGGTCTCACTCAAGCCCAACCAATGAGCCATATCCGATCCGGTCAGATCAGCCCCCTTATCAGCATCCGGCATTACACCTATACCCTTACGTGTGAAACCCGTCTCACTAACATCAGATCCCCAAGCAATTGTGTAACCCTTATCAATAGCATAATCAAACACCTCCATCAACTCATCAAGAGGCAGATTATAACTACGCTCCATGCGCCAATTGTCAGGAACCTCTATAACAAACGATTCGTAAAAAGGATGATGCGTATAAGACGTAAGCGACACATAATCATCGGCATTCAAGCCCAACATATCCACAAACGACTGAGGAGTATAGCGCTTACCACCATACACAAACTCATCAGGACACCCCCCCAAATAGGTATCATAGATTGCCGACAGACCACGCAGCCAAACATTACTAAGTTTCTTCCACTTACCTTTCGCTATAGCATTGACATACGCACCCGCCACTGCATCCAACTCATTATGATTAGGCAGTGTATCACCATACATTATGCCCGGCATCACTTCCTGCGGAACCAAGCCATAATGCTCCATGCAATAAATGATATCATACGTACTACCGCCCGGAGAGAACGAACTTTCGCCATGATAACGGACATAATTTACTGCACGATCAAGCATCGTATGATGAACAACAAACATCTCACTCAAGTCATATTCACCCTTGCCCATACGCAACAATTCCGACTCTAAAAAACCTATTGTAGAGAAACTCCAACAAGTAGAACTGCGATTCTGATTCTTCACCGAAGTAATGGCATTCTCTTTCACCGTTGTAAACACGAAACCACTATCCAACTTACTTTCTTCTGCCGTTACTTGGGCAGAAACGCTTAACACCAACAACATAGCGCAAGCCATTGTCATCAATTCTTTTTTCATAATATCTTCGCTTATTTTACAACATAAGTCACCGCTTCACTAAACGTTAAGCAGTAACTCATGCCTCATTAAAAAAACTCTCCTTAACAACTCAATCGGGGAACTCCATCAGATAAGCCTTTATAAACTCATCAATATCACCATCCATTACAGCCCCCACATTGCTCGTCTGCCAGTTCGTACGATGGTCCTTTACACGACGGTCATCAAACACATACGAACGTATCTGACTACCCCATTCAATCTTCTTCTTACCGGCCTCGACCTTTGCCTGAGCCTGACGACGTTTCTCCAACTCCAATTCGTACAACTGACTACGCAATAAACGCAACGCATTCTCCCTATTCTTCGGTTGGTCACGTGTTTCCGTATTCTCTATCACTATCTCATCGTCCAATCCCGTCAACGGGTTCTTGAATTTATAATGCAGACGCACACCTGACTCCACTTTGTTCACATTCTGACCACCGGCACCCGACGAACGGAACGTATCCCAACTTATACCCGCAGGATTCACCTCAATCTCTATCGTATCATCGATCAACGGAACCACAAATACCGATGAGAACGATGTCATACGCTTACCTTGAGCATTATAAGGCGACACGCGCACCAAACGGTGCACCCCATTCTCACTCTTCAAATAGCCATACGCCATATCGCCTTCCACCTTGAAAGTCACCGTCTTTATACCTGCTTCTTCGCCCTCTTGCAAGTTGCTTATTTCGGTCTTATAATTGTGTTTCTCGCAATAGCGCATATACATGCGGAATAGCATATCCGCCCAGTCTTGAGCCTCCGTTCCGCCAGCACCCGCCACTATCTTCAACACCGCCGACATTTGGTCTTCCTCATGCGACAACATATTCTTCATCTCTAACGACTCCACTTCCGTCAACGCTTTTGCATAAGCATCATCCACCTCCGCTTCTGTTGCCACCTCATCCTTATAAAAATCATAAGCCAAGGACAACTCATCAACTGCTTTACGAACACCTTCATACCCCTCGATCCAAGTCTTTAGACCTTTCACCTTTCGCATTTGAACCTCAGCCGCTTTCGGGTCGTCCCAAAAACCCGGAGCCTGCGTACGCAATTCTTCCTCCTCCAACTGAATACGTTTCTCATCTATTGACAAATACTGACGTAACCGTACGCCTCTTTCCTCAATCTCTTTCAACTGTTCTATCGTAATCATATACATTGATATTTATATGCTGCAAAGATAATACTTTTTTCCCACCCTATCAAACATACATAACATACTAAAAACAAAACAACACACATAAACCTTACAGCCACATAGATCTCTACCTGCACTTCAGGTACAAAATAAGCCCACCATGCAGAAAAAACGAAAAAAAATGCATCAACTATTGCGAGTATCAAAAATTAGCACTACCTTTGCACCCGCTTTCAGAAAGGAAGCATGAATCAGTAGCTCAGCAGGTAGAGCACATCCCTTTTAAGGATGGGGTCCTGGGTTCGAGCCCCAGCTGGTTCACAAAAAAATATGCGACTATCAACAAAGAGTTTGATGGTCGCATTTTTTATTGATAGTTTATATATCCCAGAGCATCACAAAAGTATCTGCACAAAAAAAACAACGGCTAAAGAATTATTCTTTAGCCGTTTGCGGAAGGAGGGGGATTCGAACCCCCGGTACGGTTACCCGTACGACAGTTTAGCAAACTGTTGGTTTCAGCCACTCACCCATCCTTCCTCAGGCGTTTGCCGAAACTGCTTTCTGAAAAGCGACTGCAAAAGTACGACAAGTTTTTCATATACGCAAGGGCTCAACGCATTTTTCTTGCAGAATTAGGAAACTTACACTACCTTTGCACCTATTATGAAAAAGACCATATTCTACACCCTTGGCATCTGCCTCGTACTTATAGCCTTAGTCGGAAGCGAACAATACTACCGTATGTTTGTATCGAATCTGCATAGCAACGATAACCAAGCACATATTGTTTATATTTATCCCAACACCTCTTTCAACGAATTCCTTACACAAATAGAAGAACAATACAACATTTCATCAACATGGAATTTACGCTTACATGCGCGTTTATTACACTTCAAACACCCCAAAGCAGGTTGCTATACAATACCTGCGAAGGAAGGAGACATATCGTTCATTAGAAGAATCCGCAACGGTGAACAAACTCCCATAGAACTTACATTCAGTAATATCCGAACACGCGAACAATTAGCCAAACGCCTCTCGGAACAACTCCTACTCGACTCCCTATCCATTATACAACGCCTTGAAAGCAACACATTCATGGCACAATACGAACTTAGCCTACCAACTGCCGTAAGTCTCTTTATCCCGAATACCTATCAAGTATTTTGGACAATTTCGCCGGACCGACTATTTGAACGTATGCACACAGAATACCGATATTTCTGGAATAGCGAACGGCAAGCGAAAGCCAAAGCACTCGGGCTTACTGCCACCGAGGTTGCCACGATAGCATCTATCATCGAAGAGGAAACAAACAAAGATTTTGAATATCCGATTATAGCGGGACTTTATCTGAATCGTCTACGTATCGGTATGCCCTTACAAGCCTGTCCGACCATAAAGTATGCATTACAAGACTTCTCGCTACGACGCATTCTAAACAAACATTTACAATACGATTCTCCCTATAATACATACATGTATAAAGGATTACCTCCCGGTCCGATACGGATTCCGCGAGCCAAGACCATGGATGCCGTACTCAATCCGTCATCGCACCAATACCTATTCATGTGCGCCAATGCAGAATTTAACGGGACACACCATTTTTCAAGTACCTTTGCAGAACATGCCCGTTATGCACATGAATACCAAACCGAACTCAATCGTCGTAAGATTCGCTAAAGATTTCAATCACACAGACTATATAAGTCGCCACGCGGATTGAGCAGCATGACCGGCACCATACTCCTTCGGATTACTCCCCGTTCCGGAGGGCCGAACAATATATCATCCAATCCATATTCGCGCGAAGCAGTAAGAATAATCAAATCAGACAAGAAATCACGCTGCCTGTCCGTCAGTTCACGCATCACATGAGCACTATCTTTACGTGCTTCTTCCACACGATAAGACACTTCCAATTTATCAAACAATACACACATACGCTCAGTATTTCGTTTTGCTTTCGAACCGTAATCGTGTGCTCTTAACAACACTATCTCTGCTCCCGTATAACGTGCGAGACTACTACCAATTTGTGCCTTATGCACTTCTTCTTCCAACATCGTAACCGGCAACAAGAGTACGTGTAATGATTGTATTTTCTTCATCGTATCGGTAAGAAACAGATAAGGGATGCGCAAACTACGACAAGCGTTCAAATGATGTTGCAACAATCGCACATCATTGCGGCACGAAATACACAACATATCCACATCATGTTGTTCCGTGTAGGTCTCCCAATCCTCCGGTTCCTCGTTCAAACACACCAATTTCTTCTCTAACCGAGCAACCAAAGTATCCACAAAATAATGATGCGCATCACTTGTGGATTCCGATGTCAGTAACACTATATTCATTGCAGTCTATTTACAAAAAAAGGAACATAATCTGCAGGCAGAAGATCGGGATACAACACCCACACCAAGTCCGACAACAAACGGTCGGGATGCACCACTCCACTTTCCCAAAAATCGTTTGCCCCTCCTTGCCGGGTAGTACGCAAGAAATTAAACACCTGCCCTGTTTGCCATGCCTTAAACCAAGTATGTTTTTCGTCCGCTTTTGCTAATTGTTCCAATGTAAGCGCATCGCACCCCACCCAAACATCTGCATTCCTAAAATGGAGCAGGACCTGCTCAACGGAAAGTGGAAGACTACCTTGCGTAGAATCGCCTGCATAGTAATAAGCAGCCCCCGCATCGGCAAACAATTGCCCCATGTACGTAGCCCCGGAAGGCACATACCACGTGCCTCTAAAATTACTTCCCGAAAGAATCGTTTTCTTCACAACGCCCTGCGATACTTTTTCTTGCACCTGTCCGCAAAGAGAATGATAAGCCGATTCTGTTGCCGCAAAAACGCTGTCCGCTTGCGGGAGAAGCCCATAAAAAGCCCCTACAAAGCGAATCCACTCTGCCCGTGCCAAAGGATGTTGTTCCGTCCATTCGTTATTAATAATAGTAACAACACCCGCCTTCTGCAACAGTTCTTGCTTATTATCGCCTTGTGCATAAGTACTCAGCATGACAGCCTGCGGAGAAGCCAAGAGAATGTGTTCTATACTAAGTTGCATTGCATCGCCCGTATCCAACCAATCAGAATGAGGAAGCACCGTATAAACAAAGTCGGGATTACACACTCCGCAAACCGATTTCAGTTCCCCCAACGCATCTAAAAATCCGACATGCGTACAAGATGTGACAACAATACGCGAAAGCGGTACAATAACCCGCAGCCCATCTGCAGGAGTGGTAATGCAAGTGTCATTCACCAAATAGTAACGCACCATGACACTTCCCTCTTCCCAAGGATTATAAACTATAGCCTCTATAAAATTATCATGTTCCAATAAGGCAAAACCATGTGCATAAGCATTTCCCTCACCCAAGCCTTCCACACGTGAGGAACGTGAACAACTGCTAAACGCCATTGCCCATATTAGAGCAACCACAACACAGATAACGCCCCTAAAAGCAATATCGGAGAGTTTATCTTCCCTTATCGGATATATTATCATCATTGATTTTCAGTCAGACTACGGTTAATATCCTCTATATATGCCAACAAATCGTCACCTCCCTGTCTATCTGCCGAAGATGTTACAAAATAAGGAGGTAGTTCTTCCCATGTTTCCAATAACGCCTCTTTATATCGCTCCACATTGGAAGTCAGTTGAGTACGCCCCAACTTATCCGCTTTGGTAAAAACAATAGCAAAAGGCACTTCATTTTCTCCTAACCACTGCATAAAATCCAAATCGATTTGTTGCGGTTCGTGTCGGCAATCGACCAACACAAACATCGAAACCAATTGCTGACGCAAAAGACAATATCGTTCAATCATTTTACGCAAATTGTCGCGTTGCGTTTTTCCTGCACGTGCATAGCCATACCCCGGCAGATCAACCAAGTGCCATTCGTTGTTAATCAAGAAATGATTAATAAGCAGCGTCTTCCCCGGTTTGGAAGAAGTTTTGGCTAAATCCTTTTGCCTGCACAGCATATTAATCAAAGAAGACTTCCCCACATTAGAACGCCCTATAAAAGCATATTCGGGCAACAAGGACTGCGGACAACGATTAACATCAACATTGGAAACTACGAAAGAAGCAGAATTGACCGGCATAAAAACAACACTTAAAGTGATTATACAAAAAAATGAGCGATTGTCTGAGTTGACAACCGCTCTTGTTGCTGTGGGCGTTGAGGGATTCGAACCCCCGACCCTCTGCTTGTAAGGCAGATGCTCTAAACCAGCTGAGCTAAACGCCCGATTGAGAATCGCATCTCTCTCATTTGCGGTTGCAAAGGTACTGCCTTTTTCCGAATCTCGCAACACCCTCTGCACATTTTTTTCAAAAAAAAACACAAGCAAACCTGCAATAACACTGAAACACAAATTATTACATCTGTATTTTTTTTGTAAAAATCGTATTTACAACCGTTGAAAACCCAATCGATACCTGCAAAATGGTCTTTCGGGAACATTAAAATGTGCCCAAAATCCATACACAACCGTCACACAAAGCGTTCCGATGATGCCACCGGCGAATATATCCATGAGGAAATGTTGAGAAAGATAGATGCGCGAAAATGCTCCCAACGCTGCCAAAACAAAGCATAGAAATGACACGAACGACTTAATGGTAGGGTGCGTTGTGTTAGGTTTGGCACAAAAGATACACGACAAGCATAAGAACAATGCGAAAAACGAAGCCGTATGTCCTGATGGGAAACTATTATTCATAGCCACATGCACTCCCTTCACCAATGGCAGTACATCCGGATTGTCTGCTATATTGAAGAATACCGCCGGGCGAGGTGCATGTACGATATGCTTAACAATTTGTACCACAAGTCCGGAGAGGAGCAGATTGATTAGTAAGAAGATTGAATCGCCCACATTACGGAACAACAACAAGAACACCACGAGATAAGGTACCCACTCGCCCACATAAGTATAATAGTGCAAGAAGAAGTCGCCGGTTGCAGTATGGAAAGAGTTGAGTACCAAGTGTATGGCGGCCTTATCGTAGGATAACAACACTGCTCCTATAATTGCAAATACAACTACAAAAGCGGTTAGGAATGGCCAGTTGTTTTTAAAGAAATCTTTCATGGGTACAAAGGTAGTATATTTTATGTATAGTGCAAAATCGTCGGCATTTGCTTGAGACATCGTAAATCACCAAATAATCACCACATGATGTAAGCATAGTATATGAGGCAGTAATGACAGAATGTCAAATGTTAAAGGAATGGAGTTGGTTCGGAGCTTGTTCGGAGGT
>JAMPAY010000025.1 GCA_023666945.1 Paludibacter sp.
TCATCGTCCAATTGGGCAGATAAAATATTCACTGATTTAATTCAACCAACAGGTAGGATTAAAGTAACATTAAAGTAGGATTAAAGATAGATACACCTGTCGGCTACCTGACTGTTACCACCTCATTACCTGCCCGTATACATACCATAAGCTACCAAATACGCAATAACATACTGCTATTGATGTTGTTATTACGATAACATTCTGATAACACTACGCACCAACCGTCTGCTAACCATTGCACGATCGCCTACGTCCCTCGCAACCGCCACAAATCATCCGTATCCCGTTCCCTCTTCTTCTACGCACAGAACCCCTCACCAACCCCTTGTTAACACCTTATCAATCCCTATCAGGCACCTATCCGCTCCCGGTCAATACATAGCCCTCGCTATTCTTATTCCGACTGCTTGTGAGATTGAAAAAAAAAGACTACCTTTGCACTGATTTATTGTAGGCGGGTGTTCTGTATAATACGGAGCACTGCCATTATTGATTATTAGTAGTATTATAGATTAAACAAACCAACAATGAACGCAAAACACTTACTTTTAGCATTTCTGGTTCCTGCAACGCTTTGCGTATATGCACAAGATGCCGTCAATAAAGCCACGGTGGCGGCTTCTGCTGACGCCGCGAAAAAAGCAGTGGACGACCTTAAAAAAGTAGACACGGGAGATAAGGCTTGGAAATTCGATGGAGTAATCGGGCTTAATGGGGCTGCTACCGGATTGTGGAACTGGGCTGCCGGTGGTAAAAACAATGTTAACGGAATCGCCTATGCCAAACTGCACTTGCTCTATCACAAGAATAATATCGCATGGGAAACCAACTTTGATACCGACTTCGGAGTCACATGGGTTGATCAAGAGGAAGACGCTTTCCAAAAATCATCCGACAATATCAAACTGGCTACCAAATTCGGATGGGAGTTCCACGAGTCCTGGTATCTCACTGTCCTCGGAGGATTCCAAAGCCAATATGCTATCGGACGCGATTACGTAACAGGCTACAATCCAGCCATATCCAAGTGGCTGGCACCTTCCTATACCGACATATCTGTCGGTATCGACTGGAAGAAAAGTTACAACGGGGCAGACTTCTCTATCTATCTATCACCGCTCGCAGGACGTATCGCTACCGCTTATGTAGGTAATGCGTGGAACGAGAAATATACTAAAGAAATGTATACAAATCCACTTGAGATTGCACTTGCTGCAGGAGATATTACACAAGAAGAATACGATACACAAATTAATGCCTACAACTATCAAGCGCAACTTGACCAACATAGCGACTTGCGAAGCACATTGCAGGAAAAGTACGGTACCTATAAATATACACCGATAGAAGGAACCGACCAATTCGAAAAACAATATAAAAATGTACGAGCAGAGTTCGGTCTTTCTTTCAAAGGTGCTGTCGCCTATAAGTACGAGAACCTCACACTCTCCACTACGCTCGGACTATTTACCCCCTACGCAGGAAAAGGCTACTCCCTCAATGGATCCGATGACTATTTCAAGTATTCCAACAAGAATCGCCAATTCGGCAATTTCGATGTCGATTGGGATGTCGCCGTATCCTATCAGTTTCTCAAAGTACTCAATGTAACACTTTCAACCAGTCTCAAATACTACAACGGTACACTTATCGAAGGGAAAGACGGAGCCTTGGCAGAACGTGTGCAATTCAAATCGGTATTGGGTCTGGGTGTCGGATACAGTTTCTGATGAATACAACTACGTCCTTGCCTGAGTTTGAAGACAACTTGTCCAAGTTGCTTCAGCAGTATGCCGAGTTGGAAAAACAGAATCAAATCCTAAGGCGGGCTAATGAAACACAACGAGGCGAACTGTTGCGAACACACCAAGAATTGGAAAATATCAAGCAGCAGTACAAAACACTGCAAACGGCACTCGCAGTTACCGTACCCACAGAAAGCAAAGAACAGGCTAAACGAACACTTACACGACTCATTCGAATGGTCGATAAGGCTTTGGAGGAAGTGGCACGCAACTGAACAACGAATAGACGATAGAGAAAAATGGATAACAAAGACCAACAGCGCATCACGTTACATATCGATTGCCATACCATTGCACTGAATGTAAACCGAAAGGAGGAACCTTTCTATCGATTGGCAGCAGAACGAGTCAATGCTATCTATAAACGATATATGGAACTCTATCCGCATTTTACGGCTGACAAACTATGGGCGCATGTCGCACTCGAAATTGCAGTCGACTTGCAAAGAGATGTACGAGATAAAGACTTGCAACCGGTTTTGAAGAAGATTGGCGAACTCAATGATAAAGTGGTGCAGGTGCTTAGGAAAGACGAAAAATAGACATACCATCACTTCCTTCTGACCAAGGAAGACTGAAAAACAATAATAACTTAATTAACGAAAAGAAAGAGATGAACATTGTATATGTAATCCTTATTGGAATTGCTGCCCTTCTATTAGGGGCGGGAGTCTGCTTTCTTATCTTAAAGTATGTCGCCGATGGCGTACTCGATAAGGCTAAGAAAGAAGCGGAAATCATCAAGAAAAACAAGATTATTGAGGCTAAGGAAAAATTCATAGCCCTGAAACTTGAGTACGAAAAAACAGTGCAGCAGCAGAACCAAAAGTTGCAACAAACCGAACAACGCTTGGGACAACGGGAGCAACAACTCAACCAACGACAAGGAGATGTGCAACGCGCGCTCAACGAAGTCAATCAACGAGCACAACAAATCGAACAACAGCAGCAGGCTGTCGACTATAAGCAGAAAGAGGTTGACCGTATGCACAAGCAGGCACAAGCACAGTTGGAAACTATTTCCGGACTCTCTGTCGAAGAAGCAAAAAAGCAACTCATCGAAGCACTCAAAGATGAGGCGAAGACCAATGCAATGTCCTATGTCAACGAGATTATGGACGAAGCACGACTCAATGCCAATAAAGAAGCCAAAAAGATTGTAGTGCAAACCATACAACGTATTGCCACCGAGGCTGCTATTGAGAACTCTGTAACGGTGTTCCATATCGATAACGACGAAGTTAAAGGACGCATCATCGGGCGTGAAGGACGTAATATCCGTGCCTTGGAGGCGGCTACCGGGGTGGAAATCGTTGTCGATGATACACCCGAAGCCATCGTTCTTTCGGCTTTCGATCCTGTACGCCGAGAAATTGCACGATTGGCACTGCACCAATTGGTAACCGATGGACGTATTCACCCCGCGCGCATCGAAGAAGTTGTGGCTAAGGTGAAAAAACAAGTGGAAGAAGAAATCATCGAAACAGGTAAACGTACTACTATCGACTTGGGCATACATGGTTTGCATCCCGAACTCATCAAGATGGTAGGACGTATGAAATACCGTTCTTCCTACGGACAGAACCTTTTGCAACATGCACGCGAAACGGCTAACTTATGTGCCGCTATGGCTTCCGAACTCGGGCTCAATCCTAAGAAAGCACGCCGTGCAGGTCTCTTGCACGATATCGGAAAAGTGCCCGAAGACGAACCCGAATTGCCGCATGCAATCTTGGGTATGCACTTGTGCGAGAAATACGGTGAGAAACCCGATATCTGCAATGCTGTCGGAGCACACCACGATGAGGTGGAAATGGAAACAATGCTCGCTCCTGTTGTACAAGCCTGCGATGCTATTTCAGGTGCTCGTCCCGGAGCACGCCGAGAAATTGTCGAAGCATATATCAAACGTTTGAACGATTTGGAGAACCTTGCTTTGAGTTATCCGGGAGTTATCAAAACATATGCCATACAAGCAGGACGTGAACTGCGTGTCATTGTCGGAGCCGATAAGATGACCGATAAGGAAACCGAATTGCTCTCATTTGATTTGGCAAAACGTATTCAAGACGAAATGACCTATCCCGGTCAGGTGAAAATTACAGTTATCCGCGAAACACGTGCCATAAGTTTTGCAAAATAACAAATACACAATAGAACCAAATATAAAGGGATATTATACATCAAGCGGGCAGAATTTCTGCCCGCTTGATGTATAATATACTATCCGAGATGTATTTTCAATACCCGATTTGTCGATGTAAATTAAAACAACTATCTTTGCCATTCCATTTTATAACTTTATGAATATGAAACGAATTTTCCTCTTTCTGTGTGCTTGTTTGCTCATGGTTATAGCGGTTTATGCCGAATCCGACAACGATATTATTATAACTAAAGCAAGCAAACAGATACCTTGTCTTATCACTGAGGTGTCGGATTCTTTGGTGAAGTATAGTCAGATAGATCGTCCTACCGATATAGTTTATACGATTGCTATCAGTAAAATATCCAAAATTATTTATCGCAATGGTGCAGTCGAAAACTATGAAAGGGAAGTTGCTGCGAACACGTTGCAACAGCAACTTTCTTCTTCTGCTACTAACATTTCTTCTGTAGCCTTAACCGATGAACCCGTATCTGTTGTGGTCGTCAAGACTACACAACCCGAAAGCACTACCACCTATACTCCGGCGGCTGGACAATATATTACAAGAATGGGTAATAAATACATTTACAATGGCATACCTATGAGTGGACGGGTTTTCAATAATAGTGTATACGCTGATTTCTTAAAGAATAATTGTACTCCTGCTTATGCACAATTTAAGCATGGAGCCACAGTCGCTACGGTCGGATGGGGTTTGTTTATGGGAGGCATTTTGTTGGATGTAGGCTTCTCGTGGTGGTTAGGAGGAACCGGTTGGGTAGCACTTACTTGTGAGGTTGCTAGTATTCCTATGCTTATTGTGGGCTATTGCCAAATGCACAAGAGTGCCGAAATCTTCAATATGCAGTGTGCTCGCAATACGGCTTGCTATTGGAGTCTCAATTCCGGTACCGATGGCATTGGCATCGCATTCAATTTCTAATATACAAAAAAACAGGCATATCCTCATCGTATATGCCTGTTTTGTATCATTACATACGCTCCTTTATGCGTTGTAAAGCCGTTTCTGTATCGGTGTGTGTGCCAAAAGCAGTGAGGCGCAGGTAGTGTTCTCCACTTGGTCCGAAACCTACGCCGGGGGTGGCTACCACTTCGCAGCGGTTGAGCAATATATCAAAGAACTCCCACGATGACATATTCTTAGGAGTCCGTACCCAAATATACGGAGCATGTTCTCCGCCGTATATCTCATAGCCTGATTGGCATAATTGTTCGCGAATAAGGCGGGCATTATCCATGTAATAACGTATATTGGCACTTGTTTCCGCTTTCCCTTGTTTAGTATAGATGGCTTCTGCTGCACGTTGAGAGATATACGACGTACCATTGTATTTCGTACATTGACGGCGCGTCCACAATGTATTGAGTGATGTTTTGCCGCCTTGGTTATTACGCCCGAATAATTCTTTGGGGACAACGGTATAGCCGCAGCGGATGCCGGTAAAGCCGGCGGTTTTGCTATAACTGCGTATCTCTATAGCCACTTCCTTAGCCCCCTCTATCTCATAAATACTATGCGGAATATCCTTACTTTGTATAAAGGCTTCATAGGCAGAGTCAAACACAATGAGCGATTGGTGTTCTTGTGCATATCTCACCCAATGTTGCAACTGCTCTCGGGTGAGTGCCGTTCCTGTAGGGTTGTTCGGATAGCATAACCATATAATGTCTACATACTCTTTGGGCAATTCGGGGCAGAATAGGTTTTCTGCAGTGCAGGGTAGGTACACTATATCGCTCCAACGCCCGTTGGAGAAATAGCCGCTGCGGCCTGCCATAACGTTGGTGTCTATGTAGGCGGGATATACTGGGTCTTGTATGGCTATGCGGTTGTCCGTACCGAGTATGTCGCTAAGATTGCCAAGGTCGCTGCCTGCACCGTCCGATATAAACACTTCACTATGCTCAAAATGGATACCATAGGGAGCATAATCGTGTCGTATAATAGCATCACGCAAGAAAGCATATCCTTGTTCTAATCCGTATCCGTGGAATGTACGCATGTCGGCTTGTTCTTCTACGGCACGATGCATGGCGTCAATTACTGCAGGGGGCAAAGGGCGGGTAACATCGCCTATACCAAGGCGTATGAGTTGGCTGTCAGGGTGGGCTTTTTCATAGGCTTTAGCACGATTAGCCACCTCTGTAAAGAGGTAATTCTGTCGCAGGCGGAGAAAATTGTTATTGATATTCATAATCTACAATACCTTCGAAGGTATATTGGGCTTGTCCTGTAAGAAATACGTTGTTTGAAACTTTGTCCCAACGGATGTGAAGTGTACCGCCCAAACAATGTATGTTGGCATCCGTTTGGGTGTATTGGTTCTGTGCGGCAGCCACTAAGGTGGCACAAGCACCTGTCCCGCAAGCCATTGTTTCGCCGCTACCGCGTTCCCATACGCGCATACGTATGTCTGTTTTGCTGACAACTTGGGCAAATTCCACATTGGTCTGTTCCGGAAATAGCGGGTGATGCTCTATCAATTTTCCGATGCGATGAATATCCGTAGAATCAAGGTTATCTACAAAGAATACTGCATGCGGATTGCCCATACCTACGCAGGTCATCATTCCTTGAAAACCGTCTATGTTTATGGGGTAGCGGAGCATCTGTTCCGTTGTCAGCCGTACAGGTAGTGCTTCCGGTGTCAGTTGGGGTGCACCCATGTTCACTGTAACTGCTTCCACTTTGTCGTGTTTATCAAGGTGAAGTTGCAAATGTTTCTGTCCTGCTAGGGTCTCCAATGTAATGTCGGTGGAGTGCGCAACCAACCCTTTTTCGTAGGCATATTTACCCACGCAACGGGCAGCGTTGCCGCACATCTGTGCTTCGCTACCGTCTGCGTTGAACATGCGCATACGCAGGTCGCAAGTAGTTGAGGGCATTAGCAGTACCAAGCCGTCGGATCCGATGCCGAAATGGCGGTCGCTTAAGCGAACTGCCATTTCCGACGGATTACTGATGCTATGTACAAAGGCATTGATATAGATGTAATCATTGCCCGCACCTTGCATCTTGGTGAATGGGAGAGTCATGTATGGTGACAATGGTGTTGCTTTACATGCGGTCGGGCATTTCTATGCCTAAAAGCGACATACCCGTTTTAATAATTTTGCCAACAGAGGCTGATAAAGCCAAACGGAAAGTGCGAATGGCTTCATCACTTTCGCTCAGTATGCTGTAATCATGATAGAATTGGTTATATTCTTTCACAATATCATATACATAGTTGGCTATCACTGCCGGTGAAAACTCATCTCCTGCTTGTTTCACTATCGAGGGAAATTCAGTGAGGTGTTGAATCATCTCAATTTCTTTTTGGTTGATAGTGAGGGTTGTGGTTTCTATTGTCGGTTCTGTTGTGCCTGCTTTGCGCAATAGCGATTGTATACGTGCGTAGGTGTACTGAATAAATGGACCGGTATTACCGTTAAAGTCAATCGATTCTTCCGGATTGAAGAGCATATTTTTGCGAGGGTCTACTTTCAGTATGAAGTATTTGAGGGCTCCCAAACCTACCATGCGGGCAATCTCTTCTTGCTCTTCAGGAGTGATGTCTGTTAGTTTCAGTACTTTTTCTTGGCTTACACGTTTGGCATCTTTTATCATTTGGTCCATAAGGTCATCAGCATCCACTACCGTACCTTCACGGCTCTTCATTTTTCCGTTAGGTAGTTCCACCATGCCATAGGAGAAATGCACTAAATCTTTGCCGAACTTAAAGCCGAGACGATCAAGCAAAATCGAGAGAACTTTGAAGTGATATTCTTGCTCGTTGCCTACCACATATACCATTTTATCTATCGGATAGTCTGTATAACGCAGTTTGGCTGTGCCGATATCTTGTGTCATATAAACCGATGTACCATCGGCACGCAGTAGCAGTTTTTCATCCAAGCCGTCTTTGGCAAGGTCTGCCCATACACTGCCGTTTTCTTTGCGGAAGAAGATACCTTCGGAAAGTCCGCGTTCTACTTCTTTCTTTCCTTCCAAATAGGTGTTCGATTCGTAGTATATCTTGTCAAACGATACACCCATACGGCGGTAGGTTTCATCAAATCCGGCATATACCCATTGGTTCATTTCTTCCCACAAGGCACGCACCTCTTTGTCGCCTTGTTCCCATTTGAGGAGCATGGCTTGTGCTTCTTTCATCAGGGGTGCTTCTTTCTTGGCAGTGTCTTCATCTTCCCCCTTGGCAATAAGGTCTGCCACTTGCTTGCGATACTCTTGGTCGAAACGTACATAGTAGTCACCTACAAGGTGGTCGCCTTTTTTCCCCGAGGAGGCAGGTGTTTCACCGTTGCCGAAGAGTTTCCAAGCAAGCATCGATTTGCAGATGTGTATACCACGGTCATTCACGATGTTGGTTTTTACTACTTGCCAACCATTAGCGGCTTGTATGCGGGCAATGGCATAACCGAGCAGGTTGTTGCGCACGTGTCCGAGGTGTAGTGGCTTGTTGGTGTTAGGCGATGAGTATTCCACCATCATCAGAGGACTCTCTTTGGTAATAGTGGTTATGCCGTAGTTCTTATTTGCTTGTATTTCTTGTAGTTGGCTTATCCAATAGGTGGCTGCAATACTTAGGTTCAAGAATCCTTTTACAACATTATATTGCTCTACTTCCGGGGCATGCTCTTGCAGGTACGAACCTATTTCATTGCCTACTTGTTCGGGGGCTTTGCGAGCACCTTTCACGAATGGGAATACCACCAAGGTTAGGTTACCTTCAAACTCTTTCTTGGTCTTTTGTATCTGAATAAGTTTATCGTCCGCCTCCATTCCGTAGAGGCTTTTCACTGCTTCTTTAACGTGCAGGGTTAGCGTAGTCTCAAGTGACATAGTGTTAGGGTTATGAAATATGTATGATGTCGGCACCGGTAAGATATCCCATGATGCCCATAAAAATTATCAGTAGTACGAATAGGGTGGCAACAATGTCCGTATAACGTTTCCGGGTAGTATAACTGAATGCCATAATACCTGTAAATAGTAATACATACACTACGGCTTCAGGCAATCCTAACAAATGATATTGCATAGGAAGTTTTGTATATATCACACCATCGAAACTGCCAGGAGTAGGCCCTATTGTGCATAGTTGCGAAAGCCCCAAAATAAGCAAGGCAAGTTTCCACCAACCGTTGTGGCTGAATATGACGCTCCTAAATGGGTATAACACTATTGCCATCAGCATACCGCGTACTATTTGTAAAGCAGGACCTAAGGCCGTAATGGGGGCATCTACCGGTCTCATCAGTACAGATAACGATTCCGATGCGTAGTGTTCTCTGTAGCCGAGTAATGTTACAGCCAACAATCCCGCCACAAAATAGGCAATAGTGTGTGCGTAAGTGGTGCGCCACAGAAAATCGATGAAATTATGATTGCCTTTCGTCATATAGTCTATGGCATTTAGTTTGCAACCAAGCCGCCTCTTCAGCGTTGAGTAACGGACAAATTTCGGTTGTTACGCGTTTGTGGTAGTTGTTTATCCACTCTTTTTCTTGCTCAGTGAGCAGCGAAAGGTCTAATAAGCGTGTGTCATAGTAGCAAAGTGTGAGTGTCTCAAATTGCAGAAACTCACCAAACTCAGTTGTCGCTGCAGGGATAACGGTAATAAGATTCTCGGTTCGTATACCATATTCGCCTGCACGATAAATACCCGGTTCGTCGGAACATATCATGCCGATCTCAAGTGGGGTCGGGTTGTTATCTGTACGAATGTTCTGTGGACCTTCATGGCAACCGAGAAAATGTCCTACACCGTGTCCCGTACCGTGTCCGTAACTCAGATTCTCTTGCCACAGATACTGTCGTGCTAATATATCCAATTGGTTACCGCGTGTACCACGTGGAAAACGTGCGCATGCCAAGGCTATATGCCCTTTCATTACAAGGGTATAGTCGTGGCAAATCTTGTCGAATAGTGCTTTTTCTGCAGAGCCTGCTTGTGGTATATCTCCCACCCATATAGTGCGGGTTATATCGGTAGTACCCTCTAAATACTGTCCTCCCGAGTCTAACAATAGCAGTCCGCTGCCGTCTATGGAAGCGCAATCGGTTGATGTGGCTTGGTAGTGAACAATCGCCCCGTTACCTTTCCACCCCGCAATGGTCTCGAAACTTTCTTCCACAAAATTCTCTCCGGCTGTGCGGAACGAATGCAACTTACGCATAAGGTCATATTCTGTCAGTTGCTCTTGACCGACTGCTTGTTCCAACCAAATGAAAAAACGAGTCAATGCCACTGCATCTTTGTGCATGGCAATTCTTTCGCCCTCTATTTCTGTACTGTTCTTTCTGCTTTTTAGCAGAAGAATAGGCGATTGCTTATCGGTTTTTTGGCAAGTTGTAGGAATGGCTTCATATAGGGCACGATTCAAACGCGCTCCGTCATAGAGTACTGTGCAATCGTTCAGATTGTGCAATGCAGTGTAAATCGCCTCGTAGTCTTTCACCTCTATCTGCTGTTCGTGCAAATAGCGTTGTCCTTCCTCGGTTATTTTTTCGGGAGCAACAAATAGTGTGCAACGTGTCTGTTCAATCAAAGTAAAACTTATTACTACGGGATTAAATTCTACATCGCCGCCTCTTATGTTGAATATCCACGCTATCTCATCCAATGCGGAGGTTACAAATACGTCTGCATCTGCCTCACGCATGCAATCGCGCACTCTGTTTAGTTTCTCTTGTACACTCTCACCTGCATACAGCTTATCATAACCATATAGGGGTGTCGACGGAATAGCAGGTCGGTCAGCAGTCCACAAGGGGCGAATCAAGTCTACCGACTTTACACTTAACCCCTTACTACTTAAATCTGTTTGCAGACTTTCATAACCTTGTACCGAAAACATTTCCGGATTAACGCCCACTTGTTCGCCTCGTTGTAGTTGGGCTTTCAGCCATGTGGCGATGCTTGGCGTATCTATTTCGCTCTCTTTCATCAGTCCGATGCTGCTTCCCGCCAATTCTTTATCGGCTTGCAGATAGTAGCGAGAGTCGGTCCAAAGCCAAGCCTCCGTTAAGGTCACCACTACGGTGCCGGTTTCTCCTTTGAATCCCGATATAAAAGTGGTCTCTTTCCAATGGCCTGCCATATATTCCGATGCATGAGGGTCAGTACCGGGTATAATGTAGGCACTTAAACCCTCCTGACGCATCAGTTCACGTAAAGCGGCAAGACGTCCTAAAATCATATTGTCCATAAGGCTGATTTTGTTTGTGGTCTTACTTAACGGCCTTGAAACTCATGTCAAGACTCTTAACGGAGTGAGTCAGTGCACCCACCGAAATGAAATCTACACCACATTCGGCATAGTCGCGCAACGTATCTATCGTTATTCCGCCTGACGATTCTGTTTCATAGCGTCCGCCTATCATTTTTACGGCTTTGCGGGTGTCTGCAGGCGAGAAATTATCTAACATAATGCGGTCTACGCCACCATTTTGCATCACTTGTTCTATTTCATCGAAGTTGCGTACCTCAATCTCTATTTTTAAGTCTTTGCCTTTGGCAGCGCAATAGTCTTTTGCACGTTGGATAGCGTTACTGATTCCGCCTGCGAAGTCTACATGATTGTCTTTTAGCAAAATCATGTCAAACAATCCTATACGATGGTTTGTTCCTCCGCCAATATGTACGGCTTCTTTTTCCAAAAGGCGCAAACCGGGAGTCGTTTTGCGGGTGTCTAATACGCGCGTATGTGTACCCTCCAACAATTTTACATAGCGGTGTGTTGTGGTGGCAATGCCGCTCATACGTTGCATGATGTTCAGCATCGTGCGTTCCACTTGCAGCAAAGAGAGTATCTTTCCGTACACCTTAAAGGCAATATCGCCGGGGCGAACGTGTGTACCGTCTACTATCTTGATCTCCATGCGTAGTTCGGGGTCGAAACGATGACAAATGGCTTGTGCTATTTCTACACCGGCCAATATGCCTTCCTCTTTTATAATCAACTGGCTGCATCCCATAGCGTTGGCGGGTATGCACGATAAGGAGGTGTGGTCTCCGTCACCAATGTCTTCTTTGAACCATTGGTCAATCAGTTTGTTCAGTTCTTCTGTATTCATAGTCGGAATCTTTTATTTCGGTTGTATAGTATGGTAATGGACGTGCTTAATAGCACTACTTTACCGACTGCAAAGATACAAATAAATTATGATTTTACCGCACATAGCACAATTTCTCTTTGGAACATTGTCAAAATCTTCTTTTTTTAACATCATAACTGTAGCCATCAAATACTGCATTGGTTTCGTTTCTGCAACCGATTCCTTCTGCTTAACGGTGAGCGTCAACAAGCCGTTTCGTTAGGTTTGTGCAAGCAATGGCAAGACGAATGGGTGACTCCCGATTTGCGTGAGTTTTTCGATGCGCTAATCTTGGTCTTGTTCTTACAGTATATGATTATTTAAAGATTTTGTGTACCTTTGCATCCATCTTTCTTATGAAAAGTATAAAAACGTATTAGTTATGGGAAAAGTCAAACAATTCGTGCATGAGTTCACCGATTATCTACGCTCGTTAGTAAATATATCCGACCATATCGACATTGTGGCGGCAACCGACAATATTCGCCAGAATATTCGTTTTCGAGGACCAAACGTGGTCATTCTCATGTGCGCCATCTTTATCGCATCACTCGGACTCAATGTTAACTCTACCGCAGTCATCATTGGTGCGATGCTTATTTCTCCGCTTATGGGTCCTATCATTGGCATCGGTCTGAGTCTTGGAACCAACGATGTTGATTTGTTAAAGGCTTCCTTGCGCAATTGGGCGGTTATGGTGGCTATCAGTATATTGGTCGCTACTATCTATTTTGTTCTCTCACCTTTGGATATGGAAACGCCTACCGAATTGCTCGCACGAACTAACCCTACCATCTATGATGTACTCATTGCCCTTTTTGGTGGTATTGCGGGGATACTTGAAATATCACGCAAAGATAAAGGAACGGTTATGTCGGGCGTGGCTATTGCTACAGCATTGATGCCACCGCTCTGCACGGTTGGCTATGGTATTGCGCAACTTAACATACGTTACACCATCGGGGCATTATACCTTTTCTTTATCAATAGTGTTTTCATTGCATTGGCTACATTCTTCATGGTCAAATATATGCATTTCCCTATTACTAAGGTCGATGATGCAACAAGTCAGAAACGACGTACACGCTATATAACGATTGCGATCTTTATACTTATCATACCAAGTGTCTATACCGCTTACAAGGTGGTCAAGGAAAACAATTTTCGGCGGCAGGCAGTACGATTCATTGCTGCCAACCGAAATATAGGGAAAACTTATGTCTACGATTCGCATATCAATAATCAAGGAAAAACGCCTACTATCGAACTTTTTTTGGGAGGTGACAAATTATCTGATGCCGATCGCTCCGAATTGCATGCTAAAGCCGAAGAATATGGTTTCCGGCAAGATTGCTTAGTGTTGCACGAGTATGCTGTTATCGAACAGAAGGCCTTCAATGAGCAGGAAATTATCAAAGATATTTTCGAAAACAACGAGCAGCAGTTACAATTAAGAGAACAACGTATCAAGTCGCTCGAAGCCGAACTCGCTGCCTATAAGGAAGCCGAAATGCCTTTCGCACAATTAACAAAGGAAATCGCATCGCAGTATCCCGCAGTCGTAAATGTTACACTTACCAATGGCAAGAGCGTCAATGCACAAACGGGAGAACAATCCCCCGAAGTCCTAATCTGCCTGCGGATGAAACAAGGAACCGCTTTCTCCGATACCGACAAACAACGCCTGCAAAATTGGCTCTCTATTCGTTTGGAGAAAGAACAAGTCGTTGTCATTATCGAATAATAACTACGGCTATGAAGATAACTTTTCTTGTGGTGGGTAAAACTACCGATGCACGCCTCGAAGCGTTGATTACCGACTATCAGCAGCGCTTGAAACATTATGTAACATTCTCCTTGCAGGTCATTCCCGAATTGCGTAACGCCAAGAGTATGCGAATCGAGGAGCAGAAACAGAGAGAAGGAGAACTGATTCTTGCAGCGGTCGATACTGCCTCCCGACTCATATTGTTGGATGAACATGGCTCCGAATATCGTAGTGTCAACTTTGCTGCACAAATCAATAAGTGGATGGCTGCGGGGCGCAATCTGATCTTTGTGGTTGGAGGTCCCTATGGATTCTCCGATGATGTCTATCGTAGGGCTGAAG
The DNA here is from genome assembly GCA_023666945.1 of Paludibacter sp. Taxonomy (GTDB): domain Bacteria; phylum Bacteroidota; class Bacteroidia; order Bacteroidales; family Paludibacteraceae; genus Colicola. Next base: position 14,193 of record JAMPAY010000025.1, read on the forward strand.
GTAAAATATCACTCTCTCAAATGACGTTCTCACATCAAATGATACGGTTGCTTTTTGTCGAACAACTCTATCGGGCATTTACTATTCTGCGGGGCGAACCCTATCACCACGAATAGCAAATACAAGACTATCGTACGCCAATATCCATATGGCAACTAATAAAAGACGCGGAGGTTCTTACCTTCGCGTCTGCTTTCTGCCTTATTATTTAGTGAATATTAATTAATGTGTTTATTTGTATCGGAATTTCCAATCAACCTTGGCTTGAACCCAATGTTGGGGTTGCAGTATGCCGCCGTAGTCGTAATATATCTGATTGGTCATGTTTTGGCATTCTACGGCTACACGCACATGTTCGTTGGCCCAATATACTTTACCATCCAATAGAAAGACGGGTGCATAGTGGCAGATAACGCCTGTACGGTCGGAATAAGTACCTTCCCGTTGTTGAAAACGCAAACACCATGCCGCACCAAGACCTTTCCATATCTTATGGTCTATGCGCAGACTCACTTTATGACGCAGATAGTCCAAGGCATATTTACTCAGCATATCACCTGCATCTTTGCTTACGTCACAGAAAGAGTAGGAAAGTTCTATTTTGTGGATATATTCATACTCTTGTACGCCTACGTTCACTTCTGCACCTGCAGCATTCACTCGGGTATAGTTCACAGCATACCATTGAACTATGCTGTCCACCGGCTCTTTCACCCAATCTATGATATCGCGTCCATAACGGTAATAACCGGAGGCGTTGGCGTACCAATGTGTCCCCGCATACTTAATGCCTAACTCCATTTGCAATGCTTTTTCCGGTTTCAAATCAGGATTCGATAACTGAGTAGCACTCTCGTAGTACAAATCCGTAAAGGTAGGAATACGAATAGCACGATTGAAGTTCAAGAATACGCGCAAATCCTTGCGAATCTCGTAACCCAAATTCGCTCCCAATGAATAATCACTGCCGAAATTGGAGTTCCACGTACCGCTTGCACCTATACTACCTGAAAAACCGTTTATATACACATTTTGCTCGGCAAAATAGTTTAAGTTCAAACGGTTGTGTATACCTAAATTACTACTGCTAATGTACTCATCGCGCAGGTCTATACCGATACTGGTCTTTCCCCACCATTGGCTCCAACTGCCGCTCAAGCGAGCACCGCTCGTATGTGTCCAATGGTTGTTCGCGCCTTTGTACCAATCAGGAGCAGGCATTCCGTCTGCATCTTTACTCTCGCGATAAAGTTCGTAATGGTCAAAATGGGCACGATAATACACATTGCCGTTCAATCCCCAATCCCCCCAACGATGACTATACGACAATGTACTGAACAACGTACGAGTAGCGTCGAACTGATTAGGGTAGGCGAGCGAATAGAAACTGTTCGCACCGGCATCTTTCATCTGAACACCTATCTGAAAGTCCAGGCCGCGCCAACCTGTTTGCACATAGCCGTTGGCTATCTTGTAGTCCGTATTGGCAGCATAACCGCTCGAACGATTATAACTGATACCGCTGTTCAAGTACCATTCGCCTTTCCGGAATCTACCGCTCAACGACGGATTCACCAAACCGTATTCACCGGCAGCAAGGCTTCCCGTCACTTCGGCTGTCTTACCATTATCCGTACCTTTGCGGGTAATGATATTAATCGCTCCCGAAAATGCTCCCAAACCATAATTCGTACCTTGCATCACCTCCACACGTTCTATCAGATTTACATCCAGTGGCAAATCCATTGAGTAATGCCCGGTCTGAGGGTCAGTCAGGTCTACGCCGTTCAGCAGTATCTTAATCTGGTCTTGAGTACCGCCGCGCATACTCAAATCGGCTTGAACACCGCTCGAACCGCGTTCACGCAAATCTATGCCTGGCAAGTATTGCAACAAATCTGCCACATTGTTAATGGGCAAAGCGGCAATCTCTGCACTACTGATGTTGGTAACTAATCGGAATATATCCGACTGAAATTCACTTCGCTCCGCTACAACGCTCACTTCCTCTATCGCAAGTTGCGTCTGCGTAAGCGGGTCTTCCGTTTCGCTGACTTCCATGCCGTACAAACCGGTTGCGTACAATAGTATGCTGCATAGCGCAACCGACTTGCCCGATTTCAGCAGTTCCTTATCACAAATACCGGTGCTTACGCAACCCAAGTTCACTACCTTGTGCATTGAGCAGAAGGCAGCATAACCTTTGTGAATAAACTTTCGGAAACGGAATACAATCTTTCTAAAGATTTGTTTCTTCATATAATTGATTGGCAGAAAACTTCCTTAATCAATTCTGTTCATAGCCGTAGTGACGCAAACGGGCATCCTTCTGACGCCAATCCTTATCCACTTTTACGAACAATTCCAAATATATCTGTTTCTGGAAAAAGGTCTCAAGGTCTTTACGTGCTTCTGTACCGACGCGTTTTATAGAACAGCCTTGCTTACCTATTATAATGCCTTTCTGAGAATCACGCTCCACATAAATTACCGCACTGATGCGTATCAACTTATCTTCTTCCTTAAACGATTCAACTTCCACTTCCACCGAATAGGGTATCTCCTTATCGTAGTTCAGCAATATCTTTTCACGTATAATCTCGTTCACGAAGAAACGGGCAGGCTTGTCCGTCAATTGGTCTTTGTCAAAAAACGGAGGACACTCAGGCAACAACTCCAATATCCGTTTCTGCAATGCATCCACACCAAAACGCTCCTTGGCGGATATCGGATATATCTCCGCTTGGGGTAATTCTTTATGCCAGAACTCTACCAAACGCTCTAAACTTTCCTGAGTTGTCAAATCTATTTTGTTGATAACCAATAGTACATGAGCCTTATTTCCTTTCACTTTCTCCAAGAAATCGGCATTCTTCTCACTACTGTCCTGAATGTCTGTTACATATAGCAGTAAATCCGCATCTACCAACGCTGAACGAGAAAAATCCAACATCTGCTCTTGCAACTTGTAGTTGGGTTTCAGCACTCCCGGAGTATCCGAAAATACTATCTGAAAATCCTCACCATTCACTATTCCCATTATACGATGACGCGTCGTCTGCGCTTTTTGGGTGATAATCGATAAACGTTCACCTACCAACGCATTCATCAATGTCGATTTACCTACATTCGGATTACCTACAATGTTCACAAAACCGCTTCTGTGCATAAACTGTTGCTTATTATGTAATTACTTATTCTATATCAACGTGTTCCAACTCATCCTCAATCTTCTGCTACTATACGTTTTCCGACTGCAAAAATACAACTTTTTACCTTATCATCCAAAAAACGGATTATAGCCAACTTCGCTCCAAAACGATTGTCGGAGAAGAAGCATCAACGCCGTCTTCTCCGACAATACGGAAACATATCATAAAACAGGCTTATATGTGCTAAAGAATCCATCCATTGTATGCATAAGGTTGCCAAGAAAGAAGAAAAACGCAAACCGTAACACATAACGATAACATCTTTTTCACGTTGCAAAGATACAACCACTCTCCGCACCCCGCAATCCCCATTTATAGGGATTTTCCATGGAAGCAATAAATAGGCATTGTCTGCATTGGTACACAGTGTTTGGTGTATTAAGAAAAGTTTATAGGAAAGTAAATTTGCACTTAAAACATAGCATATGAAAACAGAAATATTCAAGGTGTTGCTCTACCTTAAAAAGAGCGAGTTGGACGAGTTTTGTAAGGTTGCCGTCATAGGACACATCACCCGGAATCGAACGATGGCGCAGTTCGTTTGTAAACGGTCATACTGTCACGAACTGTGGAATTCCCGAGAAAACCGGCAAATGGGGTGGAAGCAAGCAGGCAGAAATGGAACGTCCTGGACTATCTCTGCAAGCCTGATGCAGGAGGGCTCAAAACGCAAAGTCAATCCTAATGCAAACAACCTTAAATGCGATTGATATGGCATCTGTAAAAGTCAAGTTTCGCCTTTACTCCGCAAACGCTAAAGACGGCACCATCTACTATCAAATCATCCATAAGCGCGTAATCCGTCGGATAAAGACGAATTTCCGTATTCTTGTGGATGAATGGGATGAAAGAAACGGCATTGTGATTATCCCCACTGATGGCAGAAGTCCTATTCTACAATCCATAAGGGCGTGTATCGACCGGGATATAAAACGGCTGAATACGGTAATAAGCAAGTTGCATGGAAGTGGTGATGAGTTCACGGCGAATGACATTATTGAGGGATTCCATGAGTCGGTAAACGAATTGTCATTTTCCCAATTCATGCAGAGCGTCATCATCCAACTTAAAGGTTTGAATAGGGTACGGACGGCAGAAACCTACGCGACAACGCTCAACAGTTTCATGCGTTTTAGAAAAGACAATGATGTCTTGTTGAACGAAATTAACTCCGATTTGATGATGGAATATGAGGCTTATCTTAAAGCACAGGGCGTTACGATGAACACCGTTTCTTTCTATATGCGGATTCTTAGGGCTGTATATAACCGTGCCGTTGAGAAAGGGCTGACGGAGCAATGCACCCCGTTCCGACATGTCTACACTGGCATAGACAAAACCGTGAAGCGTGCTATCTCGTTGAAAGCAATCAAGCGGATTAAAGAACTGGATTTGTCCCTAAAACCGTCTCTTGACTTTGCAAAAGATATGTTCTTGTTCTCGTTTTATACACGTGGTATGTCATTCATCGACATGGCTTACCTAAGAAAGACGGATTTGCAAAATGGTATCCTTTCTTACCGCAGACGTAAAACGGGGCAACAACTTTTCATCAAATGGGAGAAATGTATGCAGGATATTATTGACAAATATGAAATCGAGAGCACATGCCCGTATCTGCTTCCCATACTCACATATCCGTATGAGCGAAACAGAAAACAATATAAGAACACGCTGTTCCGTGTGAATAAGTGTCTAAAGGAAGTGGCAAGGTTGGCAAACATAGAGATTCCACTAACGATGTATGTCAGCCGCCATTCGTGGGCAAGTGCAGCGAAAAACAAGAATATCCCGGTGGCGGTCATCAGTGAAAGCATGGGGCATGACTCCGAGAAAACAACGTTGATTTATCTGGCGTCGTTGGATTGCTCCGTTATTGACAAGGCGAATTTACTTATCCTGAAAAGTTTGTGAATGAATAGGTCCGTTTGGCAAAAAAGCATATCTCCTTGTAAGAGA
>JAMPAY010000026.1 GCA_023666945.1 Paludibacter sp.
ATCGTCCAATTGGGCAGATAAAATATTCACTGATTTAATTCAACCAACAGGTTAGAATACAGATAAAATAGCAGACATTTCTACCTACGTCTTCTATATTTGCCGTTTACCGACATTTAACATTACTCCTAAACAGATAAAACAAAACATCTGTACAAGGGGGGGGCAAATAACTACAGAGTGATAAAGTAGGCGTTATTATGCTGAAAGGCGATTTGTGCGTATTTACAAATAATTTACAGTATCTTTACACATTGTCAGTCCTGTAGCAAACAGAAACGAATGAGGATAGGCAGATATTCCGAACTCATTTTCGGTATTGCAGAAATTGTTGTATCTTTGCGCCAAATGTCGTTACGTGAAAGAATAGTATTGGTCGGTTTTCTGATATTGTGTTCTTTGGGTATATATGCCAAAGAAAAACATGTTCCCACAATAATCAGGAGTTGGCGGCTGACGGAGGGTTTTATTACCGACTCTGTCGGTATTGACACATCGTACATAGATTATCCGATGCACGATGTAATAAACAACTATTCGATATCGAATTCGTACAATGGCAATTTGGTATCACCTATCGAATCGAAAATTTATTTCGACCGACAAGAGAAGACCGAATTTCTGTTTGCACATGCCTACATGCCCTATCTGTTGACTCCCGAAGATGTTCGGTTTTACAACACAACAACTCCCTATAGCAGCATTGCATACAAGAAAGGATTCACCACCTATCGTGAGGAGAATGACCTGGATTTTATATTCACCGGCAATCTGAACCGCCGCACGAATTTAGGTCTATCGATGAACTATTTGAATGCTGTAGGCCACTATTCATCTCAAGCAGGCAAACGGTTTAACGGTTCCGTTTGGGGGTCGTACAGTGGTGACCACTATTCGTGCCAAGGTGCAGTCACCTTCAATACACTGAGTAACTTTGAGAACGGAGGTCTGCAAGAAGGCGACTATTTGGATGGTTCGCTCAAAAGCAGCGACATTCCCGTAAGATTAAATGCAATGTCGGGCTTTAAGTATTTTTCCGGATTCTTTAATCATCGCTATAGTATTTGCGTAGAACGTGAGCGCAAGGTAACGGAAGATTCGGTCACGACCGACTATATACCTGTGACAACTTTTCTACACACGATAGAAGTTAACCAATCGACTAAACGCTATGTAGAGGAACAGACTTTACAAAATTTCTATGCCGACACTTATTTTAACCGTTCTCGCACCCGAGACACTGCCAATGTTTTAACCATACGTAACACTCTGTCTGTAACCTTTGAAGAAGAATTTAACAAATGGCTTCGCTTTGGTGCAACAGTATTCGCCATAAATGAATTTCAGCGTTACGCCTATTCCGTTCCTGATCGGAATGCTCCTTTTAATGAGACTTTTGGCATAAGTCTAAACGAGATCTTATCGAACCCTTTACGCTTACAAACCGATACTACATTCGGCTACAAATGGACCAATAATACACGTGTAGGCGGTTCGCTCTACAAGAAGCAGGGGAAGTATGTACATTATGGATTTACGGGCGATGTGTGTGTAGCCGGTTATAAATTAGGGGAGTTTCAGATACGCGGCAATGTAGACGGTGCATTCAGAATAGGCAAAGACACCATGACCATAGTAGCAGAGGCCTACATAAAAAATGAAGAACCCGATTATTTTTTGCAACACTATCGCTCAAACCACTATTGTTGGGAGAATGATTTTCAAAAAATCTATCGGATGTATGCAGGCGGTACACTTTCCTATCCCACCCGCTATGTACGCCCAAGTATACGTATAGGTTTTGAAAACATTATGCGTTACATTTATTTTGACAGTAACGGTATGCCCATACAACATGATGGCCATGTGCAAGTACTCTCGGTAGATGCTCGACTAAATTTCCGCACCAAGCACTTTGCTTTAGACAACAATGTAGTGTGGCAAATGTCTTCTTCTGCCATCTTGCCTTTACCCGATATTGCGCTATATCATAATATTTACTACTATGGTTGCTGGTTTAGAGCCTTAGACGCTCAGATAGGTGTAGATATGCGCTACAACACCGCCTACTATGCTCCCTTATTGAATCCTGCCACCGGACAATTCTGCATACAGAACGAAGTAAAAACAGGCAACTATCCGATATTGAACGTATATGCCAATTTTTATGTTCGCTCCATACGTTTAAAACTATTTGCACATTTTACGCATTTCAACCAGTATTTTATGAAGCATAAAAATTACTATTCAATGCCCGGCTATCCCTTGAATCCTCCCGTATTCAGAGCCGGATTGGCATGGCATTTTTACCGATAGAAACCTAAATAACAATACAGAACCGACTATGACTTATACGGAAAACCTTTACAAAGTACTACAATTCAGTCGTCAAGAGGCAGAACGTTTGGGAAATGAGAGCATCGAACCCGAACATCTTTTGTTAGGCATCTTACGCTTGGGTGAGGGTACAGCCTGCGATATGCTCCGTTCTGCAAAAGTAAAACTTGACCTCTTAAAAAAGCAGTTGGAAGCCAACCTACATACCCTACCCGTTCGTTCCACACGCCTTACTTACAGCCGCAAGTCAGAACGTATATTGCGTCTTGTAGATTTAGAAACACGCTATTTCAAGGCCGAAACCTCTGACACCGAACATCTATTGTTTGCTCTACTGAAAGACAACACTACTACCCCTCTATCAACAATGAACGACGCTAACAACGTAGCCCTTTTACTACAAGACAACTATAACATTACCCACGAAACGATGTCTGCCATTTACAACAATCTGAAACATCCTCACACACAACAACCTCCCACAATGGGTGCCGGTTTTGCCGCAGAGGAAGATGATGAAGAACCGCAACACATATACGCATCACCCAAGACCGGAATAGAAAACTCAAAATCAGACACTCCTGCATTGGACAGTTTCGGAAACGACCTTACCCGGGCAGCTGCCGAGGGTCGATTGGATCCCGTGATTGGCAGAGAAAAAGAAATAGAACGAATAGCCCAGATACTTTCTCGTCGCAAGAAGAATAATCCGATACTGACAGGAGAACCGGGCGTAGGTAAATCTGCCATTATCGAAGGTCTTGCTCTGCGCATTGTAAACCGACAAGTATCGCCCATGCTCTTCAACAAACGCATTTATACGCTTGATGTAGCATCCATGGTGGCCGGTACAAAATACAGAGGTCAGTTTGAAGAACGGATGAAATCGGTAATGAATGAACTGCAGAAACATCCGGAAATAATTCTGTTTATAGATGAAATACACACTATTGTAGGTGCAGGCAACCAAGCGGGGCAATTAGATGCCGCCAATATGCTGAAACCCGCATTGGCACGCGGTGAAATGCAATGTATCGGTGCAACAACCTTGAAAGAATATCGTACCTCCATCGAGAAAGACGGTGCGTTGGAACGCCGTTTTCAAAAGGTAATGGTAGAACCTACATCGGCAGAAGATACGCTGCAAATACTAAAAAAATTAGCCCCCTCTTATGCTGCACATCACAATGTGGTGTACACCGATGCCGTATTGGAGACCTGCGTAAGATTGACCGATCGCTATATTTCAGACCGCTGTTTCCCCGACAAGGCTATTGATGCCATGGATGAAGCAGGCGCTCGCACTCATCTGCTCGCTCCCGCCGTCCCCGCAAGCATTCGAGCATTGGAAACAGAATTGGAACAAATCAGAAACGAGAAAGAAAGAGTACTGACAGAGCAAAACTACGAACAAGCCGTAGCATTACGCGACCAAGAAAAAGGGGTGGAAACACGCCTGAAAGAACAACTGAAAGCATGGGAGACATCTTGTTCGGAAACCCCACAAACCATTACGGAAGAAGACGTCGCCTTTGTCGTATCACTCATATCAGGCATTCCGTTACAACGTATTGCACAGTCGGAAAATATCCGACTTCGCACCATGGCAGACACATTGTGTTCTAAAGTGATTGGGCAAGATGAAGCCGTAAAAGCCGTTGTTCGTTCGATTCAGAGAAGTCGTGTAGGCTTGAAAGACCCTAATCGACCGATAGGTACATTCTTATTCCTCGGGCCAACCGGAGTGGGAAAAACTTATTTAGCACAATGTCTGGCAGAAGAGATGTTCGGTTCGCGCGATGCTCTTATTCGCTTTGATATGTCGGAATATATGGAGAAACATTCTGTTTCGTTATTAGTTGGTGCGCCTCCGGGATATGTTGGTCATGAAGATGCCGGCAAACTGACAGAAGCCGTAAGACGTAAACCTTATTCGATCGTACTTTTTGATGAAATAGAAAAAGCCCACACCGATATCTTCAACATTTTGTTACAACTTTTGGATGAGGGGCGTCTGACAGACCGCCAAGGAAATAGAGTAGACTTCAAAAACACCATTATTATACTAACCTCCAACGTAGGAACTCGTCAACTTAAAGATTTTGGTAGAGGAATAGGTTTCACTATGGCACAAGAAGCAGATGAGAAAGATACCCATGCCGTACTACACAAGGCTCTTAACAAGACTTTCTCACCCGAGTTCCTGAACCGAATAGATAATATCGTAACCTTCAGTCAACTTAGCAAAGAAACTCTCTCGCAGATATTAGAATTGGAACTATCGCACCTACAAGAGCGTCTGCGTCCCTTAGGGTACCATCTATCGCTAACCGAAGAAGTGAAAACACTACTACTGACAAAAGGATATGACATACAATATGGTGCACGCCCAATAAAAAGGACCATTCAGCATGAAATAGAAGAACCCTTAACCGACTATATCTTATCGCAGGACTGCAATGAAGAGCAATCGCTCATAGGAACTCTACAAGAAGGGAAAGTAATAATAAGTTCCGGTACACCACTTGCAAATACCTCAGAAAAGATATAACTTTGCAACAAAATACCCAGACAGAATACATTATAACATAAAATATATACACTATGGTTAAAGAACTTACAGATGCCACTTTTGTCGAAACCTTGGCAGAAGGCAAACCCGTTGTGGTAGATTTTTGGGCTCCCTGGTGCGGACCTTGCAAAATGATGCTACCTATTGTAGACGAACTTGCCACCGAATACGAAGGCAAGATTACCGTCTGCAAACTGAATGTGGATGAAAACGATGCTACTTGTGCTCAATACGGCATCATGAATATTCCCACCATGCTTTTCTTTAAGAATGGAGAATTGGTAAACCGTCATGTAGGTGCCTGCCGCAAAACAGACTTACAACAATTGTTTGACAGTTTGCTTTAATAAACATTTCTTTATCAAAACAGGATAATCCCTATTGAACACTCTTGGTTCTATAGGGATTATTTCAATTCTATACATCCAAGCCCCCAAAATCTCCTTGATTACAAATTTAGTTACTCACTTTTATTCTATACACTTCACCCTTTTGTTAGCAACAGGCTCATCTACTACTTTTTATTGATTTGGCAAATTGGCGCGGTTTTTGTATCTTTGTGGCAAATTACATAAAAGTCCAAATTTGTTATGTCAAAACATATTATCTATCAACTTCTGCCACGCACCTTCACCAACTATTCGGAAACACGCAAACACAATGGCAGCATTACCGAAAACGGATGCGGAAAATTTAACACCATTACTCCGAAAGCCTTGCGCGAGATACGAAAGTTAGGAGCAACACACGTATGGTACACAGGAGTGATAGAACATGCAACACAAACCGATTACACCCAATACGGAATACGAAAAGATACAACATCTGTCGTAAAAGGCAAAGCCGGTTCACCCTATGCTATCAAAGATTATTACGATGTCGACCCCGATTTGGCTATAGATGTGCCTCATCGTATGAAAGAGTTTGAGTCACTGATTGAGCGAACACACAAGGCTGGGCTTAAAGTAATTATTGACTTCGTTCCCAACCATGTAGCACGCGAATATCATTCTGATACGAAACCTGCAGGTGTAGTTGATTTAGGAGAAAACGATCATCCGGAATGGGCTTTCTCACCTCTCAACAATTTCTACTATTTGCCCGACCAAAAATTCACTCCGCAGTTCGATTGTATCGACTACAATGAATTTCCCGCCAAAGTGACAGGTAACGATTGTTTTACGGCTAACCCATCCGTCAACGATTGGTACGAAACAGTCAAGTTAAACTATGGCGTCTTCTACCAAGGCGGAATGGAAAAGCAATTTTCCCCTATCCCCGACACTTGGAATAAGATGCTTGATATATTGCTCTTTTGGGCTGCTAAAGGTATTGACGGATTCCGTTGCGATATGGCAGAAATGGTACCGGTAGAGTTTTGGCAATGGGCTATCAAACAAGTAAAAGAGCAGTATTCTGACATTCTTTTCATAGCAGAAGTCTATAATCCTGACTTGTATAGGGCTTACATCTTTGATGGAGGTTTCGATTTGCTATACGACAAAGTAGGCATGTACGACTACCTGCGGGGGGTTACCAGCAAAGATTATCCTGCCGAAGGCATTACACGTCAGTGGCAATCTACTGACGATATACGTTGTCACATGCTTTATTTCTTAGAGAATCATGATGAACAACGTATCGCATCCGGATTCTTTTGTGGCAGGGGAATATGCGCTGAGCCGGCCATGATAGTACTGACATTGTTGGGCGAAAATCCTGTAATGATTTATGCCGGTCAGGAATTGGGCGAATTAGGAATGGACTCTGAAGGCTTTTCAGGAGTTGACGGAAGAACCAGCATCTTCGACTATTGGGCTGTGCGCTCCCTACAAGCATGGGCAAACAAAGGGAAGTTCAATGGCGCATTGCTAACAGATGAACAAAAAGAGTTACGAACGTTCTATGCACGTTTACTACAAATTGCCACAACAGAAAAAGCCATCACCGACGGACGTATGTTCGACCTTGAATATGCCCAAGGAATAGGATTCAATCGTGAGAAAAACTATGCGTTTTTGCGGCAATATCAGAATGAATTATTACTGGTCATAGTCAATTTTGACGCCCGTCAGTCGCAGGTTAGATTGGCTATTCCAAAGGCGGCATTTACCTATTTGGACATCGAATGCGCAGAAAATATGTCATTCATCGATTTACTGACCGACAAAAACTACACACTTACCCTACAACCGGAAACACCTATCGAAGTAGAAATACCGGCATGGCAGGGATTGGTGTTGAAAACAAAAATAAGCGAGAAAAAGTAAGACTATGAATAGACTGAAATCTATATTCCGATTGGTACGGTGGCAGAATCTGCTATTTATCATACTTATAATGTGGCTAATGGAGAAGATGATTGCAGTTCCTATATTGGGAAACGCATTTTTTGGGGAAGAATTACCCGGCTATGTGCTATACATGCTAATAGCCGGTGTCGTACTGATAGCAGCAGGAGGATACGCTATAAACGATTATTTTGATGTACGCATCGATGCCATTAACCGCCCTGACAAACAGATAGTAACGCGTACTATTGACAAACCTATCGCCATGCTCTGTCATCAGATAATGACAGGAATGGGCGTACTGTTGGGATGTCTTTGCGCACTATGGTTACACAGTTGGTCGTTAGCATTTGTTTTCTTGTTCGTACCCGGACTACTTTGGTTCTATTCCGCCTCTTATAAACGGCAATTTGTAATAGGCAATCTTATCGTTGCTTTGGTAGCAGGACTCACACCACTGCTGATAGCCATTGCAAATGTAGATCTACTAAAACATAAATACGCGGACATTTTGCCTTATACCACCCTCGTTCCGGATCTGTATACGTGGATAGGCGGGTTTGCCTTATTCGCTTTTCTCTGCACTCTCATTCGGGAGATTGTGAAAGATTTACAAGACCAACCCGGTGACCGAGAATTAGAATGCCACACACTGCCTGTACGATTAGGTGAGGGGTGGACCAAAAGTATCGTGGTGGCGTTAATTTTGCTTACTTGCACATTGTTGTGTTGGTTAGTATTCTGCAAGATGCCCTTTCCGCACAACCGAAGCAGTCTTACCATCAGATATTTGATCTTCGGATTGCTTATTCCGTTTGTGTGCGAAGTGTGCCTATTACTTGCAGCCAAAATTCCATCCGATTACCGCTCAGCACAACTACTCATGAAATTTATCATGATGTTGGGAGTAATGTATAGTATAGTTATTTACATGCAAATCTAAAAGAGTTATGCAAGTTCTTTTGGGTAGTAACTCTCCGCGTCGGAGAGAATTGATGACCGGCTTGGAAATACCCTATCGCGTGGTTTCTCTTGATTGTGACGAGTCCTTTCCTTTGGATTTTTGCGAAGGAGATATTCCTTTATATATTGCCAAGGCAAAAGCGGCTGCTTATACCCAACCATTAACTGCCGATGAAGTTTTACTTACCGCAGATACCATTGTATGGGCAGCCGGACAAATGCTTGGAAAACCCACCAACGAAGAAGATGCGCAGCGGATGTTGCGAGTGCTCTCCGGACGCACGCATCAGGTATATACAGGTGTGTGCATAACCACGCTCAAAGAGCAACACTCTTTCGTTGATTGCACGGATGTTACGTTCAAACAACTTACAGAGCAAGAAATAAAATATTATGTAGAACACTACCATCCTTTAGATAAAGCAGGTGCATACGGTATTCAAGAGTGGATTGGTTACATAGGTGTTACTGCTATCCGAGGTTCGTATTTTAATGTAATGGGGCTACCTGTACATCGTATCGCAGAAGCATTGACACGGTTGCAGTAACGTTTTGCAGTAATACAGGTTACTCTTTCATGGAAACGTATTACTATATCATTCCTAAAAAAATATATCCTTGCAGGCAAATTGTACTACTATGGCAAAGAATGTATTAATATTGACCGGTGCCGGACAGATCGGAATGGCTATTGCTCGTCGCATGGGATACTGAATGAAGATTATTGTGGGAGATAATAACCTGCCGACGATTTATTGGCTTTAGATATTTTGCAGCCTTGTAATATACGCGATACTTTGCATGCTTACCAGTTGGCAAAGCGATGCAATGTGAAACGCGTAATGAATGAAGTGGTTCGTTGGGGAGAACGCGGAGCACGTATTAATTCCATTTCTCCCGGCATTATTGTTACCCCCTTGGCGTTAGACGAATATAACGGACCGCGTGGAGAGTTCTACAAGAATATGTTCGCTAAATGCCCTGCCGGACGTCCGGGTACTGCTGATGAAGTTGCAAACGTAGCAGAACTGCTAATGAGTAATCGTGGCGCATTTATTACCGGAGCTGACTTTCTCATAGACGGAGGGGCTACCGCCGCTTATTTCTATGGACCTCTGAAACCTTGAAACAAGAAGAAAGGGCAATAAACTAATTAGAACAGAGAAAGTTGTTCTGCATCCGTTTCATCCTCCATGGGAAGCGAATCTTCCGGAATGGAGGCATTTATGGTCATTTCTATATCTGTCGATTCTGCAGAGTTCTCACTCTCTATCGTTTCGGTTTCCTGCATGTCTTCTGTTTCAAGAACAAGTTCAGGAGTAATATCCTCTATTGCGGCTACCTCTTGCGTAGTAAGTCGTTTCCCCTTGGCTCTTGCACTCTTGACACTTATAAACTCTTCCATACAAACAGTTTGTGCTTCTTTGGTTTCATCGGCCAAACGGACAAGGAAAGTTGCATCGGTACGGTCAGATAGCAATACAAGGCGTGAATCGGGATGTTCACCGAGGAAATTCTGTGGTTTGCCTGTAGTCTCAAGTTGAAAACGTTTGGCGTAGTAGTATTTTTGCTCACCGTCCCATAATGCCGCCGACCATATTTTATCAGCATCGTATTTTTCAATACGCAGTATATTGTCTTCGAAATGTGCTGTCAAGTCAAAAGAGGTCGTATAATACTCTCCGTTACGTGCTATAACCAATATCTGGTCATCACTCTGGAATTCTCCCAGGTAGTTGCCTTGCCCATCATAGTTAATACGCAAAACATCGGGGTCAAACCATACTTTACGTCCGCCCAACGTACTGCCACCCTTTTGCTTGAGAGTGACTTTTTGTATCTCGAACTTTGTGAGTAAATTGCCGCGACTATTACGTCCTTTCACCGCCAATTCACTCAAGTCTTTCAGTACCTCCATTTTCTTAAGATGCAGGGCCGGTTTGAGTTGTACACGGATAATTTCGGCCTCTCCGTTCGGGTTGGCTGTAAAATAGACTATTTTAGACCCCGGTTTACCTTGCGTAAGATCATACTCTTTGTCACGAGCAAGTCCTGTAACGGCAAAACGTTTCATGTAATACACACCACCCTTCCCGTCTCTATACACTACGTTATAGATGGTACGTTCATCTTGCTTTTTGAATACGGCAATGTACTGTATGTTGGTACCGATAAATATCTTCTCTGCAACACGTGTTATTTTGTATTTGCCGTCTTTGTAGAAGATGATAATGTCGTCAATATCTGAACACATGAAAAGGAACTCATCTTTCTTCAAGCCGGTACCAATAAATCCGTCTTGTCTATTGATATAGAGTTTCTCATTTGCCTCTACTACCGTCTTGATGTTGATATTGGCAAAATTGCGCACTTCTGTACGACGAGGATAACGAACACCATATTTCTGTTTCAAGCCTTCAAACCACTGTATGGTATAATCAGTAAGATGAGCGAGTTTATTGTTTGTATCCTTGATTTTATCATCGAGAACCTTCATCAGCTCGTCCGCTTTCTTAGAATCGAACTTCGTGATGCGCATCATCTTAATTTCAAGCAATTTCTGTATATCTTCCTTGCGTACTTCACGTATAAATTGCGGTTTGAACGGTTCCAATGCTTTATCAATAAAGCGAATGGCAATAGCGGCAGAAGTACTGTCTTCAAACTGTTTCTCTTTGTAGATGCGTTGCTCTATGAAGATTTTCTCCAACGAGGTGTAAAAGTATTGTTCTTCAAGTTCCGCTTTTTGTATGGCCAACTCCCATTGTAGTAATTCCGTAGTATGTTTTACCGATTGACGCAACAATTCGCTTACGTTCGTAAATATAGGTTTTTTGTCTTGAATAACACAACAGTTGGGCGATATACTCACCTCGCAATCGGTACAAGCATAAAGAGCATCTATCGTTTTATCAGAAGAACTTCCGGGTTGCAATTGTACAACAATCTCTGCATTCTGTGCGGTATTATCATCTACCTTACGAATCTTTATCTTTCCTTTCTGGTTGGCTTTCAGAATCGTTTCTATAATTCCGGTAGAAGTGGTTCCGTAGGGGATTTCAGTAATGATGAGTGTTTTGTTGTCTGCCGACTTTGTAATACGCGAACGTATCTTTATAACTCCCCCTCTTTCACCATCATTGTAACGGCTGACATCTACTGTCCCCCCCGTAGAAAAATCAGGGAAAAGTTGGAACGATTCTCCGCGCAAGTATGCCAATGCAGCATCACATAACTCGTTAAAGTTATGCGGGAGTATTTTCGAATTGAGTCCGACTGCGATACCTTCGACACCTTGCGCCAATAATAGAGGGAACTTAACAGGCAGGTTAATCGGTTCTTTTTTGCGCCCGTCGTAAGACAACATCCAATGTGTAGTCTTTGAGTTGAATACCGTTTCTAAAGCAAACTTACTAAGACGTGCTTCTATATAACGAGGAGCAGCGGCTCCGTCACCGGTGAGTATATTTCCCCAGTTACCTTGGCAATCAATGAGCAAATCTTTTTGTCCGAGTTGCACAAGGGCATCGCCGATAGACTGATCACCATGCGGGTGATATTGCATCGTCTGTCCCACTATATTTGCCACCTTGTTGTAACGTCCGTCATCAACACACTTCATGGCGTGCAAAATACGTCGCTGTACAGGCTTCAATCCATCATACAAATCAGGAACGGCACGTTCAAGAATAACGTAGGAAGCATAGTCAAGAAACCAATCCTGATACATACCGGTCAAATGATACTTTACGGCATCATTAAATCCTCCGGTAGTAATATGCTTAGGTTGCACCGTGTTGGTGTCGTTGGTGTCATGCATCGGCACTTCGGCAACCGATTCTATGTTCTCGTTCTCTTCCATGCTTCTTTATTAAGGGCTAATCTTGTTATAAAACAAAATCTAACCAAGTTGGCGTTGTGCGTACTCCAACCTGACCGATGTTCATACTATGCACGTGTATACACATGCAAGTTGCTTACTATGCAACGGTAAGACTGTTTGACCGGACTTATTCGTCAATCCTTTTATTAATCATGACAAATGCTACCAATCCAACAAATTCGGTAATAATACCGGCCACCAACAAAGCATTGGTTTGTGTATAGAAGAAATAGTATGCCAAACACAATACGCCGCACAAAACAAGAATGGCGCCGAGGTATTTCAAAAAGGTTTTCATGTTATTGTAGAGTTATGTATGAAACGTTTCGCCCGCAAAGGTACATATTTTTAACCATAAAAGCAAACGCGGCTGAAAACATTTTCTGCCGATTAACTTTGCTTTAAAGTTTCTCTCCGAAAGCAAGATCACCGGCATCTCCCAGCCCGGGAACAATGTAGGCATGTTCGTTGAGAATAGGATCAATAGCGGCAGTATAGAGCACGGCATCTTCCGGCATAACACTATTGAGATAGTTTATGGCCTTTTCTGTGGCAATAACCGAGGCCAAATAAATCTTGGAAGGACTTCCCTTTTCAAGCAATGCTTTATGGGCAGTTTCCATAGAACTTCCGGTGGCGAGCATAGGGTCACAAATAATAAGTGTTTTGCCCGTCAAGTCGGGAGATGCAATATATTCGGTATGAATAGTAAAATTGTTTTCGTCGGAGTACAAACGGTAAGCCGAAACAAAAGCATTTTCCGCACTGTCAAAGTAATTAAGAAAACCTTGATGAAACGGAAGTCCTGCCCGCAAAATCGTACTCAACACGATAGGTTCCGCAATGGTTTGTATGGTAGTATCTGAAAGCGGAGTACTGATATTTTCCGTACGATAGTTGAGTTGTTTACTCATTTCGTAGGCAGTTAATTCACCTATACGTTCAAGGTTGCGACGAAAACGCATGGAATCGTGCTGAATATCTGTACTACGCAGTTCTTTCAAGAACTGATTAAGAATCGAATTGTTTTCCGACAAGTTTATAATTTTCATGATGCTTTAGTTGGTTTTATTCTTTTTTGCGGCTTTCTGTGCTGCCTTTTCGGCTTTGATATTGCTTTTGAGGTTGTCTTGCTGATATTTGTTGGTTGATTGCAACTGCTTAAGTTCGTTTTCCTTATTCTGAATTTCATACTTGAACTCAGCCAATGAAATCATGTCGTTTTTGAGTTGTTCTCTCTCTTTCTGCAGTTGAAAAATCTTGGTATTGCAATCGCTCTCGGCTTGGTTGAGTCGGTTCTCACGGCGCACGTATTCTTGCATTTGTGCTTGCTGAGTGCGTGCATCAATGGCCTCATTCTTCATAAGTTCCTTGCGTTGTTTCTCCAATGTTTTGCGATCGTTTTTGTGCAGTTTAAGTTCTTTCTTGTATATTTTCTCTTGACTGTCAATCTGTTTCTTTTTTGTATTCAGCAGACTATTCTCGTTCTTATAGCGTTGTTTCTCCGCTTTAAGTGAGGTAATTGCAAGCGATAGACGATCTTTATCGTTGAGTACTTGTTTTTGCAGCATTTCCAAAGCAGAAATATACATGGTTCCGTCGGCTGCTTGCAAGCGGATACTATCAAGATTATATTCGGTGAGGGTAATATTAATGGGCTCAACATGCAGTTCGGCCATACAGAGAGTTGCAGCCGTGCAGAACAATGCTGTAAGAAATGTGTATTTTTTCATATGAGTTATATGGAATTGGTTCTGCCTGCAAAGATACGTTGTTTTTTCGGTACCTGCAAGTGCCCCACACTCCATTTACACATTCCCACTCTTGTTGCAATTACGGGCAAGCGGACAGTCGGAACAACCTGTACATGAGTCAGGCGAACGCAAAGCCCGCCAAAGCAAGAAACTCGATACAACCACTGCTACACCAATAGAACCATATACCAATATTGTTTGCCACATATCTATCCGATCAACCAACTCCCCACTTGAAAAAACACAAAAGAAACACACCATGCCAATCCCGTAGAATACACCATACTGAACCACATCCATTTTGCACCTATCTCCTTACGGATAGTCGCCAATGTAGATAGGCACGGGAAATACAACAAAATAAACAATAACAACGAATATGCTGCCACCGGTGTGTACAGACGATTACCCGTATCATCTGTAAGCGTAGCCAGTTTCTCGGCAAGTGGTTGTACATCTTCTTCTATAGCATCTTCCTCCACACCATACAATACTGCCATTGAAGAGGCAATGACTTCTTTTGCCGCGCTACCTGCTACCAAACTAACCCCGGCTCTCCATTCGAAACCCAACGGAGCAAATACGGGTTCGATAGTGTGCCCTATGGTTCCTAACAACGATTGTTCCAATTGTTCTTTCTTTGTCAGATTTTCATCGGAACGCGGAAAATAACCTAATGCCCAAATAAGCACCGATGCCAACAACACAATAGTCAACACACGCGAAAACCACTCCTTGGCTTTATCCCACATATGTATAAGCGCATTACGCATCGTAGGTATACGATAAGGCGGTAATTCCATCACAAACGGATTAGGCTCCGAACGGAATGCAAATCTACTCAAAACCAACGAGGTAAGAATAGCCACAAGCAATCCTATCAAATAAATACTCAGCAAAACGAGTGCCTGGTGTTTCGGAAAGAAAGCCGCCACCAACACCAAGTAAACCGGTAGACGTGCCGAACAAGAAATAAAAGGCACCGTCAAAACAGTCAGTATTCGATCTTTTGGATTTTCCAATGTACGTGTAGCCAAGACTGCCGGAACAGAACATCCAAAACCAATGATGTAAGGAATGAACGATTTGCCATGTAGTCCCATTTTGTGCATCATCTTATCCATAATGAATGCGGCACGTGCCATATACCCCGTATCTTCAAGAAGTGATATAAAGAAAAAGAGTATGAGTATTTGCGGTACAAAAACGAGTACCGCTCCCATACCTGCTACAACTCCATCAACCAACAAATCGGTAAACATCCCTATAGGCATTATATGACGCAACCATCCTCCCAACAATTCAACACCTGTTTCTATCCAATTCTGCGGATATGTCCCTAGTACAAAAGTAGCCTCAAACATAAGAAAGAGAAAGACAAAGAGTATCGGAAAACCGAGCCATCGGTTGGTCAGTACTTTATCTAACGCATATCCTAATTGCTGCTTTTCTTCTTTTTTATTTTGTGTAAACGTCTCACTGAGTGCACCGCGTATAAACCCGAATTTCAGGTCTGACAGATAGGACGCAATATCTTCGCCGGATTCTTTCTCAAACTGCCGCCTGTATTTTTCTGCTGTTGCCAAAATCAGTTCTCCATTGGGCAAGGCTCCAAATTGTGCTGATGTTGTACCATCATTTTCGATAAGCTTAAGTGCAACATAACGAGGATGATACATATCGCGAATATCCTCGTTTTTATTGATTAGCAATTTGATTTCCTCTATTGCCGATTCAACTGCCGTCCCATAATTAATATGAATATGTTTGGATATTTCCGACTTCCCTTCGTACACCTGTACTATAGCCTCCAACACATTCTCAATTCCCCATCCGTTACGCGCAATAACGGGCACGATAGGAAAACCGAGCATACTCTGCAATGCCTTATAGTCGAGAGTATCTCCTGATTGTTTCAGTTCATCGTACATATTGAGAGCCATTACCATAGGATGGTTACGGTCAATGAGCTGAGTCGTAAGAAAAAGATTGCGTTCCAACTGCCCTGCATTGACAATATTCAAAACAAGGTCGAGCGGCTGATTGTCAAGAAAATCTCGCACATAGAGTTCTTCGGGCGAATACTCCGTGAGCGAATACGTGCCGGGCAGGTCAACCAAATTGATAGTATAACCCCAATGATGAAAAGTACCTACTTTTGAATCTACGGTTACACCGCTATAGTTTCCTACTTTTTCTCGCATACCGGTAGCGTAATTAAAGAAACTTGTCTTTCCGCAATTCGGATTCCCGACCAAGGCAACAGTGATTTCTTTAGACAATTCTTCAATTTCACGACGTACGTGCTCCTCAATAGTTCCGTGAAAATCGTTATCGGGATGTGCTTCTTCCGAAAGTGAAACAACTTCTATATTATGTGCTTCCGCCCTTCGCAGACTGACATGACTTCCCATAATTTCATACTCAACAGGATCCATAAGCGGAGCATTCTTCAACACTCGCACTTCTTCCCCACGTACGAATCCCAATTCGAGAATACGATGACGAAATCCGCCATGCCCATGCACTTTAAGAATCATACAGCGCTCACCTGTTTGCAAATCTGCCAATGTCAGTTGTTTATCTTCCATATTACACCTCCTTTAGGCAGTATTAAACCGCCCTGACAACGTTTTTTATATAAGACTGCAAAATTACACCTAATTTACCTTCTGCACAATCCCTAAAAATAGGGAATTTTCAAATTAAACCATATAGTAGCGTACATAACGCATTAAAAGCAGTCTGTATTTCACTGATTAAGTCAATAAAAACAGTTAGAATCGAATACCTATAAGGCAGTTATATACATCCGACATCACATACCGGTCTATCCCCCCATTCACACTCCCTACCACAATTATCCAAATCACACTTTTTCCAAACAAACAAAAACACTTTTCTTACCTGTTGGTTGAATTAAATTTCTAAATATTTATACATGAAAAAGTTGCAC
>JAMPAY010000027.1 GCA_023666945.1 Paludibacter sp.
GCTACCATTACCGTTACTACCGAAGACGGTAATTTTACTGCAACTTGCCTTGTAACTGTTAAGGCTGCGTCTACAGGTACGGATTATAGTACCATTCATACCAGTAATGTTGAGTTAACTACCGAAGGAGGTGAAAATACTTATACGGCAACGGTGAATGGTAATACGGCCATCAAAGCCGGTACCGGTAGTAAAGCCGGTGCAGTGACAATTATGGTTCCTGCTTATACTACTAAACTTTACTTGCATGCTGCTGCTTGGAATAAGGAAAACGTTGTCTTGGGGATTACCGGTGCTACGGCTACGCCTGCATCATTATCGCTTACTGCCGATGCTGCAATAGCCGGAGGCTCTAACGATTTTACCTTGTCTTTTGCTGATGAGTTCTTCTTCGAAGTTGAACTGAAAGATATAACAAAACTTACAACGCTTACCTTTAAGGCTACATCCGGTTATCGTTTCGTCATTTGGGGTGTTAATTATGAACAAACTCTTCCTGAGGCTGTTCCGGCTACGGCTGTCGAACTCAACTGCACAACACTCTCTTTGGAGCAGTATAAGAATACCGTTGCTATGGTTGCTACTGTTACACCTGCCAACTCTACCGATATCGTTGAATGGATTTCTTCCAACCCCGAAGTGGCAACAATCTCTTTATCGGGTGTTATTACCGCACTGAAAGAAGGTACTACTACTATCACCGCTAAAGCCGGTGCTGTTTCTGCTACTTGTGAACTTACCGTTACTGCTCCCGTTGCTATCTCTTGCGCTAAGGCTACCGAGTTGGCGGCTGCTGTATCGGGCAACAATGTTCCGGCCAAAGGTGGTAAGTATGTTATTCATGGTTATGTAGTGGAAGAGGCCGGCAAGGGTTTTGATTCTGATATGGCAACCTATGGTAATATCACTTTTTGGATGTCGGATGAGTTTGGTGGAGCCAATACGTTTGAGGCTTATCAAGTATTGCCCTTGGATAAGGAAAATTTGCCTAAGGTTGGCGACTTTGTCGAAATTGTAGGTGACATCACCAAATATAATACTACTTACGAAACAATGGGCAAAGGATCGGCTACCGTTAGTATTCTGAAAGCCTATGTAGAGCCTATCGTTTACGAACTCAATGGCGGTATGTTTGCTACTCCTGCTTCCAATGAAGCATTGTGGGAGATGTTCAAACCCGATTACAATACTTTCTACGGACTTGCACGTGCCGACCAACCTATTGATAAAGTCACAACTTTTGCAAGTGAAAAAATGCAAGAATTTGTTACTTCCGAAACTTCTTCGTGGAAGTGGTTGGGCGATTATATATCCGCAGTAGTGGCTAAAGCAGGATTTGCCGGCGGAACTTTAACAACGGAAGTTCTGTGGCGTTTTAATGTTCAAGCCTTCTTTAATTGCAGTGCGGAAAAATCTTCGACATGGAATGGTAACCCCGACTTTACAGAGGCCGGTAAATACGAAGCATGGATAGGTGCTTGGACTGTTGCTTGCGGTCTGCCTGAACATGTAGACGCTCCCTATACTTTGCCTGTTCCTACGCGTGAGGGATATACCTTCGAGGGGTGGTACGATAATGCTGAGTTTACCGGTGAAGCCATCACGGTTATCAATGCCGATACCAAAGGTACACTCTATGCTAAATGGAAATCCAATGAACCGACTGCTATCGACAACATTGTTGCAGAACTTGATTTCAATGCACCTATGTACAACGTACTCGGACAGCCCGTTAATTCTGAATACAAAGGGGTAGTTATTCAAAACGGAAATAAATATCTTCTCCGATAAGCGTCCTGCACTTAATATCTTGCCTGCTTGCTCCGTCTGAAGCAAGCAGGCTTTTTTTGTATGTAGTGTTATCATTCTGTTAGTGGCGGTTTTATGTTGGAACTCTTTTTGTGTAAAAATAGAAAACGCTGTTGGTTATCCGAGAAAAATATACTATCTTTGCACGATTATTATCATCTCGCTTTGTGCGTTATGCGGTTCGAACATTTTCTAATAGCGTTGGGGGTGACCTGCTTGTTGGGGTCTTGTGTTACTGCACGAAAGGTTAATTATATGCAGGAGGCGGATAAGCGGATTCCTGCATATGCCGATACCTTGAGTTATGTCGACTATCAACTGCGAAAGGGCGATCGACTCTATATTCATGTCTATTCTATCGATAAGAAAACGGCAGATTTGTTTAATGGCGGACTCTCTAACAGCCGCCAATTGTTACGCAATTCAAGTGTATCTTCAAATATTGATCTATATACTTATTTGATTGATAATGAGGGGTGTATCACTTTTCCTACTATTGGCAAGGTTTCGGTACGCGGGCTTACCACAAGGCAAGTGAAACATGTTCTCGAAGACAAATTGGCAAGTGTCATTCGCAAGCAAGGCGAAATGACCGCATTGTCTGTTGAGGTACAAATCGTACAACGCTATTTTTCGGTTATAGGAGCACAGGCTTCCGGGCGATTCCAAATCAATAAAGAGAAAATAACCATTTTCGAAGCATTGGCAATGGCACGCGATATTGCCGATTTTGGCGATCGCTCTAAGGTGCACATCGTGCGCGAAACAGAAGACTCTACATTGGTGAAAACGTTTGATGTGCGTTCTGCCGATATTATCAATTCGGAGTTTTACTATATCGAACCCAACGATGTTATCTATGTTCAGAAAATTAAAGGACAGGCTTTCGGTATCAATTCTGCGGCTGCAGGAGTATCGGTGGCTGCTACAACCATATCGTTTGGAGTCTTTATTTATACATTGGTTGATAGGTTTATTGTAGAACCGATTAAGAACAATCAAAACAAAACAACGCAGGGAGGAGAAGAATGAAGACGATGCTTAGATATACTGCTTTCTGTTTGTTGCTTGTCTTGCTGAACGGATGCTATTCTAATAGGGTAGTGGGTTTGTTGCAAGAACGCGACAACTTGCCGCAATACGAGAAAACAGAACACGAACCTTATCGTATTCATGTCAACGATGAGATTATTTACCGACTCATCACTATGGACGAAACCATCGCAAAGACGCTTACACAAGGTACTACGGTTTCTACTTCCGAAGTTAATTCCTATCGCGTCTATTCCGATGGCACTATCGATCTCCCTTTTCTTGAACCAATCCGTGTGCAAGGTCTTACATTGGAAGAAGCACAAAATGAGGTGCAACGTTGTTTCCGAGAAATAATACCCGATGCCGATGTCAAGTTGTCGGTCTATAATAAGACTTTCACTATCATCGGAGATGTCAATTCAGGTACCTATCCCGTCTACAAAGAAAAACTTACAATCTATCAGGCTTTGGCTATGTCGGGCGACTTGATGAATCAGGGCGATCGCAAACATGTGCGTATCATCCGACCGCGTGACAATGCTGCTCCCGAAGTGCTTGAGTTCGACATACGTACCAATACGCTGATAGATAGCAAGTATTATTATGTCTATCCCAACGATGTTATTTATGTCGCACGGTCCAAAGGAAGTTTCTATAAGGTGGCATCTTATAGCGGTTTCTTGGCACTTATCACTTCTTCATTGGCATTGTTGGTGTCTGTACTTAATTATACTACACTTGTGCCTTAATACCTATATTGTTGAATCATTACTGCTTGTCATCAAATGGAGCCTTCTGCTAAAAACGTAACGCAACCGCTGTTCGAAGAAGAAAAGTCAAATATCGATATCATGGATTGGGTCTTCAAGATTCTGCGTTTCTGGTATTTTTTTGTTCTTGCTGTCATTATTGCTATGGGATTGGCACTCTTGCAAAACCGTAAGTGGATGCCGCAATATCTATCCTCCGGAACCATCATTATCAAGGAGTATACCAATTCTTATGGGTCGCAGGCACTTATGCAGGGCTTTGGGGTGGATGCAGGTTATAAAAATGTCAATAATCAGGTCATTATGCTCTCCTCTTACGACCTAATGTGTCGGGTGGTTGATTCTTTACCCTTTATGAAGGTCGATTATATTACGCAAGGGCGTTTTCGCACACGGAATATCTATCGCAAAACACCTGTTTTGGTCGAACCCGAATGGGTCTATGCTTATGCCTATGGCTTGTTGTTCGAACTTCATTTGCAAGATGATGGTTCGTTGCGAATCATTTCTACGGACGAAGATCTGCCGCTCGATGTAATCGCACACTATGGTGAAGTATTGGAAACACCGCTTTTCAAAGCCACTATTTGGCCTACGGAGAATATGCAGGGAAAAGGTAAAATGTATTTCCGTTTTCGTGATAAAGCATCGTTGGTGGCTGATTTCTCTTCCCGACTGAACCTCAGTTTTGTCACCGAAGGTTCGTCCGTATTGAGCCTTTCTTTGGTGAGTGAGACACCGGCACGCGATTGCGAGTTTATCGATAAACTCAGCCAACTCTATCTGGAAGATAATCTCAATAGGAAAAACGATGTGGCAGACAATTCTATTCGCTTTATCAATAAGCAATTGGAAATACTGCAACAGTCTCTTACGGTTTCAGAAGGTGCAATGACTAATTTTCGGCAAGAAAACAAGTTTGTTGATGTTTCATCCTATGCGTCTACATTGATGCAGAAAATGGAGAACTATGATGCTCAACAAATGGCATTACGACTCAAAGAAACCTATCTCGACTACCTTACTAACTATTTGCAAACCAATATGGCAGAAGGAAACGTGGTTGCTCCTTCCTCTTTAGGGCTTAACGAACCAATGCTCATGACACTTGTGCAACAACTTAACGATTTGCAGATTCAGCGGAGCGAACTTACCGAAAAGAATGTTTACTATGCCAAATACACCAAAGATATCGACAATGTGCGCAATGCTATCACCGAAGTGGTCAAATCCATGAGGGCATCATTGGAAATAGAGAAAAACGATTTGCACACACGCTATGCACAGGTAGAAAAAGATATCAAGAAACTTCCTGAAAAAGAATTGGAAATGGTGGCAATCGAACGTAACTATCGCATCGACGACAACTACTATACTTTCTTCTTGCAGAAACGGGCGGAAACTGAAATACAGAAGGCATCCAATACTCCCGATAACGATATCTTGGATAAGGCACGTACCATGTATGTTACCAATGCAGCACAAAAGCGGCGTACCACTACCACCTATCTCTTTATCGGACTTATTATTCCGTTGGCACTGATTATCGTGTTGGAGTTACTGAATAATAAAATCCGTACACCTAAAGAGGCTGAACGGTTATCGGTTTTTCCATTGGTTGGTTCTGTGCGCCATGTCAAGTCGCAAAATCCTACTTTGGTCAATAAAAACCCGCGTTCATCTTATGCCGAAATGCTGCGTACTATACGCACTCGTATCGAGTTTGTCGTACGACGCAAAAGCAATATCTTGCTCACCATCACATCAACACAATCGGGCGATGGTAAAACCTTCCTTTCTACCAATTTGGCAGCGTTGTATGCCATGACGGGAAAGAAAACATTGCTCATTGATATGGATATACGCAAACCCAATGTGCATGAGAAATTAGGTATGGATTCAGGACCGGGAATCACCAACTATCTCATCGGAGAATGTTCTTTGGAGGATATTTTGCTTACCGATACTCCTTATGAGTTCGATATCATTCGGGCGGGCACGGTTCCGCCTAATCCGGGCGAACTTATACGAAGCGAAATGTTGTCGGATCTCTTAACGGACTTGCGTAAGCGATATGAATTTATTGTGGTCGATTCATCGCCTATCGGGCAAGTACCCGATGCCTATGCTTTGGTCGAACAAACCGATCTGACCCTCTATGTCGTTCGTTGTATGAAGACAAACCGCCATTTCTGCAAAAATACGTTGCAGCAGTTGGCTGTCAATTATAGAGATAAGGTGCAGTTGGTTCTTTCCGATATACCTATGGAGAAGAAAGGCTTACACTATGCCGGTAAAGGATATAGTTATACCTATAACTATGGTTACGGCTATGGTTATGGCAATTATGGCGGGAAGAACGAATATAACTATTATTCCGATGAGGAATAACAAGGAGGAATAAGAAGGAAGTATGGTATGAATATCGCAATTGTAGGAACCGGATATGTGGGACTCGTTTCGGGTACTTGTTTTGCCGAAATGGGAATCGATGTAACATGTGTTGATGTCAACCGAGCCAAAATAGATGGGTTGCGTCAGGGAATCGTACCTATCTACGAACCGGGATTGGAAGACATGGTCGTACGTAATACAAAGGCCGGACGCTTACATTTTACTACATCCTTGGCAGATGTCATCAATACGGTCGAAATCGTTTTTTGTGCTGTAGGAACACCGCCTGACGAAGATGGTTCCGCCGATTTGAAATATGTTACTGAGGTTGCACGCACAGTTGGTCAATCGCTCACTAACTATGTACTTTTTGTTACAAAGTCAACAGTACCTGTCGGAACAGCACAGATGGTTAAGGAAGTTATAACCAACGAACTTAACCAACGTGGAGCAGATATTCCTTTCGATGTTGCTTCCAATCCTGAGTTCTTGAAAGAGGGCGATGCTATCAAAGACTTTATGTCGCCCGACCGTGTGGTCGTAGGGGTGGAAAGCGAGCGGGCACAACAACTCATGACGCGGCTCTATCGACCTTTTTTGCTCAACAATTTTCGGGTACTCTTTATGGATATTCCTTCTGCCGAGATGACCAAATATGCCGCTAATGCCATGTTGGCTACGCGTATATCTTTTATGAACGATATTGCCAATCTCTGTGAACGTGTAGGAGCGGATGTCAATATGGTGCGTAAAGGTATCGGAACAGATGCACGTATCGGCACGAAATTCCTCTATGCGGGCATTGGATATGGAGGATCGTGTTTCCCTAAAGATGTCAAAGCATTGGTGCATACGGGGCGTGAAAACGATTGCCTCATGAGGGTGTTGGAAGCGGTCGAAGAGGTCAATCAATTGCAGAAAGAAGTATTGTATCATAAGTTATATAAGGCTTTCCGTGGCAATTTGGCAGGCAAAACCATTGCTTTATGGGGACTGTCTTTCAAACCGAATACTGATGATATGAGAGAAGCCACATCCTTGGTACTTATACATTTGTTGGTGCAGGCAGGCTGTCAACTTCGTGTCTTCGATCCTGTGGCGGCATCCGAGGCTAAACGTATTTTAGAGGCAACACCGCAAATTATGGAGCATGTATTTTTTGCTGCCGATGCTTACGATGCTGTACTTGATGCCGATGCACTGCTGCTTATTACGGAGTGGAAAGAGTTCCGTATGCCTTCGTGGCAAGTTATACATCGGTCCATGAGAGGTCATCTGGTCTTGGACGGACGTAACATCTACGACAGGCAAGAACTCCTCTCACATGGTTTCGATTATCAAGGAATCGGACGCTGACAAATTATACGGAAATAGATAATCATTAAAATAGAAGGGGAAGTACCCCGTTTACGAATATGAAAGTTGCGCTTATTACAGGAATCACTGGGCAAGATGGTAGTTACTTGGCTGAATTCCTTTTGGAGAAAGGATACGAAGTGCATGGTATCCTCCGTCGTTCATCTACTTTCAATACTGGACGTATCGAACACCTCTATTTGCAGGAGTGGGTGCGCGATATGCAGAAGAAACGTGCAGTCAATCTGCATTATGGCGATATGACCGATTCTTCATCGCTCATCCGAATCATTCAGGAAATACAACCCGACGAAATTTATAATTTGGCAGCACAGTCGCATGTTAAAGTATCGTTCGATGTGCCAGAATATACGGCAGAAGCCGATGCATTGGGAACTTTGCGACTCTTGGAAGCGGTGCGTATGTTAGGGCTGGAAAAGAAAACGCGGGTCTACCAAGCATCCACTTCCGAACTTTTTGGTAAGGTGCAAGAGGTTCCGCAATCCGAAACAACACCATTCTATCCACGGTCTCCCTATGGAGTGGCAAAGCAATATGGTTTTTGGATTACTAAAAACTATCGCGAAGCCTATGGTATGTATGCAGTAAATGGCATTCTCTTTAATCACGAGTCAGAACGTCGTGGAGAGAACTTTGTTACACGGAAAATCACATTGGCGGTAGCCGCAATTAGCAAGGGATTGCAAGATTGCCTCTATTTGGGGAATCTTTCTGCACAACGCGATTGGGGCTATGCGAAAGATTATGTTGAGTGTATGTGGCTCATGTTGCAGCAGGAGCAACCCGAAGATTTTGTTATCGCAACGGGCGAAATGCACACTGTGAGAGAGTTCTGTACATTGGCGTTTCACTATGCCGGCATCGAACTGACGTGGAAAGGCGAAAGAGTCGATGAGCAGGGCATCGACCAAAATGGGCGTGTCTTGGTCAAAGTCGATCCGAGATTCTTCCGTCCTACCGAAGTTGAACAACTTTTGGGAAATCCTACAAAGGCAAAAACAGTGTTAGGATGGAATCCTACTAAAACTTCTTTCGAGAAGTTGGTGCAACTCATGGTGGAACACGATTTATATGGATAATCTGTAGTTTGAATTGCCTAATTTATACATTTGTAAGAAAAAATAGAACATTTTTCTTTCAAAGTAATGTTGTTTTCTTACACTCAAGTTAATTTGCAGGTAATTTTTTCTTACGAGACCATTACGGGACCTTAACGAGACTTCGACGAGATCTTATCGAACTTTCATTCTGTTAAAATTGATGTTTATTGTAGATTGATATGCTTAAAACAGCGAAAATATATGTAGCAGGACACCGTGGCTTAGTGGGGTCTGCTATTCTGAATAACTTGAAAAAAAAGGGATATACAAACCTTCTTACGCGCACCCACGATGAACTCGATTTGCTGGATGCCGTGGCGGTTAAACATTTTTTCGATGAAGAACGACCTGAGTATGTTGTTCTTGCGGCAGCATTTGTGGGAGGAATTATGGCTAATTCGCTCTATAGGGCAGACTTTATATATAAGAATCTCCAAATTCAACAGAATGTTATTGGCGAGAGTTTTAGGCATGGAGTGAAAAAATTGCTTTTCTTAGGTTCTACATGTATCTATCCAAAGAATGCACCGCAGCCGATGTCTGAAGATGCTCTACTGACTTCCGAATTGGAATATACCAACGAGCCCTATGCCATTGCCAAGATTGCAGGACTCAAAATGTGCGAGGCATTCAATCTGCAGTATGGTACCGATTATATCGCCGTTATGCCCACTAACCTCTATGGACCTAACGATAATTTTCATTTGGAGAACTCTCATGTCATGCCGGCTATGATGCGTAAAATCTATCTAAGTCGTCTGCTCATGGAGGATAATTGGGAGGCTATACGGCGTGACCTCAACTTGCGTCCGGTTGAACATGTTACCGGCAGCAATATGCAGAACGATATACAAAATATTTTGGCTAAGTATGGTATCTTCAAGGGTAAGGTTGTACTGTGGGGAACGGGAAAACCGCTGCGTGAATTCTTGTGGTCAGAGGAGATGGCCGATGCTTCCGTCTATGTTTTGGAGAATGTTGGTTTCAAAGATATTGTAGGTGTAGAGAAATATAGTGCTGCTCTTTGCGGAGTGGCGACCAATGGTGCCTCTAATCGCGATAACTCCGAGGGAAGGGGAGGGGCTATTCCTGCGCTGGGAGAAATTCGTAATTGTCATATCAATGTCGGAACGGGCAAGGAACTTACAATTCGTGAGTTGGCGGAATTGATTGTTAAAACGGTCGGTTATAAAGGAACGGTAGAGTTCGATGCTTCTAAACCCGATGGCACAATGCGCAAACTCATTGATGTCTCTAAACTTCATTCTTTGGGTTGGCATCATCAGGTTGAGATTGACGAAGGTGTTAACCGCCTTTTCCAATGGTACATGCAAAGCCTACAATAAAAACAAATTACAGATTATGTTATTCAATTCTATTGAGTTCTTTCTATTTCTGCCGTTATTTTTTTGTACTTTATGGTGAAAGTTGGCGTGGGCGTGAATAAAGAGAGACTATCTAACAAATCAAATAAAGTTAGACAGTCTCTCTTTTTTAGTAATTCTTGATTGTTATGTTTCGTTCGACTTACTTCACTTCCTCGAAATCTACATCGGTGACATCGTCTTTTCCGTTGTTGTTCGATTGGTTAGCGTTGCCGGCATTGAAATCCGCACCTGCGTTGTAGGCGTTGTTTTGTGCACCTTGTTGAGCATTAGCAGCGTTGTACATATCTGCACTGGCGGCTTGGAAAGCGTTGTTCAATGCATCCATGGCTTGTTGGCAAGCATCGGCATCTTTCTTCTCGTAGGCATTCTTCAAGTTCTTCAAAGCGTCCTCAATGGGGGCTTTCTTGTCAGCAGGAATCTTATCGCCAAACTCTTGCATTTGTTTCTCCGTTTGGAAAATCATTGAGTCTGCACGATTGAGTTTCTCAATACGTTCTTTCTCACGCTTGTCGGCTTCAGCATTGGCTTCTGCTTCGGCTTTCATACGTTTGATTTCAGCATCGCTCAAACCGGAAGAAGCTTCAATACGTATTTTCTGCTCTTTACCTGTAGCCTTGTCTTTTGCGCTTACGTTCAATATACCGTTGGCGTCAATATCAAAAGTTACCTCAATCTGTGGTTCACCACGGCGTGCAGGCATGATGCCGTCTAAGTGGAAAATACCAATCTGTTTGTTTTGTGCTGCCATGGGGCGTTCGCCTTGTAGTACCTTGATTTCTACAGAAGGCTGATTGTCTACTGCTGTCGTAAAGGTTTCGGTCTTCTTGGTAGGAATGGTTGTGTTAGATTCAATCATACGAGTCATCACACCGCCCATTGTTTCTATACCAAGGCTCAACGGAGTCACATCCAAGAGCAATACGTCTTTTACTTCACCGGTCAGCACACCGCCTTGTATTGCAGCACCTACAGCCACTACCTCATCGGGGTTCACACCTTTGCTTGGTATTTTTCCGAAGAATTTCTCTACGGCTTGTTGTATGGCGGGGATACGAGTAGAACCACCCACGAGAATGATCTCATCTATATCGCCTACGTTCAAACCGGCATGTTGTAGAGCGGTACGGCAGGGAGCAATAGTACGTTGTACCAAGTCGTCAACCAATTGTTCGAATTTAGCACGTGTAAGTGTTCTTACCAAATGCTTGGGTGTGCCGTCTACAGGCATGATGTAAGGCAGGTTAATTTCGCTTGAGGTTGTGTTCGACAACTCTATTTTTGCTTTCTCTGCTGCTTCTTTCAGACGTTGCATAGCCATCGGGTCTTTGCTCAAGTCGGCACCGGCATTTTCGCTCTTAAATTCTTCTACAAGCCAATCGATAATGCGGTGGTCAAAGTCATCACCTCCCAAGTGAGTATCACCGTCTGTGGCTTTCACTTCAAATACACCGTCACCCAATTCCAATACGCTCACGTCATGTGTACCGCCACCGCAGTCGAACACTACAATCTTCATGTCTTTGTCCGATTTGTCCAAGCCATAAGCAAGG
Source organism: Paludibacter sp. (assembly GCA_023666945.1). GTDB lineage: Bacteria > Bacteroidota > Bacteroidia > Bacteroidales > Paludibacteraceae > Colicola. The sequence goes on from JAMPAY010000027.1 coordinate 11,424, forward strand.
GCTGCGGCTGTAGGCTCGTTTACAATACGGCGTACATTCAAGCCTGCAATTTCACCGGCTTCTTTTGTAGCCTGACGTTGTGAGTCGTTAAAGTAAGCAGGTACGGTAATTACGGCATCTGTCACTTCTGTTCCCAAATAGTCTTCTGCAGTCTTCTTCATCTTCTGAAGAATAATGGCAGAAATCTCTTGTGGCGTGTAGAGTCGTCCGTCAATGTCTACACGAGGTGTGTTGTTGTCGCCACGTACTACTTTGTAAGGTACACGGGCTATTTCGTTTTGAAGGCGGTCGTAGGTCTCACCCATGAATCGTTTGATAGAATATATGGTTTTCGTAGGGTTCGTGATAGCCTGACGTTTTGCAGGATCTCCCACCTTACGTTCGCCACCGTCTACAAAACCGATTACCGATGGAGTAGTGCGTTTGCCTTCGCTGTTGGCAATAACGATAGGTTCGTTGCCTTCCATAACTGCGACGCAGGAGTTTGTTGTTCCCAGGTCAATACCAATGATTTTTCCCATAGTTGTATGTTTTTATTTAGTTATTATTCGTTGTTGTTTTGCATCAACTATGGCAAAGGGTGTGCCAAAAATAAGAAACCGAGCGAAAAACAGTGCAACAAGCCGAAATAAATAGTTTTCTGCCAAAATGGCAGTGTTTTAGTTGGCTCGTTCTGCCAAAAGTAGAATGGGTTTGTCAGCAATGCGTGTACCTATAAGGTAGTTGGTGCCGCCTTCTTTTATTTTTAATTGTTGGCGTAGCACCTCTACTGCTTGCGGATAGTTGCGTGTTATCACATTGAGTGTTTGTTTGTGCAATGCTTTTTTATCGGGTAACGATAGTATTCGAAAGATACGCCCGGGAAAATCTTCTATCAAACGTTCCGATGTATAAAGATGTGTGTTGGCAGATAGTTTGCGTAGATTGTACTCTGTGGCAATACTCTTGAAAGCACCTGCTTTCAGTATGCACAAGTTGGGTTCGTATAGATAGGTGTCTGCCTGTGTGGCATAGCGGCAGTTGACCATTTTCTCAGTTTGAGGGGTGAATGTAAAACGTTGTGTCTTAGAGGGCAGTATATTAATGGTATGAATCTGTAAGGGTGTAGAGGTATGAAAATGGCAACATATAAGCGTTTCTTTCACTTCGCCTTTCACTCCCACTATATGTACGGCATCGGCGTCCGGCAATACTTGCAATGCTGCCGATATATCCAACATAGGCGATAGTTTTATTAGTAGAGTGCTACATTTATTGCGAAGTAAATCGTATATATCCACAATATTCGGTTCGCAGTCTTCTATGCGAAAAACTTTACTACCTGTAGCAGAACGGCGGGCGGGATCTATGTAAATAGCATCTGTTGCTGACATCGTGTGCAAATAGTCTGTACTATCGCTATTATGTACTTCTATATCACGACTTGTTAGCCCAAAATTGTGTTGTGCAATTTTACATAATTCCGTTTGACGTTCGACATAGTGTGTTTGCTTGAAATTTTCCGATAAGAAGAACGTGTCAATGCCGAATCCTCCTGTTAGGTCAGTCAGTGTATTGCCTTGTAGTAGGGTGGCTTTGTAGCGGGCGGTTTCCTCAGATGAACATTGTTCTATACTGATGCGTTTGGGATATTGCCAACCGATGATAGTAGATATAGTGGGAAGTTTGTCTTTGGTGCGTTGAAGTCCTTCTATCTGTTGTAATGCAAAATCGATATCCACTTCCGGATACCGATTGCGTTGCAATGCCAAGCGGTTGATGTCGTCTTTGGCATGGTCTTGTATGAATTGTTCAGTGGCAGTCACTGCTATCTTTACCACATAATTACCATACGGAAATGCATGCCCTCAGGAACAAAAGAGGTATTCAACTCATAATCGAAATCAGAAGCCGTATAGAAGATGTTCAAAAATCCGATACCATATTCATAGTCTACTGTTTCAGTGTAGAAACCCCAACTATTCTCGTTGGCATTGATGAGGTATTCATAATGACGAGAGTAGGGGAGTATTTGTTGTACGGCATTGGTTGTACCGTAATCAAATTCTCGATATACCAATATTGTACCGTTGTCGTATATATTTTTGGTGATTTCCGGCATGCTAAAATTGGCTACAAAATAGTTGTTGTTATCCGTGTTGGTGTAGTTCCATTCATTGCTATTGGCTTGCAGGTCAAAAATCATACGGTTCGATATGGGTACTTCTATCGTCTCATGACTACAACAAGCACTCATGCAGAGGGCGAACAATAATAAATACAGATACTTTTTCATAGCAATAACACTTAATGTGGTGAATACAAAAAATCGCAGCAACTCTTACAAGTAGTGCGACCATTCTTTTTGTAGTGCTACCGG
>JAMPAY010000028.1 GCA_023666945.1 Paludibacter sp.
GTTGCATGACCGGGCTACGCATCAGCGATATTCTCCAACTGTCATGGGAACATATTCAACTCGGACAGGACGGCGGATATATGATCCGAATCTGCACAGAGAAAACGGAAGAGGAAGCCTACCTCCCTATAAGTAATGAGACACTTGCACTATGCGGGGGAACGTTCAGAGGGGCTGATATTCAAAGGACTTAAAAAACACATGGTCAATCATCCTTTGAAACAACGTACGTTTTTAAGTACAGAAAGAAAATTCTACAATACGTATGTGCAAAACAATAGTTTGCAGTTATTCCCACATCCGGTGTTTGTATCTTGCTTTACTATTTAGTTAAGAGCCTATACGAAAACAAGAACGAAGCATATAACTTCGTTCTTGTTTTTGTATAGGTCAACGATGTCTTTATTTTACGATTAGTTGGAACGTTTGTTGAGAGCCATCTTGGAGCGTAATGCCCAGTACATATACTCCCGGACGATTAGGCATAGCGTAAGATACAGTCTGTTCCACTTGTTGAACCGATTCTAAAATACCCAAAGTGTTATACAACATTGCTTTTCCCGGAACGGATGTGGTAATGGTTATGTTTTCACCTGAACCAACGACTGTGGGAGCAACATTAACAGTGGGAGTATTGTTTTCTTGTACGGTCTGTAACGCGCATGTGAATAACGTAGTCCCGTCCTCACGCGTCAGGAGTACTGCATAGGAATCAGTAGTAGAGAAAGGCTCTTTGCTATGATAGTACGAACCTATAGCGCCTTCTATAGGAGTCTCATTTTTATACCATTGGAAGGCTGTAAATGTATAATCTCCGTTGTAATGATTGTTGTATACGGCTAATACATTATTCCATTTTTGTGCGATAAGAGATGAGGGGTAACGAATGTCGAACGTGATGCTTGATTCTTGTATTTGTTCGCAAATGGTATCTTCGGTCGCTACTATTACTTCGTAATGATTCGGCTTGAAGTATTGCATATCGGCAATGAAATAGCCATCGGCAAGTGTGAGTGGAATCTGTTGCCCGTTGCTAATAATCCAACTATCGCCAATATCCCCCTTTACATAGGTATAAGGAATGGCAAATGTAGGTTGGTCACCGCAGATAATTTCTTCGGGTGAGTGTACGATAAGTTCGAGACAGGTAATGATGCGCAGATTCATTGTAACCGTGCTATCGCAACCGCCTGCATTAGTACCAACCCATTCGTATGTTCCCGATTGATAGTACCACTTATTATGCCAAAGGCAACTATCTTGTGCTATGGTATCAAGTGATGATGTCGTTTTTTGCCCTACTTCAAGATTAAAGATGACAATACTATCGCAGTCAAATTTAATGGTGTCGGTAACTGGTTTTGTATATTGTTGACCGACATACTCAAATGTTTCTCCTTCACAGATAAAGAAATTACGTTGTATGGTATCGGGAATAACAACACGTATGGCATAATGAATGTCTTCAGGAGGATAGGTGGTGGCAGGACATTCTTTATGGGCATAAATAGTAGTACGTATATCATACCACCCCGGTGATTCGTAGGAATAAGCAAATGCAGTACGTCCGTCATTGAAGGTTACTCCATCACCCATGTCCCAAGAGGCTTTGTCAATGATGTCGGATCCTACTTGTGCATCGAATTCAATGGATTCGCCTACGCAGTAGGTTATGTCAGAAGTCATTCCGTCGGTATATATGATGTTCCCTAATTGTACGCCGCGTTTTACGGCTGCCGAACCTACGGAATAAGCATAAGATTCATCTTCGCCATTGCCATAGACGTGTGCAATAAAACCGCCGGTGGAGCATACCAGGTTGTACGTTGTACTTTTGTTGATGGTAAGAGGTTTGCGGGCATATGAATATTTGGTGTTGGCAGGAACAGGTTGAAAATCGCTTGTGGAAAGCATATTGTTGCTGAAATTGCCTGCTTGTACTTCACGTAATTGTATATTGGCAATATTAGATGTTTCCGTGATAATATTGACAAAGTGACGTGTAGTCTTGTCGGTATTCATTACACCGAATGTTATTTCACTCAAGTCTTGTTCCAATGGGCTTATCCATGTCATAGAGGGGTCTCCATAGCCGGAATGGAGTTGGCTTGAACTCTTGCTTTTGTAACCATTTCCGGTATCATAGTTGTACACAGCACACGGACAGGATGTTCGAATATAGGCGACGTCGGTAATAAGTTGTTTTTCGGCAGGATTATCGCTATATTTTTGCATGTCGGTAGCCACTGCCAATTCTATTTCTGATGTTTCGCGTGCATTGAGTGTTGTGAACAGGTAGTTGTCAATGTATATTTGTGTATCGTCTTCTTGAGCCGTAATACGTATGCGGTTGGCATCTTTCTCCAAAGAACGTGTAACAATAAATTCCGTGCCCCAATAGTCGATAGGCATGGCTTGTTCGTAGTTAATGTCTCTGGCAGCAACGTGGTTGGGCGTACGGGTACAGATATCGCCATTGAATACTGCTACTTTTTTTCCGTTCAGTGCCTTAACATACGAACCAGAGAGCGATTTTTCTTTGCTATTGCTCTCGTTTGCCTCTTCACTGACCACATAATAAACATCTCCGGCTTTCAGTGTAACTTTGAATGTAGTATTTGCTGCTTTGCCATCATACGTTCGGGCATGAGGTGTTATTTCCACTTCCGTATTATTCTCGGTTGCTAAGATACAGAAATTACTGAAAGATGTCGTTGGCGATTCGTTGGCATACGGAGGATAGTCCTGAATGATGTATTCTGATTGGAGTGCAGTGATGGGTAATATGTTACCGGCATCAAAGGCATTTTCGTAGCGTATGGCGGCAAAGACAGAAACATCTTCATCGCATGTTAAGACCAATCCTGTTGCAAATGTTTGACCGGAGGCTTTTTGTTGTCCTTTTTCATTTGCAGAATACGGATACCATGCAGTGGTAGGAATATCCTTAATTTCCAACCAACCTGTACCTGTTGGTATTTGGTAGGTACGCACAAAATTTGTCTGCGGGTTGGTGACAGTAACAGTGCCTTTTCGTGTTTTGGAGGAAACACAGATAAAAGGCTCAAAGGATGTCCCTACGTCTTTTGGACCTCTTCCTATGGTGAGGGCAATCCAAAACTCTTTACCCTCTGTACCTGCTGCGGCAAAGGTATGCAATGGTAAGCAAGCAAGGAGTAACAGACTGATGAACAAACATTGTTTCATGGTGTTGAGTGTGTTGTGATTGGTGTATTAGAGTATTTCTATTTCGACACGTCGGTTGTTCTGACGTCCCTCTTCGGTATCGTTGGTGTCGATAGGCTGGCTTTCGCCCCGTCCTTCCGTTTGCAAACGTTCGGGGGCGATCCCTCTCTTGATAAGGTCGTCACGAACCGCATCTGCACGTCCTTCTGACAGGCGTTGGTTCGCAGCATCGGAACCAATATTGTCGGTGTGTCCGATGATACGCACATTCAGATTCTTGTTGGAATCAAGATATTGATACAATGCATTGAGTGCGTCTTCACTGGTTTTAAGAATACGAGTTTTGTTTGTGGCAAAAAATAAGTTCTGAACTACAAAGACATCGCCTTTCTTTACCGGATGCAACTGTACGTGTATTTCTTCAGATAAAGATGACAAGTTTTGGTCATATACTTCATAACCGATAGGCTCAATATGCAAAGTGTATGCATCGTCTTCTACTACCAACCTACCGGTTCCGGAGATACTATCGGTAGATAAAGTATAACGTGTGGAGGTACTTCCTTGTTGACGGATAACGGCACTAACCGATAACGGTTCACCTGTTTCTATGTCTGTTATGCGTAAACGCAGAATAGGTTTATGTTTCATGTTAATGGTTAATGGCAATAGTGAGCCTACTTCTTGTATCTCAAAGAATTCGGAGGTAGTATTGTAGTCGTTAGCACTCACTTCTATTTCATAAGTACCTACCATTACGCGTTGTTTCTGCCTGCCGTTTTTCACACCTTTGCTTTTGAGGGCAACTTTCCCCGTATTCGTATCGTGTATCTTTACAATAGAGTAGGGTAACGCATCTTTCGTATCAGCATCTACAATGTTGATAAGGACTGTAGAGGGGGGCGGAGGAGTAGGGCGTACGCTCTTACCCGGAACCTCAAATTGTACGGCAAACTTCACTCCCACAAATAGGTTATTCGCTTTCGTCCCCTCCAAATTGAGTACGGAAGCAGAAGCCGTTGGCAGGTAGGCATTACTATTGTCAAAGAGTAATGGCATGCTGCCGGAAGGATTGTTTGTATTGAGGATACCATATTCAGCAAAAGCACTCACTTTGTAGTGTATATTCTCACGTCCGAAAGGCAGACGTTCCCCGGGCTTGACACGTTTCTGCTTGCGTGCGGGTGATGCCTGTAGCCATTCATCTAAATCTAACCCTATTTCAGCGCATAGACTTAGAGAGGGTTGTTTAAACGATAGTTTGGGCTGTTGTTGGGTAGGAATATCTATAATTCCCAATCCGTAAGGCTCGAACAATGCAGGGTCGTTAACGGTTATCTCATATAGTCCTTTTTGTTTGTAATTGCCAAATACGCCATATCCTACTTTTGCTCCTAACATAAAGTAATAACGCGAGAATTGTGCACCGAACATAACGGGAATACCGATATGCCCGATATTACGTGTCTCTCGTAAGTCGGAGGTGATATAGGAATAAATAGCGTTATGGTTTTGTTCTTCTCTATTCAGTATAAAACCATAGTTGGATGAAGAGTTGAGGAAGGTGAAGTCTAATCCGGTCTCAAAACGAAAGGCTCCATACTGCAATTCGTATGTGGCGGCAAAACCTGCTCCGGCTCCTCCTGTGAGTGAATTGTAAGGATTATCGCTATTTAGTTTGTTCGGATTACTGATAGCTGGAATGCCAAAGTTTTGCTTGTCCATGATAGCGGCATATCCCAATTTTGCCGCTAAATTGAATAAACTGATGGGTTCTTTGCGAGGAGTTGTGTCATTCAAACGAGCCTGCTCTCTCAGATAGGCTTGTTTTTGTGCTTCTAATTGTGCTGTTTTGGCGGCTTCTGCTTCTGCACGTTCTGCCTGCTTGCGCTCGTTCTGTTGTTGGCGTGCGGCTTGTTCTTTGGCGCGTTGGGCATCTTGTTGCTGACGTAATCGCTCTTGTTGTTTTTTCTTTTTGTCAGCCTCTTTCTGTTTTTGTGCCTTTGCTTTTTCTGCTTCTCTCTGTTTTTGCGCTTTGGCTTTCTGTGCCTCTTTTTGTTTTTTCTCTTTTGCCTTTTGTGTTTCTTGCTTCTTTTTGTCCGATACGGTAGTTTTCTGTGTAGCCGGTGCCGGTGCAGCATAAATAATGTTGCTACCGCAGACAAAAGAGATGATTATGCCGATGATAAGTAGTCTTCTTGATAGAGTTTTCATTGGTGTATGAAAGTATTAGTCGGTTTACTGTACAGAGAATTTGAAGTTTCGTTCGGTTGAATCGGTATTTACACGCAGGATATATAATCCTTGCTTTGCAGGTATAGCAACCGAACCTCCTTTGTCGGGGAGTGTTCCTGATGTAATAAGTTGTCCGGCCGTGTTATACCAACTAAAAGAGGCTTCGCCTTGTGCGTTGATATAGATGCGAGAGCCAACAGGAGCCGTATAGGTGCTGATTGTAATGGAATCGGCAAAGTTATATGTCGTACTATCTTTTTTGAAAGATTTGGCACAAGTACAAGTGGATAGTTCTTTGTCGGTGCCTTTGTTCAAGATAAAGCATAGATAGTAAGAATCGTTGGCATTCGCTTCGAAATCGTGTAGGTTAAGTACGGCACTTTGTTGATTTGCAATGGCTGTACTATCGGTGGTGCGATACCATTGGAAATCAGACAGAATATCTCCTTCAAAGGTTGAATCGTTGCGCAACCCGAGAATATAATCGAATCTTTGTGTGAGTATGTCGCTATCGTAGTTGAGTTGGAAATAGATGGTTGTATCTGCGATGATTGTTGTGTCAAGGCACTCACGCTTGATATGCAGATTCAGATTGATAGTAATGCCATAAGGTTCGCTGTTTTTTGCTCCATCGGGAATGCTGATACGTATGTAGTCTTCGGTGAGTAGTAATTCTTTTTCATCGAATCCTGCAGCTATGGCTGCTGAATCGAACAGAAGACGGCACTCGTCTTGGCTAAGTTCGGTAAGTCTGACATCCGAATCGTTGGTGTATAGAATCTTTCCTTCAAAGGGTTCGTCTTCCATTTTACAGGGAACATCCACTCCGTCGATGCGGAAATTGAAATCGAACGTATAGTGTGCAATGTTGACACGTATAGGAATACTATCGACAGCCAATTGTCCTTCGCACAAGTTGGTAGATAGACGCTCTATGAGTACATAAGCATGATATTCGCCTTGTTTGGTATAGAGATGTGCTATAGAGTCAACTCCGGAAACATTGGGTGTACCATCGCCGAAACACCAAGTAATGTTCTGATATTCGTAGTTAAGTTGGCAGGCAAAAACTATGGTGTCTTTACCGCACAAAGAGTTGTCTGACTCCGGGGTAAATATTTCTCCGTTAATCGTGATGGCTTGTGTAAGCGGTTTGGTTGCCCCACCTGCAGAATAGCCATAACTCTCTTTTTCACCATAACCATAGACGTGCGCTATAAATCCTTTCTCTCCGCGCAACGTATGTGTGGCATGTGATATGTTTTTGCGTGCAAACCAATAGGCATTATTACTACTTGTGACCGGTGAGAAATCGGCAGATATATCGTTCCCGTCCAACTTCATGGATGCAACATTATCTTGTGTGGTAACAATGTTGACATAGTGCGTATTGGTGGACATATAAGTGGCAAATGTGATGTTGTCAATCACTTGCTCTATAGGGTTAATCCATACCATGGCAGGGTCACCATCCGGTGTGCTATCGTAAGTGTTGGAACACATAAAGAGGTGTACTGCGCAAGGGCATGATGTTTCAACCATGCAATTTGTTCCGATGATTACGGGGATATTCTCACGTCCTGCAAGCGGAAGATTTCCTTTGTGATTTTTGTCAGAGCAACTAACAGTTTGTTCACCTATCTCAAATTCGAATGTGCGTTTAGGGTTAGTGCTGAAATCAAATGTATGCAACAACTGACCATTTACACGTACTTCTGTACCATCGTTGAGTGCTAACACACGGATGATGTCGCGTTTACGTGTCATGGAAGCGGTAATGGCAAATGTGTTGCCCCAATAACTGGTGGGCATTGCTTGTGAGAAGATGTGGTCGCGGTCGCGTATCCTATCGGGAATGTTGGTGTGTGGGCAACCTTGGAACACAGCAATTTTTTTACCATTGCGTGCTTTGACTGTCGTACCACTCAAATCGGCCGTTTCTCCGGCTACATCACCACTCCATACATACCATACTTCGCCTTTTTGTAGCGTGTCGGTTGCAATTGTACCGTCCTTATCAAAATTACGGAAACGTTCGTACTCAGGATAATTTTCAAAGACTTGTTCCCCCCACGCATTCAGTGCGTTCTTGAAATTGCGTAACTCTTCTGTTTCTACAGTCGGGGCATAATCAACCACGGTATTGTCTTCTGTGGCAACAATGGCAAAGTGAGACCCTTGAGGTGTGTCGGCGTGTACACTTGGCGGATAGGTTTGTATGATGTAGTTGTCTTGTAGAGCGGCAGTTGGCAGAACGTTGGTTGCATCAAACGATTTGGATTTGTAATTGCTGGCGAACAATGAGATGTTGGCAGTGGCTTGAATATGAATGGCAGCAGAATCTCGACGTTCAGGAAGATATGTATAGCAGATTTTTGTATCGCTGTTGCGTGGATTTTTATTAACGTTGGCGGTTCCGTCATAAAGTTCAACTTCCTTGAGTTCGTTGGCTGCTAATTGTATGGTCTCAGAATAGCCGGAATGCGGGTTGGATAGTGTTACCGAGCATGCTTCGCGAGCAGATATGGATACAGATAGCGTAATAGGTTTATCATCGCTATCGTGAGAATCGGCTCTTAAAAACGTTACCCAAAAGTCGGTGCCTTCGGTAGACTGTCCGCCGGAGGAAGTTTGCGCAGAAAGGTGTGTCGTAAACAACAGACAGCATACACACGCTATGGTGGTTGCTATTCTATGAAATTTAATGGTATCAGTCATTTTATCAATGAGTTGTTAGTTCTTGAATAAAACCTATTATTCAGTTTGCAAAATTACTCTTAATACCAAGTCGTAATGTGTATATTTTGTTAGATAGGGTGGATATATTGATACATCGTACCGGCGGTTTGTTTTTTGCGTAGAGCAGATGTTTAGGGATTTTGTCAGAGTTTTACTTTGCATGTCGTGCCGTTGACTTGCACCAAATATATACCCGGTTGCGGAAGGCGGAAAGAGCAGTGTGTTTCCGAAGTATGTATGTTATAGAGGATGCGTCCCCGTGCATCGTAGATCGTAACGGATGAAAGTCCGGTGAGATTGTTAATGGTGAGTGTGGTTGCATTGCCGCTAATAGAGAATGAGGCAGCCGCTGCGGCGGGTAGTGTTGTAGGCGTGTAAGATACGCATATTTCGTTCGACTGTGGCAATTGGTCGGGAGCGATGCAATAGTAGAGCGGAGTGTTGGTATGCAGTGTGGTTTCGATGGAACATGACGTTCCTGCAACAAGAGAAGGAAAACCATTGAGATGATGTGTGATGAGTTGTCGGTTCCCGCAAATAAGAAAGATATTCTGTACGGATACTCGTTTCCCTTTTTTTCCGTTGCGCAAGACAATGTTTTGAGTGCCTGCCGGAATGTCGACTGTGTAATAGGTTTCGTTGAACGTAAGCGGAATGTTCTCCAGTTCGGTTTCATCGGCAGTAATCGAGAGCCATGCTTCGGTATCGTACTTGGAGATGTTGGCTCGTATGACTAATCGGGTTTGTGCGGGAATGTCTATTCCGCTGATGGTTATTTCGTAATCGGCAGATGCTGTACCTAAAAGCATGGCACAATCGCCATCGGAGGTGTAACTGCTGCCCGACCAACTGACATGTTCCGTTTGCGCTATGAGTGCAGACCGTACTGCGTGCATACAGATGAGTGTATCGTTGTGTCCTGCGATTTCTTTGCTATAGATGTCTAATGTATAGTGGTCGGTTCCTGCGTCTTTCCACTGTGCACTGAAGCCATGGTCGTTCACATCGGTAGCGGCATAGGCTTCGATGTTGGTGGTATCGATAGGACAATCGTAGGAGTTGCTGCAGGTGAGTGTAAGTAAATTGAAATTGACTGCAATACCTTGCTTGTCGCCCCAAATGTATTCGACCAACTCGGGATAATCGATATAAGGATTGCGGTTGTGCTGAATGGATGAAACAGCGTCCTGACGTCGGATTTCTTTTTCAGAAACGGGGTCGTTGCGATGCCATTGGAGTAAGATGTCGCGCAGCCAAGGTTGAAACTCTTGCCAATTGGTGTTGTCCATGGCAAAATATGCTCCCGAGGTTGATGCCAATGACGGATTGCCTGCGGTGGTTAGTTTGATAGTATCTATCCAATGAAAATCTTCGTAACAAGTGGCTATATAGAAATAGGCGCGTGCAAAATCGCCCTTGTATTCATCAGCCGGTTCCCAAACACGAAACGTGGGATGTCCCTTACCATAGCCGGTGCGGAAGATTCCGTTGTCGAAAGTGACAAGGCTATCAACGAGTCCGGGGGCATAATCGCTTTTAGCAGTGTTGGCGCGATGCTCTGACGGATTGAGGTGGTATAGATCTTTATAGGCATCGTTGTTATCTCCTCCCCACCATGATTTTGGAAAACTATGTTCTATAGCCATGCCTGATGCGCTACGATTGTTGTAGGTGAAATAGTGTCGATAGGGAGAGTACATATCCCAAATGGTACCATTGGCACGGCGGTCGGTGAAGAAAAAGCCGTCCCAAGTGTAGAGGTGTGTGCTTTGGTCGCTGCGTGAACCGTATTTGTAGCGTTCTCCGTTACGGATGATGAGGCTCAGTTCGCTTTTGAGAGCGGAGTCTTTGCGGCAATCGGCGGTTGTATAGTAATTGTCGGGCAGTGTTTCTGCTATGGCAGAGAGTGTCAGACAAGAGAATAGTATGAGAAGAGATTGTCGCATGTATTCAGTGAGTGGCGTTTTTGCGCAGTTGGCGAGAAGATATCAGCCCGATGATGAGATACCATATAACTACACCTGCTCCCGAAGCGAGTGCAATGATAGGTTGGTGTGTACGAGACAAGCATGCACCTATGGTGCAAAGTAAGATGATGAACAGGCTCCCTATAAGGAAGATATAGCGTACTTGATTGTCTTTCCAACTGAAATTGTGAAACTTAAGAGCAAAGAAAGGTATTTCGGCCATCAGCAGCCAACAGGAGAACCAACTGCCAGCCAACAACATCCAGCCTGCCCATAGGGGTATTTGCGGTACGAACGTATTGAGACATGTTACCAATGATGCCCAGAAGACAGCATTGGCAGGTGTAGCCAATCCGATGAAAGAATCGGATTGTCGGGTGTCTAAGTTGAATTTGGCAAGACGCAGTGCCGAGAATGCTGCCATGAGAAATGCCAGCATACTCCAATAGCCCAATGTCGTATGGTGTAGTAACAAGCACATGAGCATCATGGAAGGGGTGAGCCCGAATGTGATGTTGTCAGCCAAGGAGTCGAGTTCTTTTCCGATAGGCGAACTAACGTGCAGCAGACGTGCCACAAAGCCATCGAAGAAATCGAATACGGCAGCGATGATAATCAAGATGAAAGCCCATGTATAGGCTTGTTGCGTAGTAAGATAGACGGCTGCTGCTCCGCATAGCAAGTTGCAGCATGTAAGCATATTGGGAATATGTTTCTTCATAGTGTAGAGTTATTATCTGTTACCAATTTGGTGTTCTGCATCATTATGATACAGAACACCAAATTGTATGCCGCAAAGATACGCCTTTTTCTTCGTTTAGCCAAATGGCGGATGATTGCAGCGGCTCGTAGGCTTATTTCTTGCCATAGTCGGAATCGACTCGTTGACGTATGGCAATGGTAACCAACAGTGTGGCTACGCAACATGCTATTACCATCCAGAAGAAGTTCCGGTAGCCCAATGCCATTTGCAGATATCCTGCTATCATACCGGGCAACATCATGCTTAGTGCCATGAATGCGGTACAGATGGCGTAGTGCGCCGTCTTAAATTCTCCTTCGGAGAAATACATCATATAGAGCATATAGGCAGTGAAACCGAAGCCGTAGCCGAATTGTTCGATAGCAATGGCTATACTGATGAGTGCGATGCTATCGGGTTGTGCCATACTTAAGTAGACGAAACTGAAACAGGGTAGTGTCATGCAGGCTGCCATCCACCAAAGTGATTTGCGGAGTCCTACTCGTGAGGCATATATTCCTCCCAAGATACCTCCTATCATTAGGAATGCGACACCAATGGTACCATATACAATACCTACGGTTTCGGTGCTTAATCCTAATCCGCCATCAGTTTTTGCCGCCACGAGGAAGGGATTGATCATCTTGATAAGGAATGCTTCGGGGAGTCGGTAGACCAACATGAATATCATGGCGAGCCAAATACCCGGTTTGCGGAAGTAGGTAACAAAGGTACGCAAGAACTCCCGCAGAATGGTTGTTGCAGATTTTGTTTCTGCATTTAGGCTGGAGTGATCGGTTTGTGGTTTGGGCAGGAAGAATGTGTGCCATAGGCTAAGTACGGCAAACAATACGGAAGTGATAAGTAAGGTGAGTTGCCATGCCAATGGGATATTGCCTGTCTTGGTTTCGAGTGTGCCTGCTATTACCAACAGTACGCCTTGTCCGAAGATACTGGAGAGCCGATAGAAGACGGAGCGTGCGCCCACAAAAGCCGCCTGTTGATGTTGTGTGAGTGCCAGCATATAGAAACCGTCGGCAGCGATGTCATGCGTGGCAGAAGCAAAGGCGGTAATGATGAAGAGAATGAGCATGACTATGAACAACGAGATAGGCGTTGTGGAAGTTGCAATCATTTCAGCATCGGGATAAGGTATGCTGAGTGTAAGCAGAACAAAAGCCGCAGTCATGAGCAGTTGCATACAGAGAATCCACCACCGTTTTGTTTTAAGAATATCGACAAAGGGACTCCAAAAAGGCTTGATAGCCCATGGCAGGTAGAGCAGTGAGGTGAACAGTGCCATTTTGTCGTTGGGTACACCCATGCGGGTGAACATCATGACCGATATATTATTGACAAGGAAATAGGGGATTCCTTCAGCGAAATAGAGTGTAGGAACCCATAACCATGGATTGGTATTCTTGATTGTTTTCATGGGATTATTTCTTCATTAGTTTGACAGTAGTACCATTGATATTGAGCAAGTAGTTGCC
>JAMPAY010000002.1 GCA_023666945.1 Paludibacter sp.
GGCAACTACTTGCTCAATATCAATGGTACTACTGTCAAACTAATGAAGAAATAATTAACCTTCTACAAATATATGAAAAACTACTGCTTATTGTTTACTGCCTGCCTTTGTGCGGGAGTCCTATCCGCTCAATCCGTACGTGTGTTGAGCGATGTAAAGGTGGCTGACGGTTGGTATCCGCATCTCTCCGACGATGCTACCTCCCTCGCTTATCTTGCTGCCGAATCCGATGAGTATGGCACTACTGCTGCCGAAACCGATCTCTATGTAACCAACGAAGATTTGAAACTGGTTCTCTATAAGCAAGGAGTCCGTACGGAACTCTATCCGCATGGAACCAATTGCAACTATATTTGGGCGTCTCTCTCACCCGATGCTACGCGTATACTCTTCAACACCAAGTTCGGTACGGGTATTTGCGACCTCACAGGAAAGGCATTGGTCAATCTCGGTAACTTGGATGCCCCTGTTTGGTATGGCAACGATTATGTTGTCGGTATGTACGATACGCACGATGGGCATAACTATACGAGTTCCTCCATTGCACTCTGTTCGGTCGATGGTACGCTCAAGCAGGTACTCACCAACCCGCAAGACTTTGGTATGTATCCCTCTGTTTCAGCACGTACCGGACAAATAGCCTACAATACTTTGTCGGGAGAGGTGCGACTCATGCAAACCAACCTGACCGATATGCCCATACGCAAATCACTTCCATGCTTGCAACAGGCAGTCCCCGCTAAAAAAGCACGCAAAGTCATGGCAGGCACTCAAGCCGATTTTAAAGATTTTCGAATTTATATCAACCCGGGGCATGGCGGACACGATGCCGACGACCGTAATGTAAAAATCTATCCTTTTGCAAGTGGCGACCCCGAAGGATTCTGGGAGTCTAACTCCAACCTCGACAAAGGCTTGAAATTACGCGATTGGCTCAACGAACTCGGTTTCCAAACAATGATGAGCCGTGTAACCAATACTACGGCTGACGACCGCGCTCTCTCGGCTATCGTGGCGGAAGCCAATACCTATAAGGCCGATTTCATGCTCTCCATTCACTCCAATGCCGGTGGACCGTCCAACTACGTACTCCAACTCTATGCCGGAGTCGATGTCGGAGATACGCACATCTATCCTACTGCTACTCCTTGCTCCGATGAGAGTCGGGCCATCTCCACCATCATAGGCAATAACATTCTCAGCAACCAAATCACTACTTGGACTGCCGCTACACCACGTATCACGGGCGACAAAACGTTCGGACGTACTGCCATGGGATGGTCCAATGGTTACGGAGTTCTGCGTGGACTCAAAGTACCGGGAGTTATATCCGAAGGACGTATGCACGACTATCTGCCCGAGGCCTATCGTTTGATGAACATGGACTATAAGTGGGAAGAAGCATGGCAGTTCATGCAAGCATTCTGCACCTATTTCATGCACTACGAACAGCCCGTCGGAGTCATCGGCGGACAAGTGCGCGATAGTTACCAACAAATGGTATTCCCCGCTATCAATAAAATCCGTGGTAGCCGCGACGAACTCCTGCCTATCAACCGAGCAGAAGTCTCGCTTTGGCAAAACGGACAACGCTTGCAAACCTACACTACCGATACGCTCTACAATGGAGTCTTCTTCTTCTGGAATCTGCAACCGGGAACTTATACTCTCAAAGTGCAGGCAGAGCATTACTACGATGCTGAACAAGAAGTGGTAGTCACCAAAAACAAGATTACCTATCAGGATATGCTCATGAATATGCAGCGTGAAACACGACCCGAAGTAATCGGTTATTCGCCCAATGTAGGTCCCGACCAAACGGTCGATGTTTCCACCGAAGTGGTCTTGTCTTTCAATTGGGATATGGTGGCGGAATCTTTAATAGAGGCATTCTCTATCTCACCGGAGGTTGAGGGTTCTATTACGTTCGAGAACTCCTATCGTACTATGCGCTTTACTCCTACACGCCGATTCGAGAAAGATACCGAATATACCGTCACATTGGCGAAAACGGCTTGCCATCCCGATTATACTTTCACCAATACCATGGCGGAAGATTTCTCCTTTAAGTTCACTACTAAAAATCGTTCCGAACTTTCATTGTTGCAAAGTTATCCCTCAGCCGAAAGCGCACCTGTACCCGTCAATCCTTCATTCATTCTCATATGGGATGAAGTCTTGAATACGGGAACCGTCAAGAAGAATATTACGATACAAGATATGCAGGGCAATACACAATCTGTCAATGCACGAACCTATTCTTACGATGCTCCTGTCTCACCCAATGGATTCCTGTCTTTCGAACTGACCAAGGCATTACAGCCTGATACGGAGTATAAGGTGGTGATTGCAGAAGATTTGCGCGATCAGTTGGGAATCTACTATAACAAAACTACCGAGATACCTTTCCGCACCGAACAACCGCAAGAACTTACTTTACCTGTTGTCAACGATGCGGAAGCATTAGCCTTTAAGTTCGATGGCGAGTCCAGTCTCTATACCAAAAATGCTTCGGTCTTCCTCAATACCAATAAGAAAGTTAGGGGCAGTGCTTCTAACGAACTTATCTATGCTTTCACCGATAAAGAGGGGACGGCTATGTACGACTATGTTGCAACGGATAATATAATCTCCACCAACCAAGGTCTCTTGGGAATGTATGTCTTTGCCGATTTCTCGGAGAACGAGTTATATGCTAAATGGGATGCTTCAGGCGATATACAATACACCCTGTTGTGTGTTATGGACTATGCTGGTTGGAAGTATGTCGAAACCGATTTAAGCCGGTTGCCTGCAGGAGTCGAGTATCAGTTTATGGGACTCCAACTGCGAAGAAATAACGGATTCTTGTCGGAAAGAGGAAGTATTTATGTTGATGATATTCGCTTCGATGCAGTGGCTACTGCTTTAGATGATGTCGAAACCGTATCTATATGCCTGTCGCCCAATCCTGTGAAAGATGTGCTTACCGTGCAAGGTGTCGAAAACTGCAACTTGTCGCTCTATGCTCCCGACGGACGCCTTATATCTACGGTTAAGGGCAATACCATGGATATGAGCGGATTGGCACAAGGTGTCTATATGCTGGGTATTTCCACTGATGGCAAACAACTGTGGCGTAACGTAATTAAGAACTGATAATATACAACCAATGGAGTGTCTGAAACCTGTACGTTTCAGACACTCTCTCTAAGTCTATGAATAGGTTACAATGTTTGTGCATCCTCTGCATGTCGCTAACGATGTTACATGCCAGCACTGTACTGCTACCGCTCAACATAGAGAGCACTAATGGTATTACGGAAGCAGAATATACATCCGACAATGGGCAAATCTACAATATCACACAACCCCGTGTGCACGTTTACTTGCCTGATAATGCCAAGGCTGATATGCTGCTGTTGGTATGTCCGGGAGGGGCATACCGGTATGTGTCGGCATACAACGAAGGAACATGTGTTGCCGATTTTTGCAACAGCCGCGCTATCGCTGTCGCCGTCTTGGAGTATCGTCTGCCCAATGCACACGAAAACATACCGCTCGAAGATGCGTGTGCCGCTATGCGATTGTTGCGCGATAGTGTACCCCGGTGGGGAATACCGCAGGGAAGAGTGGGAGTCATGGGATTCTCGGCAGGAGGACATTTGGCAGGATCGTTGCTCACTATGTACACCGATACGGTTACACGACCCGATTTCGGAGTACTCATCTATCCCGTACTCTCCATGATGGCAGATACGCATGGCAAAACACGTACACACCTTCTGGGTACGGAACCTACCGATGAACAAAAGCAAAAATGGACATTGCTCAATCAAGTACATGCCGACATGCCTCCCGTCTTGCTGGCTGCTTGTCAAGACGATCGGGCTGTACCGGTGAGCAATTCACTTGATTTCTATACCGCACTCACTCGGCAAAAAGTACCGGCAGAATTGCTTATCTTGCCGCAAGGGGGACACGGATGGGGCTTTAGTCGAGACTATCCTATGCGGCAGGTTTTCACTACGGCACTAATGCAATGGCTGGAAAATGTAGCAAGATAAGTATACTTTAGCATATGATTGTTTGATAATTACTATATCATTGTCGGCAGAGTCGATACGTCATGCCGAAAACCCGAGGAAAGGGGGGACGGAGTACAATAATGTGCTTCTGCCCCTTTTTTGTTGTCTATGTGAAGAAAATGTTGTATTTTTGTGCCATAATTGCCCCATAGGAACCATACCCTTGGGATTAAAGTGGAATCAGACTAAATACAACAGATATGGGATTTGTAGAAATCTTAAGCAAACTCTTTGGTAATAAGTCGCAACGCGACTTGCGTGAGATAATGCCCTACGTGGACAAGATTAAGGCAGTCTATCCGGAGATAGCCCGCTTGGACAATGATGCGTTGCGGGCGCGTACGGAAACATTGAAACAACGGATTGCCGATGCCGTGGCGGCCGATAAAGCACGCATCAAAGAACTCAAAGATAGTGTCGAGGCGTTGGATATCGACAAGCGCGAAAAAGTATATCGTGAGGTGGATAAACTGGAAAAAGATGTAACCGATACCTACGAGAAAGTCTTGTTGGAAGTGCTACCCGAAGCTTTTGCTATCGTAAAAGATACAGCACGCCGTTTTTCTGAAAACCATACGGTGGAGGTAACTGCTTCGCAGTTCGACCGCGACTTGGCTGCCCGCTACGACTTTGTACATATCGAGGGCGATAAGGCAATCTATCAGAACCATTGGACGGCCGGGGGCAACGAAGTTACATGGGATATGGTGCACTACGATGTGCAACTTATCGGTGGTGTGGTATTGCACCAAGGAAAAATCGCAGAGATGGCTACCGGCGAGGGGAAAACATTGGTCGCTACATTGCCCGTATTCTTAAATGCACTTACACACGAAGGCGTACATGTCGTAACGGTCAACGACTATCTTGCCAAGCGTGACTCCGAATGGATGGGACCATTGTATATGTTCCATGGATTGTCGGTCGATTGCATTGATAAGTATCGCCCCAATTCTGATGAACGTCGCCGTGCTTATGCGTGCGACATTACGTTCGGTACAAACAACGAGTTCGGTTTCGACTATCTGCGCGATAACATGGCAACCTCGCCGCTCGATCTCGTACAACGCAAGCACAACTATGCCATTGTCGATGAGGTCGACTCTGTCTTGATAGATGATGCTCGTACGCCACTTATTATCAGTGGTCCTGTACCCAAAGGAGAAGTTCAGTTGTTCGATGAGTACAAGCACCGTGTGGAACTGTTGGTGCGTACACAACAAACACTCACTACCAAACTACTTGCTGAAGCGCGTCAGAAAATGGCGTCCGAAGATAAGAAAGTGGCGGAAGAAGGCGAATTGGCGTTGTTCCGTTCCTACAAGGGTATGCCTAAAAATAAGGCACTCATCAAGTTCTTGTCGGAGCAAGGAAATAAGGTGCGCCTGCAAAAAACAGAAGAGTTTTACATGCAGGAGAACAACAAAAATATGCACATCGCTACCGACGAGTTGTACTTTGTTATCGATGAGAAAAATAAGAGTATCGAACTGACCGATAAGGGTATTGATGCTCTGACGGGGGCTACCGATGATTCCACTTTCTTCGTGTTGCCCGATGTCGGATCCGAAGTGGCTGAAATCGAAAAACTGCCGTTGAATGCCGAAGAAAAGCAGCAGAAGAAAGATGAAGTGTTGGAACAATATTCCATCAAATCGGAGCGGGTACATACGGTTAACCAACTGCTGAAAGCCTACACCTTGTTCGAAAAAGATGTCGACTATGTCATCATGGATGGCGAGGTCAAAATTGTCGATGAGCAGACGGGACGTATCATGGAGGGACGTCGTTGGTCCGATGGCTTGCATCAGGCTGTCGAAGCAAAGGAAAATGTCAAGGTGGAAGCCGCTACGCAAACCTTTGCTACGATAACGCTCCAAAACTATTTCCGCATGTATCATAAGTTGGCGGGTATGACGGGTACTGCCGAAACCGAAGCAGGAGAGTTCTGGAATATCTATAAGTTGGATGTGGTGGTAATTCCCACTAACCGACCCATTGCGCGTCTCGATATGAACGACCGTGTCTATCGTACCAAACGCGAGAAATATAATGCCGTAATCGAAGAAATCGTACAACTGCACAATGAAGGACGCCCCGTTTTGGTGGGTACAACATCGGTCGAAATCAGTGAGTTGCTTTCTCGTATGCTCAATATACGAAAAATCTCTCACAACGTACTGAATGCAAAACTGCACCAACGAGAGGCTGACATAGTGGCAGAGGCAGGTCGAACGGGAACGGTCACCATTGCAACCAACATGGCAGGTCGTGGTACGGATATTAAACTCACAACCGATGTAAAAGAGGCTGGAGGTCTGGCCATTATCGGTACGGAAAGGCATGAGTCGCGACGCGTCGACCGTCAGTTGCGTGGTCGTGCAGGACGTCAGGGCGACCCGGGGTCTTCCGTTTTCTATGTTTCCTTGGAAGACGACTTGATGCGTATGTTCGGTTCCGAACGCATTGCAGGACTCATGGATAAGATGGGTTTCGAAGAGGGAGAAATGATCGAACACAAGATGATTTCCAACTCTATAGAGCGAGCACAAAAGAAAGTGGAGGAAAACAACTTTGGTATACGTAAACGTCTGTTGGAGTACGACGATGTTATGAACCAACAACGTAACGTAATCTATGCCAAGCGTCACCACGCACTGATGGGCGAACGCTTGGGAGTCGATATAACTAACATGATTTACGATACGGCAGAAGCCATCGTAACGGAGCATCACGATGTGCTTGATTACGAAGGATTGTCGTTCGATATTATGCAGGTCTTTGCTATGGAAGTGCCTTTCGACGAGGAGGAATTCCGCGCACACAAACCGGATCGGTTGACAGAGCAAGTGGCAACTGCTGCCATCGAAACGTTCAAACGTAAAATGGATAAGTTGGCGCAGGTGGCATATCCGGTGATAAAGAATATCTACGAAACCAAAGGGTCGCAGTATGAAAATATTCTCATTCCGGTAACCGACGGCAAGCGTGTCTACAATATCGCCACAAATCTCAAGGCTGCCTACGAAACCGAATGTAAAGAAGTTATCAAAGAGTTCGAAAAACGCACATTGCTCTATGTTATTGACGATGAGTGGAAAGAACACCTCCGCCAGTTGGACGATTTGAAACAGTCTGTGCAAAATGCCTCCTATGAGCAAAAAGATCCGTTGTTGATATACAAATTGGAGTCATTTAACCTCTTCTCTTCAATGTTGAACAACTTCAACCGTCGTGCTATTGCTATCTTGCTCAGAGGACAGATACCGGTACGCGAACCGCAAGAAGTGCGCCAGGCACAAACACAACAACGCCAAGACTATAGCAAATACCGCACACAGAAGGACTTGGCAGGCGCTCGTCCCGCTAACGATGCTGCACATCGAGATACCCGTGAAATGCAAAAGCCGGAACCGCTGCGAGTGGAGAAGAAAGTCGGACGTAATGACCCTTGCCCCTGCGGAAGCGGTAAGAAATACAAGAACTGCCACGGAAAAGAACAGTAACTACTATGCTATTGAATTATATTGTTTGGAATGTAAACCCCGTAGCGTTCTCGTTGGGAGCGTTGCAAATACGTTGGTATGGTATTTTGTGGGCATTGGGTATTTGGTTCTGTCTGCTTATTCAGCAGAAACTCTATAAGAACGAGAAATGTCCGGAAGATTGGACTGACAAACTCTTTATGTACATGGTGCTGGGCGTAATCATCGGGGCGCGTTTGGGACATTGTTGGTTTTACGAATGGCACGAAGTAGCCAAACTGGGCTTGGAACCGATACATTTCTTGGGGATGACGTTCAATTATCGAAATCCTTATATAGAACATCCGCTGGAATTGCTCAAAATATGGGAGGGAGGTTTGTCTTCGCATGGCGGGGCAATAGGTCTTATTATTGCGGCATTCCTGCTGAGTAAGAAACATTTCCACAAAGGTATAGTATGGATTTTCGATCGTTTGGTCATTGGTATCTGCATCACGGGTGCTTGTATCCGATTAGGCAATCTGTTTAATTCTGAAATTTATGGCAATCCTACCACCATGCCTTGGGGATTCTTGTTTGTACGCAATGGTGATGAGTTGCCTTGTCATCCTACGCAGATCTATGAGATGCTCTATTGCTTGGTAGGCTTTGTCGTTACTTGGTTGATGTATTGGAAAGGTCAATGCTACAAACGGAGCGGACTTATATTTGGTGTATTCCTCGAGATTATTTTCTTTACGCGCTTTGTGTTGGAGTTTATTAAACTTGACCAAGAAGCGTTCGAGGCCGATATGTTCTTGAATATGGGGCAATGGCTGAGTATACCATTCATTGTTTGGGGTATATGGCTAATCGTGCGTGCTTGCAAGCAACCGACGGTTGAGGCGGTGCATAGGCCGAAAGACCATATGGGGGCAAAGTAATAAAGACCTACGGTGCTACTGATAGTGTAGTTATGCTGTTGTTCGAATAGGGACTGCTATGTTTTTTCGTAGAGGTAAGATATTGTTGTTGGGTTTATGGTTGTGTATAGGTCTGTATGCGCAAGATTCGTTGCGTCTGTATGCTGATACGCTTCATGCGGAAGATTTGGTGGAACATCTCTCGGAAGACCAATTGTTGCTGCAATTAGTGGCGGAACAAAGTCGAAAGATTGTTTGGCGTGAAGATTCGTTGTTTCAAGTACGTTTGGCAACCGATACAACAACGGCTTTCCCTTTCCATGTGGGGTTGCGCGATTCACTGCTCATAGCCGAACGTGTAAAACACATGTATGGCGTTCATCCTTTGGGGCGTAAGTTATATTATAAATCAAGGGAATGGCCTTCACTCACCGATTCGCTCCCTACAGAGGTGAATATACAATCTGTTCGCAACGAGGCGCGACGCTATATAACGGCTCATCATGCCGAGCTCTATGTCGGTATGTTCGATTCTATCGAATATACCGATCCGGCTTTGTTGCGTCCGCAACAATGTCAGTTGTTGGATGTACCGGAGAGGTCGTTAATACACGATGCGGAAGAGGAACGGAGAGAACGTTTGCGCAACTTGAAGAACCGGTTTACACTATGGCGTAAAGAGTTGGTCACAATGGCGCAGATGACGCAAAACTATGTGTCGCAAAATTGGTATGCGGGCGGTAACTCTAACTTCGCATTGCTTACCTTGGTGCAGGGAACGCTGAAGTACGATAATCATAAAAACCTTACATGGGAGAATTCGCTGGAGTGGCGTATGGGCTTTAATACGGTAACGGGCGATTCCCTGCGAAAAGTCAATACGAATGATGATTTGTTCCGCTTATATACCAAATTGGGCTTGAAAGCGTTTGGCAAATTCTCTTATTCATTGTCGGCCGATTTCGAAACACAGTTCTTTAATACATGGAAAGAAAATACGCTGGAATTAAAAACCGGACCGCTCACACCTATCCGTCTGAATGTTTCGTTGGGTCTCGATTATAAACCGGTGAAAGGATTGTCTATCGTAATAGCCCCATTAACCTACAAAATGGTCTATGCACACGATACTTTGCATGTTAGTCAAACAGCGTTTGGTATTGACGAAGGAACTCGTTTATTGAACGATGTGGGTAGTTCTCTGCGCGTGGATTGGTCGTGGAAACCCGTTAGGGAAATCGCATTGGATACTAAGTTCTATTGTTATACCAACTATCACCGTGTCGAATTGGATTTGGAAGTGACATGCAATTTTATTATAAATCGCTTTATATCCGCCCGTGTGATGTTGCATCCGCGCTATGATAATACCATAATACTGCCCGATGATGCGCGTGCCCGTATTCAGTTTAAGGAAATGCTGTCAATAGGTTTTGCACATAAGTTCCGGTAGAATCACTCTCATGCGCTGGCAGATGCACGAAGCATTGATGGTATTCTGCCGGTTATTATTTTGTCTTGAAAACTTTGTGCCATTGGTCGAACTGTTGCAACGACGCATTCCCATGCCTCTGCAGTCCCTCTCGTATTTTGTGCAACGATTTGGTTTTGCCAAGGTGCGTCTTCGAGTAGAACTTGTCGGCATAGCAGATGATTTGTTCTTCTAACGTACGAGGGCAGAAGTCTTGCAGAGGCAATGGCAAATTCTCTTTTTGTATTTGTTCTTTGGTGATTCCCGTTCCGGTATGCCGTTCTGCCACATCTGCGTGACGAGGCAAACCTTCTGTGCGTAGCAGTTGGGCACCAAGTCTACCGTGTTGTATGTAAGGGTGTTCTCCATAACAATATATGGAGGGGGCTTGGCAGAATCGGATGCCTATATCGTGCAGTATGGCGGCTTCTTGCACAAACTCTCTGTCCACCTGCCATTCGGGGTGGGCATCTACAATGCGCAATGCCCTATGGGCAACTTGTCTGCTATGCCGAAGTAGTATATCGCGAAGTGCGGGATTGTCGGCATAGTATTTATCAATTATATCAATGGGGTTCATAGTTGTATGCCGTTGAGCAAGGCTTGTGCCGTCATACGTTTTTTACCGGGTAATTGCAATTCCATTACTTCTACAAATCCGTCGGCAACGGCAATGCGGATTGTTTTCTTGCCGTCGGAAATGAGAGTTCCGCATGCAAGTTGATGTGTTTCCTGCTTGGGACGCACGGCATATATTTTGACAATAGTGGGACTCCCTGCAATGTTCAGTGTACACCATGCCGTAGGATGCGGACTCAGTCCTCTCACAAAATTGTGTACGGCTTGTGCCGTTTGCCGGAAATCAATTTCGCAGGTCTCTTTGAATATCTTGGGAGCAGAATGCAGTTGGTTGTCCGGTATATCAGGTTGCGGTGTGCGTGCGACGTTGTCGTTGAGTATCATGTCAACGGTTTGTTGTACGGTTTGCGCTCCTATCTCCATCAGTCGGTCATGTACGCTGCCGGCATCTTCGTTCTCTCCTATAGCGATGTGTTGCTGGAGAATCATGTCGCCTGTGTCAATCTCGTGTTTTAGAAAAAATGTCGTTACACCCGTCTCTTTCTCTCCATTGATAATTGCCCAATTGATAGGGGCGGCACCCCTATACTGAGGAAGAAGAGAACCGTGCAGGTTAAATGTTCCCAGGCGAGGCATGTTCCATACTACTTCAGGTAACATACGAAATGCAACAACTATTTGCAAATCGGCTCTGTAAGAGCGTAGTTCCTCCAAGAATTTCTCATCCTTGAGTTTCTCCGGCTGCAGTACGGGAAGACCGACGGAGAGTGCATATTCCTTAACGGCAGAGAATTGTACTTTGTGCCCTCTGCCGGCAGGCTTGTCGGGCATGGTTACAACGGCAACAACATTATAACCGTTGTCGTAGAGCAATTTCAGGGAAGCCACGGCAAAATCGGGCGTACCCATATAGATGATGCGTAAATCTTTCTTATCCATAAAATGTGTGTGTAATAGTTATCAAATCTTCTGTCAGTCTATACCCCAGAAAAGTTTTTCTCGTAAGGAATTGAAGAAGGAGTGTTCTCCTGTTTGTACGAGTTTTACTGTCTGTGTCGCCTTCTCAATATGCAGGCTTGTCTCTTCTTTTAGTGTCTGGCTGCGTCCGTCCACCGATAGCAGGTAATTGTGCGACCT
Source organism: Paludibacter sp. (assembly GCA_023666945.1). Classification (GTDB taxonomy): domain Bacteria; phylum Bacteroidota; class Bacteroidia; order Bacteroidales; family Paludibacteraceae; genus Colicola. The sequence goes on from JAMPAY010000002.1 coordinate 11,642, forward strand.
GCTTTTTATATGGAGGTCTATTTTCCAATCATCGGGAATGACGAGTGGGCGCACATTCAGACTGTGCGTAGCAATAGGCGATATAATCAGACTTTTGGTTTGCGGAACCATCAGCGGCCCGCCCACCGAGAGGTTATAGGCTGTCGAACCTGTGGGGGTCGATATAAGCAACCCGTCGGCTTTGTAGGCATGTAGCGGTTGATTATTGAGCCATACCTCTACCGTAATCATCGAACTCAGTTCCTGTTTCATCACGGCAATCTCATTAAGTGCAAAAGGAGTCTCTGCATGCCCGCCGCCCAAAGTGTTGACACAGAGCAAACTGCGTTGCTCTATGGTGTACTGGTTATTGACGAGTTGTTCGCATATTTGATTACTGTTGCAGGTCTGCACTTCGGTGAGAAAACCCAAATGACCGCAGTTGATGCCCAAAATAGGAATGTTTTTTGCAATGACTTGCGAAGCGGAGTAGAGGAATGTTCCATCACCTCCCACTGAAAGCGCAAAATCAATTTCCTCCTCTGTCTCCGGAGTATAGGGGGGATATTGGTCACGCAAATTCATCTCATTGCGGAGTTCGCGCGATAGCAATACGCTAACGTTTTTTTCGCGCATGAAATGGAGAATGTGCGTAACTTCCTCTATGGTTTGCTTTTTATAGGAATTGCCGAAAATTGCTATAGTCATCTTGGTCGTATCGGGGTTATGGTTGTTAGTCGGGCAATGTGCCGCTATTCTTGTTGTAGGTGCAAAGATATGGTTTTCTCTTGAATTGTGCAAACAGGCTCGTTTCATGTCATGCCTGCTGCATTCGCTCTTTTCAAAGTCTGATGCAGATAGATCTGTCGCCCTGGTTATGTTGAATGTGTTTTGTCTGAATGATAGTGTTTCCTCGTAAAGTTACTATACTTTTCTTGCTGTATGGCATCGTTTGCTTACAACATATAGGTACGGTAGCATTACGAGACCTTAACGAGACCTTAACGAGATCTCGACGAGACCTTGTCCCGATATCATTATGTCAATATCCGTTGCTTGCTCAAATCTGTAGAAACCTCTTTCGTTGTCTGTGTTGTTTTTCTTGTACGATTGCACCGACAACGCCCTTTCTGTAACGATTACCGACAAGGGGATAAACGTAAGTTCTGTGCACGCTTCCCTTATTTGCTTAAGCAGCGATTTTCTTTTTGTGGAATTGTGTGGTTTGATTTATTTTATTACCTTTGCACCCGAAGAATGACACGTCTTAGCGTAAATATCAACAAGGTGGCAACGCTTCGTAATGCACGCGGTGGCACATTGCCCGATGTAGAACGTTTCGCGCTTGATTGTGAGCGTTTTGGAGCACAAGGCATAACGGTTCATCCGCGTCCGGATGAGCGTCATATACGTAAAGATGATGTGTTGTGCCTGAAACGTGTGCTTACCACGGAGTTCAATATCGAGGGAAATCCTGAACCGGCATTTATGGATTTGGTTGGTAGAGTATGCCCTACACAAGTTACGCTTGTACCCGATGCACATGACCAACTTACCAGCAACCATGGCTGGAATACGGTGGAAAATCAAGATTTTCTGCATACAACGATAAGCCGACTGCATACACAGGGTATTCGGGTTTCCGTATTTGTCGATGCGGTGCCGGAGATGATAGAGTACGCAGCAAAGGCGGGGGCGGACAGAGTGGAATTATATACGGGGCCGTATGCCGAGATGTTCCTACACAATCAGGAGGCGGCTTTGGCGATGTATCGCCCGGCTGCAGAAAAGGCACGCGCTTTAGGAATAGGCTTAAATGCCGGGCACGACCTGAATTTGTACAACTTAAAACCGCTTGTCGAAGCCTTTCCTTGGATAGATGAAGTGAGCATAGGGCATGCTCTGATTGCCGATGCACTCTATCTGGGGATAGAAGAAACCATTCGGCAATACAGACATTGTCTTGTTGGCTGAACTGAATATAACCTAATGGAAAATAAACGAACGGTTGCTTGATAGGTAGGCGTATAACAAAATAAAAACAATCAATTACACAATATAATATGCTTTTTCAAATTGATACAATGGCGAATGCCGCTACTATGGTGGAAACAGTGCAGGAACCGATGAACCTTCTTAAAATGGCTGCTTACGGTGGCTGGATAATGATCGTATTGGCAGTTTTGCTTGCACTGGCGGTCTACCTCTTTATCGAACGATTGGTAGTGATTAAGGCTGCAAAAAAAGAGGATAAGTCATTCATGGACCGTATCAAAGATTATATCCACGAAGGAAAAATCGATTCTGCTTTAAACCTTTGCCGACAAACCAATACGCCTTCTGCCCGCATGGTGGAAAAAGGAATTACGCGTATCGGTCGCCCTATGAACGATGTGCAGGTGGCTATCGAGAATGTAGGTAATTTGGAAGTGGCTAATCTCGAGAAGAACCTGGTTATTCTTGCAACTATTGCGGCAGGTGCGCCCATGTTGGGATTCTTGGGTACGGTAATCGGTATGGTGCAAACGTTCTATAATATGGCAGGCAATGCTTCAGGTGTAATAGAGTTGTCGGCATTGAGTGAAGGAATGTATCAGGCAATGGTCACTACTATTGGCGGTCTTATTGTTGGTATATTGGTTATCTTTGCTTATAACTATCTCGTTTCGCGTATTGATGCGGTAGTACGTTTATTGGAAGGGCGTACTATGGAGTTTATGGACTTGCTCAATGAGCCTGCATAACGCAAAATACTGACGGAATATGGCACTTAAAAGACGAAATAAAGTAGAGGCGGGATTCTCAATGTCTTCTATGACCGACCTTATCTTCTTGCTCTTGCTGTTTTTTGTAATGGCAAGCACGATGTCGTCGCCTAACGATATCAAGATAAACTTGCCGCAAAGCAAGGCTAAAACCAATACGAAACAAGTAGTGGCAAAGGTCAATATCGATGAATTGGGCAACTACTCGGTGGCTTTAGGCAAGCGCAAAGCGGTAGCGGTGCTACCCGAAGAGTTGGAAGCTTATTTGGTGGATGCCTTGGCTGCCGATTCTTCGGCATATATAGCATTGCATGCCGATCAAGATATTGCCTATAAAGAGGTGGTACGCGTGTTGGATATCGCCAATAGGAACAAGATGAAGATTGTTATTGCAACCAAAAACGCTAAATAATACAAGCCACGTGCAGCATAGGTCACACATAATAGCATCGGTCGGAACAGTAGTGTTTATGTTACTGCTCTTTCTGCTTCTGTATTTTGTATTTGTGGCAGCCCCTGTTGTCGAAGAAGACGAGGGGATTATGGTTTCTTTCGGCAATACGGATATGGGAGGGAGCAATGAGCAAGAATATGCAATGTCCGAACCTACACAGAGTGTAGCACCACCCGTGCAAGCACAGGCTCCTTCTGACAACCAATTGCTTACGCAAGACGACGAAGAGTCTTTGGCATTGGCTCAACAACGCAAGCAGGAAGACAAACGACGGGCGGAAGAACAAGAGCGTATTCGTCGGCAGAAAGAAGCCGAAGCAAAGGCGGAAGCCGAACGTATAGCCAAAGAGCAAGCCTTGGCTGCCGAACGAGCCAAACAACAGCAGGCTATTGAACGAGCCGGACAATTGAAAGGTCTGTTTGGAAATAATACGGCTACATCCCAAGGCAGCGGCGATACGCAAGGTGATACGGCAAAAGGTAATCCGGTGGGTAAAGGTACATCGGGCGGAAATAGTTGGTCGCTGAACGGACGAGAGTTGAAGAATCATCTCTCAAAACCGGATGCACCGGGTAATCAAGAAGGAACGGTAGTGGTGGAAATACGTGTAAATGCTGCAGGAAAAGTAATCTCGGCTGTAGCAAAGGGAGGTAATATCTCAGAAACCGAAACGAGAAGAGCCGCAGAAAAAGAGGCGTATAAAGCCGTCTTTTCGGCAGGTAAAACTGACGTGGTGGGAGAGATAGTCTATAAGTTTACTAATAAATAGATAATAAGCAACACTCTCTCACAATAGTTGCATTGTTCTTCCTGTGGAAGAATAGAGAGGGGCAAATATATGAATTACATCTTTTTGGACAACGGTTTTGAAGAAATTGAAGCCATCACAACTATCGATTTGCTGCGCCGTGCAGATATTGCCCTGCAGACGGTTTCTGTTACGGGCGAATTGTTGGTGAGCGGTGCACATGCTGTTACTGTAAAGGCGGATAGCCTTTTTGAAGAGACTGATTTTTCGGATGTGGAGATGCTCATTTTGCCGGGAGGGGCTACTCGGTTGGGAGAGCGTAAGCCGCTTTGTGAGTTGTTGCTGAAGCATAACGCTGCCGACAAACCGATTGCCGCTATTTGTGCTGCTCCTTCCGTATTGGGCACATTGGGCATATTAGAGGGAAAACAAGCAACCTGCTATCCGGGCTTCGAGAGTTACTTGGGGGAAAGTTATGTAGGAGGCTTGGTGGTTGAGTCAAAAAATATAATCACTGCCAAAGGTCCGGGATTGACTACCGATTTTGCGTTCTGTCTGATAGAGAAACTTGCAGGAACGGATGTGGCAGACAAGGTGTATGATGTAGCCCAATATTGATGGTGTATCAATAAACGCATAAAAGCGGAACACACAGAAAATGAGTGTTCCGCTTTTTTGTATGAAATCACACGGATTGCATATCTATTGTGTATTTATGCAAAAAATAGGGAATATATGTATAGAATATTTGCATATATGTAAATACATTGTTACCTTTGTCCCCGATAGAGCATGTTTAATGTTATTCCCAACTTTTATGATGAATATCCGTCTGAACCGTTTGCGCACCATTGCTTCAATACTGAATGCGCAAGTAATCACCAATCAGCAAGACCTGGTAGAGGCATTGAGTCAACAAGGCATAGAAATTACGCAGGCAACATTGAGCCGCGACTTGCGAGATTTGCGTGCAGAGAAAAAAGTATTGCCGGATGGTACCTACAAATATATAGTACCTGCCAATCCTGAGGTGGAGCAGAAGGTATTGGGAATGGATAAGGAACTCGCTAAATTAAGTATCAGAGGAATAGATTTCTGCGGTCAGTTCGCAGTGGTTAAAACGCGTCCGGGCTATGCAAATGCGGTGGCATACGATATAGACGACCGTGGATCGGCATACATCTTGGGAACATTGGCAGGCGATGATACGATATTGGTCATCCCGCGAGATACCACTACGCGTGATGAATTATACGATTTCTTATACGGTATTGATTGAACCGATAGTATCCGTGTGTTAAATAGATGGCTCGTTAACAACAGCCTGCGTGTGGTTTTCGTATTCTGATTTATTTTACTACCTTTGCACGCTCAAATAAAGGGGTAGTGTAATCTATGAATAATAGCGGTCGTGCCAATAGGTTTGCCGGACGTATTCGGAATTTACAGTCTGCGGACTTACGTGATATGTTTCACTTGACAGAGAGTGAAACGTGTATTTCGTTTTCAGGGGGCTTACCTGCTCCCGAATTGTTTCCAGTTGATGACATAGGTGTTTCTGTGGCGCGTGTATTAGGTAACCATGCGCCCAAAGCATTGCAGTACACTACTACGGAAGGATATGCTCCTTTGCGTTCGTGGATTGCTCGGCGCATGAATCAGCGTTTGGGAACAACATGGCAAGCGGAGAATATCTTAATAACCAATGGTTCGCAACAAGCCATCGACTTGGCGGGCAAGGTCTTTCTTGACGAAGGGGATGTGGTGGTCTGTGAAACTCCTACCTACTTGGCGGCTTTGCAAGCATTTCGGTCGTATGGATGTCAATTCGTGGGGATACCTATGGATGAACAGGGTATGTGTATGGAGGCATTGGAAGAAGTGCTGCGTACCACTCCGCGGGTACGTTTCATCTATATTATACCTACTTTTCAGAATCCGACAGGAAAGACGTGGAGTTTGGCTCGTCGACAACAGTTGGCTGAATTGGCAGCACGCTACAATGTAATGGTGCTGGAGGATAACCCTTATGAGGAATTGCGTTTTTCGGGTGAGATGTTACCGTCGGTTAAGGCGTTCGATACGGTAGGGAATGTAATGTGTTGCGGTACTTTCTCAAAAACCTTTTGTCCGGGATTCCGTTTGGGGTGGATTGCAGCAGAAACGGAATTGTTGCGTAATTTCGTATTGGTTAAGCAGGGAGTGGACCTCAATAGCGGCGCATTCGTACAATATGTGCTAACCGATTGGTTGGAGCATAATGACTTTGATGCACGTTTACGGCATCTGTGTACCATTTATCGTGAGCGCAGAGATGTAGCAATGGCATGTTTGGAACGTTATTTCCCGCAGGAGTGCCGGTTCACGCATCCGCAGGGGGGACTGTTTACCTGGGTGGAGTTACCTGAGGGCTTGTCGGCTCGCGCCTTATTGCCCAAAGCATTGGCATCTGATGTGGCATTTATGCCAGGTGACGGCTTCTACCCGGAACAACCGAAATTAAACACATTGCGTCTGAACTATTCGAATCGTTCACCGCAAGATATTGAAATCGGTATGAAACGTTTGGGCGACATAGTGCGCAATGCTTGTGTGAATGTACGATAACTGATTACGTAGTAAGATGTATAAGAAAGAACTCATCATAATTAGAGATGGGTTCTTTCTTTATGCAGTAGGGAAGGCTGCGGCTATGTCGTAGCCTATTTGTTTTTTGAGTTCTTCCAGTGAACCGAATTTCTGTTCAGCCCGCAAATAACGTAGGAGGTGCAGATGTATGAGTTTGCCGTATAAGTTACCGCAGAACTGTAGAAGGTGCACTTCGAGTGTTTGTTCAATACCTCCAACGGTTGGATTGTTCCCTATGTTGAGTATTCCTTTGTAAGAGTGGTTCTCTACTTCTACTTGTACGGCATAGACTCCATTGGCAGGTATGAGTTTGCGTGCATCGGGTAAGGCGATGTTGGCAGTAGGGAAACCGATTGTACGCCCGATATGTCTTCCATTGATTACTCTTCCTTGTATCTGATAGGGATAGCCTAATAGTCGGTTGGCAGTAGATATGTCGCCTTGTTGTAGCAGACGGCGTATTTCGGTGGAACTGACGTGGTGTCCGTCTTCAGTATGTCGGATAGAGCGAACGAGTCGTATATTTGCATTGTTTGCTGCTGTTTCGTAGCCTGCATAATCGCTATCACCGTCTGCTCCGAACCGATGGTCATAACCTAAAAGCAATACATCTACACTGAATTGTGTATGCAGGTAATGCAGGAATTGTTCTTTGCTCCATTGATGTATAGCCGAAAAGTCGAGCATATGTACATCTCCTATTTGCTGCTTAAGCAATAGATCTAAGCGTTCGTCAGGCGTCGTGAGTAGTAGTGGCACATAATCCGGACGCAGAATCTCGCGAGGGTGTTGGCGGAAAGTAATGATTACGGGATCTAATGCCAAATCTTGCGATTGCAGTAGTAGTTGCTTGAGCAGGTAACGGTGTCCTGTGTGTACGCCATCGAAGAATCCTATGGTTGCAATTTTCGACATCTTACAACTTGATGTATATCTTCTTTTTGTATAAGGGATGAGCAATCAGCCATAGCAACATAACCAACGACAATGCGCAGGCGAGTGAACCTCCTGTTTCCCCCAAGAGCGGTGCCATACAGCATCGATACCAAAAACTCCAAACCGAGTAAGTGTCGCCTTTGAAAGAGAAACGTATGTTTGCCATGATGGTAACCAATATATTGGACAATACGAATATGAAGAGCGGGTTTACTCCAAAACTCTCGAAGAAGACAGACCAACGTCGTTTACCTCGTATGTCGATAATCCAAATGAGCAATGCCAATAGAAGTGTAGCCAATCCGCATGTAACCAATACATAACTTGCCGACCAAAGTGCTTTGTTGATAGGAAATGCGTAATCCGATAAAAAGCCGCTGAACAAAAGAATCGTTCCCAATATGAAGAGTTGTTGTACGGCATTCCAACGACGTGCAGTGGTGTCGGTAACATGCTTGTCGGTGGTAGCACTCAGTATGAGTCGGCCGGCGAGTACGCCTATGAGCGCATGGGCAATACAAGGAATGGTGGATAGCAGCCCTTCGGGGTCGAATGCAACTCCTCCCATGTGGTACATGTGGTTTTCGCCTAATAAGGCTATATCGATGCGTGCTACGATATTGTCGGGTGACAGTGTGAAACTATTTGTGGCAGCGATGATGATGCAATAGATGATCAATAGAGTACCGGCAACCCAACCTATTCGTTTGGGTTTGAAAATGAGCAAACACAATCCGGCAAAGAACGACACTAAACCCAGACGGGGAAAAACACCCATGAACCTCAGTTTTTGTATGGGTATCGTCCATAATGCCTCAGCCCATGTTCCTCCTCCTGAGAGTGTGCGGCAACATATGCCAAACCAACCTAATGCCCAACCGATGAGGATAAGGAGTACGGAGCGGTAGGCTAATTTACCGATAGCCTTCCATGTTAGTTCGTAGTTAAATTTGTTATACGAAAGGCACATGGCTACTCCCATAACGAATACAAAGAAAGGAAAGACCAAATCGGTGGGAGTACATCCGTTCCATGCGGCGTGTCGTAAGGGTGCATAGATATGACTCCACGTACCGGGATTGTTGACTGTAATCATACCTGCAATGGTTATGCCGCGTAATACGTCCAATGCGATTAGCCGTTTTGTGTTTTCTGCCATAGTATAAAAAAAGAGTGATTTGCGGGCAAAGATACAACTTTTCCCGCAAATCACCTCATATCGGTGCAATTAAATGCAACTACCTACTTTCAACTATCAATTCAGAATAAGTTTCTTGAACTTAGCGTGTCGGTTTTCATCTTGCATAAGCAGATTGAGTTTGAACTGTCCGTCGCGCATACCTTCTGCCAAGCATAGGCGTTTGAATTGTTGGTATGACTGGTTTACCAAGCGTGCGGTGATGGGTTCTTTCAGTCGGAAAGAGTCGCGCTTGGACTGATATTCTACATTCTCTTTCTTTAAGATAGTGTCGACAATACGTGTAAATGCTTGTGCCTGTGCTTGTGTTACGGCATGATTGGCAAATTCGTAATAGAATCGATAGGCTGACTCTGCCAAATCGGCAAATCCTACAAAGAAACGTGTTTTCAGACCTGTTGATTTTTCGGCTCCTCTTACTGCCTGTATGAATTGTCTCTCTGCCAATTTCTCACCTGTAAGCGATACGATACCATTGATTTTTTGTACCATGTGTACTGTAGGCGTGTTCATGAATCGTGGTCCTGCTTCGATGAGGTCGTTCATGTTGTATCTGTATAGTCCGGCAAAAGTGGTTACATAAGAGCAGTATCGTTTGCCTTCTTCCAGTTCGTGCAACTGATAGAAATGCGGGTTGGGTTTATCAAGGTCTTCTTCTGCCACAAACTCATAGTAGTGCATGTGGGGGAATAGTGTGGAGTTGAGTGTGTCGTCGAATACGAGTCCGAACCGACATTCGGAAGAGAAATACCCTAATTCTTGATGGAAAACACTGTCGCTAAACCAATCTTTGAACTTGTCGATGTATATTTGCGTATTACCACATTTCCATGTGCTGAGCAGTTGCAGATTGGGCCAATAATGCTTGGGTAGTATGATGCCGTATTTCTGCTTGAGATAGCGCAGTTCTTGTGCACGTTTGGGATTGGGCTTGAGCCGTGATGCCAACGATTTACGGATTTCGGGTGCGATATCCATTTTGTTGCTTAAGGTACCATGCTCAATATCTTCGATAAAGTCGTCTATATATTCGTTTACTGTGTTTTGTAACTCCAATATGGTAGACGGATTTGGTGTGAGCAAAAGTGTAATTTCTCGCTCAATACACATACGCATGAGTGTATAGTTGCGTGCTGTGTAGTCGGTGATATTGAATATATCGGGAACAGATGCGTACATCTTGCGAATGAAAGATGGAGCATCGCGTTGTGTTACTCCCGACACAGAGCCAAAGACTGTTCCGTCGGGTGCATATCCTTCCACATCTTTTCCGACAACGAACATAACAGAGCCGGCAAAGGTAAGTCGCTTATGTTGGATAAAATTATAGAGCCAACAGTGTGTCATTTTCCCATAGACGCTTTTCAGATAGCGTTGCGTAATGGGAATCCACTTGGGTTCGTTGGTAGTGCCCGATGTGGTGGCATACATGAGTGGTTTGCCGGGTACGATGACATCGGGGAGTCCTGTTTTTTGTTTCTCAATATAGGACGACAAGTCATCGTAGTTGTTGGGCTGTACGTACTTGTGATAACGTTCAATGAGTTCTTCTCCGGTACGTGCTTGTAAGATTTCTTCGAAATGGTGTTCTTTTCCGTACTCGGTGTCTTTCGCATATTTAAGAATATGCCTTAAGGTGAGTTCGCTTGTTAATTTTGGAGTGAGATTCGCTAATTTAAGGGCTCTCATTTGCTTTCCTCCCACCATCTTTACCAGCAGATTGATTACCCAAGGATTACGTTCCAGTTTCATATTTTTTGTTGTTTTATGCCCTTATCCTCCACAAACAACCTTTCGTCTTCCCGTTAAATCCTCAGAGAAAGCATTGTTTTATCTTCTTCACAGGGCTGTTGATGTTAATTCTTGTGCCAAAGGCTTGTAATTATCCCCTCATTCACATCCCCTCAAAAAAACGGGGCAAAGGTACAATAATTCTTGTAAATACACAAGTATTAAACGCTTCTTAGTCAGTACAACCGCATCGAAATTATAATTCATAGATAATCATTGATGGCTATTTTTGCTTGCTGCTCAAACGATCAGAAACCGTGTCTGATAATCAATGCTTTAACTTTCTAAGAAAAATTGATGCGGTTGCCCTGAAGAAGAATAGCGAGGGCTATGTATTGACCGGGAGCGGATAGATACTTGAAAGGGGGTTAACAAAGGGTTGGTGAGGGGTTCTGTACGTAGAAAAAGAGTGAGCGGGATGCGGATGATTTGTGATGGTTGCGAGGGGTGCAAGTGAGCGTTCAATGGTTGGCAGATGGTATGTACGTGGTATTGTCGGAATGTTATCGTGATAATAATATTTGTGACAGTATGTTATTGTGTGTTCGGTGGCTTATGGTATGCGTAGTGGCAGGTAATGGGGTGCTAACCGTCAGGTGTATCTATCTTTAATCCTACTTTAATCCTACTTTAATGTTACTTTAATTTAAGGTTGTTTGAGGATTCTGTTCGGGTATAGTTAATGATATGATTGGCAGAAGAAGTATTGATTCCATAGGATTTATCATTGCGTTATTTTGGTTGAATTTGTAATGTTTTGCCTGCATAATGACACGTATGCGTATAGAGGATTTTTTTGGGGGTATGGAGGCAGGGTATCGCATCAAGATCGTATGTTTGGTGGGTATGTTATGGGGAGGTGGAGATGTAATGATTTGGCAGTTGGAATTTTGTGGGAAATGGTGCGTAGGAAAATGGTGTGTAGTGTAAAGGTGAGAGTAAGTTTTTATATAAATATACGTACCCATCGATAATTATGTGGTCGACAATTATGTGGGAAATGACGGCTCTAACTTTTCTATTCCGGCATATGTGTAAAAATTTGATAGCCAACATCGCATTGCATACAACGGTGTTCGAGACAGAAATGTTGATAGAGGTGCAAATAGGTTTGGCTATCAGCAGCGGTATGTATACTGAGTCCCAGGAGTTTCCATTGCCGAATTACATGGTTGTTTTCTGCCGGCAGTAAGGTAAGCAAGCGGAACGCTTGCTGTTGTAAGTTTGCGTTATTGCGTGCATGCCCATAGGCATATTGGTAAGGTATGACTGTGTTTATCAATAAGAGTTGAATAGCCGTTGCACCCAAACGCTTTTCTTGCGGAGGACATTTGGCATCGAACCGATAGTGCGTTGTCCAATAGTCGGAAGCAGTGATTCGGAAACATTCGCGCAAACGTGCCACATCAATTTCCGTTATTACTTTTGAAAACAAGAATTCGGACTGATGTAACAATGCTGCAAACTGTGCGATACGTACATGCGGAAAGTTCTGCGGACGCATACGCAATAGTTTCCACATCGTACCGTCGATAGGTGTCAGATTGAACTTGCGCTGCAAGAAAACGTATTCTTTCCATAAAGAGCGTGCGTAGGCATCGGTAGCGGTTTGTTCGCTGAGCAAGCCCGACTGTCCAAAGAAAACGGCCTCCAATTGGAAAAGGCTGTTACGATGTTTGAGAATACAGGAGAGCGGCGTTTGTCGTGCCATTAGTTCGAAAGGCAATCCGTTGGTATGAAATCCGAAATTGTGTGCCAGGGTGATGTACCAGGCATCTTCCCAATGATTATTGTTGCAGGCAAGGAGTTGCTTAACCGCCTCTTCCTTTTTGTGCATACGGTCGTGTAAAAGCCATTGTTTCCAATCATCAGCCACTATGGCAGGATTGGATCGGATATGTTGGTTGCACTGCGTAAGTCGATCGCATAAGAAACGCTCCAATTGTCGGGTGTCTGTCGGATAACGTAATTCGCACTGCGGAACGGCATCACCTTTGGAATTGTAAACCTTTTTATCGGCTTGCCGTACCACATGGAGAATAACATTATCGTAGGCACTATCTTGGTGATGTTTATGGCGATACCAATCGGAAGCGCAAACATGTATTTCTACATTTCCTGCCCAAACAACTCCGTTCAGTCGTATTTTTGCATTGAAAAAGTCGGGACCAGCATCGGCATTATGTTGCCCTACATCCAATATCTCTATAGTACGCCCATCGGTGGTGCATTGCGGGAATACTGCAAAGGCCTTGTATTGCCAAATATAGTGTAGCAGTAGTTCGGGCATGATTATTGAGCGGGAATATCGTTGAGTGTTGCAAACGTATAGCCCTGCGATTGCCACCATTTAATAGCAGCAGGCAGCACGGTAAGCATATTGTGTTGTGCCTTTAGTGAATCGTGAAAGACCACAATGCTTCCCGGGCGAGAGTAGCGTCGGATAGCGTTGAGAATACGCTCGGGGGTATAACGAGGATTATAATCGTGGGTAAGCACATCCCATAGTACAATTCGGTGTGTTTTAGCAAGGAGTGTGCGTTGGCGTATCTTAGATCGACCATAAGGAGGTCGAAACAGCAGTGGTAGAGGTAGAGAATAGTGCGTCGGCAAATGGTGGAACATGGTGGAATCAGCCGATAATACATCGCTTACATACGCCTCGACCGATGTATGCCACCCCGGTAGATGATGGAAGGTATGATTGCCCACAGCATGTCCATCGTGCAACACTTGCTGAAATACATGGGGATATTTGCGGACATTATCGCCTACACAAAAGAAAGTGGCTTTTATGTTGTAATGCTTCAGTATGTCTAATACTTGCGGTGTGACCTCAGGAATACAACCATCGTCAAAAGTCAGGTAAATGACTTTTGACGACACTTGTACTCGCCACAGCACTCCTCTATAGAGGTGCTGCAACCAATCGGGGAATTGGTAAAGTATTCGCATGCGATTAGAGTTCCCATGCCAATGCTGATGCTCCCAGCACAGCGGCATCCGATTCTTTCAGGTCGGAGAAGAGCAGTTTAACTTTGCCTCTCCATTGTGGCATAACGTTCTTTTCCATGTGTTCGCGCACGGGTTTCATCAGATAGTCGCCTGATTTGGTAAGTCCTCCAAACATAACGATAGCCTCAGGAGCTGAGAAAGCAATGAAATCGGCAAACTTCTCACCCAACATACGCCCTGTAAAATCAAAGATATCCAATGCCACTTCATCGTTCTGTACGGCAGCATCGTACACATCTTTGGATGTAATGGTATCGGGATCGAGATTACGCAAGAGGCTCTGTTTGTCGGTAGAGCCGAGAATTTCGCGTGCCGTACGTGCTACACCTGTAGCAGATGCATAGGCTTCTAAACATCCCGTTTTTCCACAACCGCACATACGTCCGTTTTGGCGCACAACGGTTGTATGTCCCAGTTCTCCGGCAAATCCATCGTGTCCGTAGACCACTTTTCCGTCGATAACAATGCCCGATCCGACACCGGTGCCCAACGTAATCATGATGAAGTTCTTCATTCCACGTGCTGCACCATAGGTCATCTCGCCCATTGCTGCGGCATTGGCATCGTTGGTAACACAAGCAGGGATACCGAACTTTTCCGTCAGCAATTCTGTGAAAGGTACAATTCCTTTCCAAGGCAGGTTGGCTGCATTTTCGATATTTCCCGTATAGTAATTGGCATTGGGTGCACCTGCACCTATACCACGAATGAGTTCGATTCCGCCAACGGCATCGATAATTTTAATCATTTCATCGTAAAGGGCATTCACGTAGTCCTTTATCTCGGTATATTGCTGCGTTTTGATTGATGAACGCGCAATAACATGTCCACGAGCATCCACAACACCGAAGACGGTATTCGTACCGCCCATGTCGATACCTATTACATAAGGTTTTTCCATACTATTATAGAGTATTAAAGTTAATAATCAATTATTCGACGGGAATATTCGTATTTACATTTTTCGATCCGACCAAGGCATAGAGCAAGATATACGCCAAAGCCACTATCGGAATAATATAGCTGAACAAATATCCAACTGCATCAGCCAACAAACCTTGGAAGAAAGGCAAGATACCTCCACCGCATACCAATGCCATGAATATACCCGAAGCAGCAGGCGTGTATTTACCCAATCCTTCGGCGGCAAGATTGAAGATAGCACCCCACATGACCGATGTGCACAAACCTGCCAACATAACAAACATCATGCTTAACGGCAATGCGTGTCCATTAAAATTGATAGCCACTGATTCGGGTAAGAACATAATGAGTAACAGAAACAATATCGCTACTGACGATACGCTTGCCAACATTACTTTGCTTGATACTTTTCCGCCTATGGCACCTCCAACCAAACGTCCACACATCATCAAGAACCAATAAGCACCTACTACAGTACCGGCAATAGTGGGACCTACAGCAGCATTATTTGACATGTATAGGTTGGCTACATTAGGAATACCGACTTCTACACCTACGTAGCAGAATATGGCCAAGCAACCCAAAACAAAATGGCGGAATGACATCGGACCATACGCATCTTTCTTTTGGTTACCCGACAAGCGTTGTTGTTTTTCGGCTGCTGACTCCATGTGGGGTTCCGGGATATTTGTAAAGAAAATGACCAAGAATGCCACAACAAAAATAGCCATTGCAATCATCATGGCAGGAGCCGCATCGGCTACCGAAGCATTATCGACGGACCCACCAATGAGATATCCCAACAGAATGGGAGCGATAGTGCCGCCCACCGAGTTGCACGAACCGCCTAACTGAACCAATTGGTTACCTCGATTGCCGCCACCGCCTAACGTATTGAGCATCGGATTGACAACCACATTGAGCATACACATTGAAAAACCGGCAATAAAAGCCCCCAATACATATACACCGAACGACTCCAACGGCCCGGATAACCATTGCACGGCAACTCCTAACAGTCCCACCAATACGGCAGTGAGCGAAGTAACTTTGTATCCCTTTCGTTTGAGCAATATACCCGCAGGTATACCCATACATGCATAGGCTATAAAATTGGCAAGCGTGCCCAATTGCGATAGAGCCGCGCTCACGCCATACTGATTCTTTACTATTACACCCATCGAACCGGCAAAATTGGTTACAAACGCTATCATGAAAAATAGCAAGAACATTACCGCTATGGGTAGCGCAAATGATTGTTGTTTCTGATTCATACTATTAGATATTAAGATATTATATTACATGTTCGTTAGTAGAGTTGTTCAGTCAAGCAGATGTTGTGTGACAAAATCAGCCATACGCTGATACAAGTGTTGATAGTTGCTACGTTTCTTTAAGAAATGATTGTCATCGGGATAGATTTGCATATCGAACTGCTTGCCCGCTTTAATAAGTGCATCGACATATACCCACGCATTTTGGCAATGTACGTTGTCGTCCGCCACGCCATGTACCAACAACAAACGTCCTTGCAAGGCATCGGCTTTCAGCGGTAAGGCGCAGTCGTTGTAACCTGCTTCGTTTGCTTGCGGACGACGCATAAAACGCTCGGTGTAGGCGGAGTCGTACAAGCGGAAATCGGTAACCGGTGCCACTGCTATACCACAACGGAAAGGAGCATCGGGTTGTGACATAGACATCAATGTCATAAAACCACCATAACTCCATCCCCAAATACCGATTCTGTCGCTTTTTACATAGGGCAACGATTGCATGTGGCGAGCCACCGATACTTGGTCTTCGGCTTCCATTTGACCTATGTGCATATACGTTTGCATGCGGAAACGGCGGCCTCGGGCACCCGTGCCTCGACCATCTACACATACCACAATAACGCCTTGGGTTGACAACCAATATTCCCAATCAATCTTCCAACGATCGAGCACCATTTGAGATGCCGGTCCCGAATATTGCACTTGCAAAACCGGATATTGCTTACTATTGTCAAACCCGACAGGCAATAGCATCCAACCGTTCAAGGTATCACCGCGTTCGGTTGTGAATGAGAAGAACTGCTTTTGAGGCAATTGTAGCGCATCGAAACATTGTTGCAGGCTATCGTTATTCAATAAAACACGAACTTCCTTACCTGTATTTTTACATAGTGTATAACGGTTGGGAAGAGAGCATGTGGTATAGGAATCGACAAACCACGCATAGTCTGATGAGAAAGCAGCATTGTGCGTGCCTTGCGGAGCGGAAAGTTGTGTCAGTTTGTTCTTTTTTACATTGAAAGCATAGATTGTGCGCATCATCGGTGTAGGAGCCGCAGCCTGAAAATACAAGGTTTGTGCTGCCTCATCATATCCATAAACCTGCATTACATCATATTCACCGACACTCAACAAACGTTGTTTTTGTCCTGCTGCCGAATATTGCCAAACATGCCGCCAACCATCGGTCTCGTTGACTACTATAAACGATCCGTCCGACAAAAAACACCAATCGTCTATCTGTTCAAAATCTACATAAGCATCTTTGCTTTCTTCTATATACAATCGTTTGCAGACCGTAGATTTCGGATTCGCCGCCAACATTTCCAACTTGTTCTGATTCCGGTTTAGTTGGAATATTGCCAAGGCATCCGTTGTCATCCATTTGATGCGAGGTATATAAATATCCCCTTCAGCGGTTTGCATTTGCTTAAGCGACTTGTAGTAGGTGTCATAGACCATTACACAAGCACGTGCATTTGTTTCGCCTGCCCGCGGGTATTTAAGGCTATGCGTCTGCGGATAGCCGCCTCCTAAGAACTCCTGCCATGAGAATGTCGGTACTTCCGATTCGTCTAAGCGAACGAATGCCAACTGTTTGCTGTCCGGCGAAAAAGCGAATAGACAAGTAGTGGAAAATTCTTCTTCGTAAAGCCAATCGGGCGTTCCGTTGATTATACCGCCCTCATTTCCATCGTCCGTTACTGCCACTTCCGTTCCGAAAGCAATCTTGTGTATGTACAGATTATTGTCTTTCGAGAAGGCTATATAACGACTATCCGGCGAGAATTGCGGGGCTTGAATTAACGCAGAATCGGCAAGCGCACTCAACTCGCCTCGTTGTATGTCATACAAAAAATACTTGGCACGAAACGAACGTCTGTACACCTGCTGCATATCCTTATACACCAACATGTAGCGTTCGTCGGGCGATAGTAAATAGCCCTCTATTGTATTCGTGCGCACTCCTTTTACCGATGAAAGTTGGAACAACGTATCTTCCACCGCTCCCGTAGCATACGAATATGCCAATATGCTCGTACCCGATAAGGCGGCATAGCGTCCGCCCTGAGGCATAGGGGTCATTTCCGATAGTGTGGCAGGTTTATAGTTGCCCGATACTATATCGGTAAGCAAATCCGCACGTACACAAGCGGCAATACAAAGTAGCAATACTATACTTGTTTTTTTCATACCTTTTTGCATAAAACCATGCAAAGGTACGAAATCTTTGTTACATATCCAACCGCTATCTTACAAAAACTTTCCGACACGCATCGTCCGTACATAGCAGGTATATTCCACTCGGTAAGCCTGACATATCGATATTTTGCATTGTATATAGCAACAATGCGCCCGACAATTTGTATAACCACAATCGCTCTTGTGTACGATTATACACATAGTTGCCAATAATTTCCACTTTCAGATTGATGGGTGAATCAGTATCTGTTTTGCCCTGCGGGTAGGATGTGTAACGAATAGTTTTAGGCTGCCAATCGGCATCTACACGAAACAATACATTGCCGTCTGTATCAGAATGAGCCATACTATTCACCAACCATAGTGAATCGGCTGTTTCCAAAGACTGACCGCACACCACCCGCAGTTCTCTTGTTCGATTGGTATAGGCATGATAGAACAACACCGTACCATTCGGCATTTTGTGCCAATTCCATGCTCTTTCCGCTTGTTGCAGGCGTTCGCTATCGGTTGTTGACCAGGTGATGTACGAATCGGTTAGTACATTTCGGATTGTTGCCATGCTGTCGGGCAGGAAATTGATATCGTACAACCATGCATGTGTAATCTCCATTGCCGGCAAAAGATATAGTCCGTCCGCATTTTTATCTTGCATTGGCAATGGTACGGTGGGCAACCGTCCGTTGCCGTTTAAGCCTCCGCTTGCCACACATTGCCACATGGCATCCGCCACAAAGTAGGTGCCGGAAGCAAATAAGGTATCTTGTACAATACCATTCGAGAAGTAATCGGCATCCGCATAAAGTGCATACAAGGTTGTGTGGCAGTCGGGATAATAACGTTCGCCTGCATGATAAAACACAGGGGCTGTTTCTGTCAATTCAGTGCATGTTTCTGCCCAACCAACAAAATGCCAGACAGAGTCGGTGTATGCCCAATCGGGTAACACAACTCCTGCACCGGTTGCCTCTTCGGTTATTTCCGGTAACGATACAGATGTTCCTGTACTCAATGTCACAGTATAGGTTTCTTCTTGGTCTTCTATATAGTCGATTGTAAACGAAGAAACATAGAGCGACGATACCAACGCATCAATATCAATGCGCAACACCTCACCGCTCTGCACCCGCAGGCGAGGCGCGAACACATGCTCTATGGGAACGAAATTGGTAGAATAGGCTCCATTCCAACAGTCGGAGGCAAAAGTGGAGGGCTCGATAGACCATACACATGAATCGCCCGACTGCATATTTAATGTTCCTGCTCCTGCCGCATTGTTGGAGCGCATCTCTACGACCACTCTTCTGATACGCAAGCCGCCATAGCCATACAGATTGAGTGATACATAGTTGCCGGCCGTCATCTGACCTATTTTTCCCGTTGTGGCGGACTGCTCGTAGAACGCATAAGCCCCCACAGGCTCATTGCCGTCAGCGCGCACTGCAGTGCGTGAACTTATCATATAGGTGACAGAGGCTGCTTTCGTAGTGACCGATATACATATGCAACACCATACAAACCCTATTAACAAACAACATCTTTTCATAAGCAACAGATTCTGTTTACGGGGGTAAAGATACAATAATAAACTGATATTCACAAATAAAGCGTTCTGTGGTGTCCTACTTTTGTTGCGATGATTTCCTTAATGCGCATGAACATTGTTGCAAGGAACAGATAAGTTGGTTATCCCGTTTTTTTATTGTATCTTTGCACCGTTTTACAACAGCATACAACAGCATACAACAGCATACAACAGCATGTTGCTCAACTGTAAGATGTACTGAAGTTTTACAAAACGATTCTGTAGCAATACAAATACTAACACAATCAATATTTAACAAATTATGGCGAATATATTGGCTATAGTGGGGCGTCCCAATGTAGGGAAATCGACTCTTTTTAACCGTCTGACCAAAACCAGACGGGCTATCGTAAACGAACAAGCCGGTACCACACGCGACCGCCAGTACGGCAAAAGCGAATGGAACGGCAAAGACTTTTCCGTTATAGATACGGGAGGTTGGGTGGTTAACTCCGATGATATTTTTGAAGGAGAAATTCAGCGACAAGTTAATCTTGCCATATCGGAAGCCGATGTTGTACTTTTTGTGGTGGATGTGAACGAAGGTGTAACCGATTTCGATATGGAAGTTGCACGCTTGCTCAGACAAGCAGGTAAACCTGTGGTTTTGGCAGCAAATAAGGTTGATACATTTGACTTGCAATATGCCGCCACCGAGTTTTACCGACTCGGACTGGGCGAGCCATTTATTCTTTCGGCAGTCAACGGACTCGGTACGGGCGATTTGCTTGATGAAATTCTATCGCGTTTCAACCCCGACAAACCCGAAGATGTGCAAGAAGAACTCCCTCGATTTGCTATAGTGGGGCGTCCTAATGCAGGAAAGTCGTCTATTCTTAATGCACTTATCGGTGAAGACAGAACCATTGTTACCGACATTCCCGGAACGACACGCGACTCTATCTATACACGTTACAATAAATTCGGTAAAGATTTCTACCTTGTAGATACTGCAGGAATACGCAAAAAAGCCAAAGTAAATGAAGATCTTGAATATTATTCGGTTGTGCGCTCCATTAGAGCCATCGAAAATGCCGATGTTTGCATACTGATGCTTGATGCAACCAGAGGTATCGAAAGTCAGGACCTGAATATCTTTTCGATTATACAAAAGAACAAGAAGGGATTGGTTGTATGCGTTAATAAATGGGACCTTGTAGAAAGCAAAACCAATGCTGACATCAAACATTTTGAGAAATCCATACGCGAGCGACTCGCGCCTTTTACCGATTTTCCCATTATCTTTGCATCGGCACTTACCAAACAGCGTATTTACAAAGTAATGGAAACCGCATTGGATGTTTATGACAACAAACAACGCAAAATTTCCACAGCCAAACTCAATGAACGCTTCTTGCCGCTTATAGAGAACTATCCGCCACCGGCCAATAAGGGTAAATATATCAAAATAAAGTACGTAACCCAACTGCCCAATACGCAGATTCCTACATTTGTCTTTTTTGCCAACTTGCCGCAGTACGTAAAAGAACCCTATCGGCGTTTTCTCGAAAACAAATTGCGCGAATGGTGGAATTTCAACGGTACACCGGTTAGTATTTTCATACGACAGAAATAAGACCTGACCGCATACAAAAAAAGCAGCCGAACGGCTGCTTTTTTTGTACTCTCTCATAGGAACTGAATAAAGCCTTTGGAAACTATAGTATTGGGATATCAATACTATAGTGCTACTTCTATTTTGTCAGAAACGAATTATGGGGCGGAAAATGAATTGTACAAACGGGCGTTTTGTAGTTGATTGATTTATAAAGTATTGCGTTTCTACGGAAGAAAATGAATTGTACAAAGACCGTGCATTTACTTGGCATTCATTGTGCATTTTGGACAAGAAACGGGCATTCAGATTGTGCATCTACTTGGCATCACTTGGCATTCGTTGTGCATCGAGTCTCCAAACTGCGCTCATCCGATGTGTTCGGACATCGTAACGCGGGCAATTCTTGATTTATACACCTTATAGAGACAGTGTCTCTTGATTTATACACCTTATAGAAACAGCGTCTCCATTCACGGGGCAAAGAGTAAGCGAAACGGCTGCTTTTTGCCCCTTTTCCTGTGCTGTTTTTGCGGGTGGTGTATCATCTTCTTCAACCGCCGCCAAAGAGCGCGCCAAACGGGCGAAAAGACGCTTCACGCGCATTATGCGCGCACGCATAGCCCGCACACACGTACTCGTTTGGGCATGCTACACGAGATACTAAGCATAGGTGACCACCAAACAACGGCTATTAAAGGGCATTCTAACAGCCATTAAACAGCATTCAAAGCCCCCTCAAATAGTGGTCAGAGCAAGTGTACACCCTGTTGGCAATAGGCTGACCTACGCTCCGCTCACGCTCGGCACAAAGTCAGAGCAAGTGTACACCTTGTTGGCAATAGGCTGACAAGGTGGTTATGTTTTGATTGTAGCAAGGGCGTGTTTGGGGGTATTTCCGGAGAAGAATACGGTCGTTTGGGGGACTCTCGTCCGTGGGCAAGAATTAGACAAAAAATGGCATTGGGTATAGAAATGGGTATAGATAACTCTGCTCAAAAACGGCATGAGTTTGCCCCTAAAATGCACAAAAATGCCTCGAGTTGACCCCCATAATACATAAAAACGGCTCGAGTTTTTTGCTATAAACCTACGAAAATCAGTATTTTATCCCAAAAATAGGGCGTTTTTGTGCTTGTCTCGGCGTTTTGGGGCTATTCTTTGTGTACTTTTCGTTCTAAAAATAGACACGTTTTGGGGTATCTTACAACTGCATCATGTTGTCATTCTAAACGTATGACACCGATGACTAATGCTACGGAACGAATTTGGCTACGATGCAGTTCAAAAGGAGGATAGTTTTGATTATCCGAGACAATGAGTACATGCTCGCCATCGCTGCCCTTGACCTGAGAAATATCACAGTGAGCGGTCAGGTCATGGAAGCCTACAAGGTTTCGCTCTGTATTGGTCAAGACTGGAAAACCGCCGATGCGCTGGATGCTATTCGTCAGAAACGAGCGGACATTGGTACAATGCTCGGCAGCCTTGCTATGAAAGCGGTGAACGAGAATATCGGGGAGGTGGAAGGGGGTAATCTTGTCGATACCCTCAATAACCTATGGCTCGTTGCCGGACTTAGCAATCACCAAACCATAGCAGGCTGGGATTCTCAATTAGAAAATTTAGACACTAAGGGTTACATCTTTGCCGTATCATACACCGGCATTGCCGGTTACTATTGGAACAACGACCACACCTGTACGCCTATCATTCGCGATAAGAATGGCTACTTCAACGAGTACACCATTAGTTATGGTCGCACTTTGGATAAGGTGGTAAGGGGCTTGCGCGTCTGCTTGTTGCCCAAGGTGAAGAGTACACAGCCTGTTAATGCATCGACGGGCAAACTCCCACAGGCTCTTGTTACCTATTTTGAGAAACTGGCGGACGGAGATGTGTTTGACCCGATGATTGCCAAAGGGGAAATATCTGACGGCAAAACCACAGTTGCCCCGGAGAGCAATCTGCTTATCTCACCTCGTGAGTTGAATGTTTCATTTGTCATTGTACCCACTGGGCAGATAGACGAGTTCAAGGGTACTATTAACCTCAAAACAAGTATCTGATTATGGCAGTAATTTCAAGAATGGGTAAGACCTTCGATAATGGCGATGTGCAAATAGCCTTTCTTGGCAGCATCGACTACGAAGTTACCAAAATAGAGTATGGTACCGAACAGGCTCATGCCGTCAACTATTCGCTTGGTAGCAACAAACCTTCCAGTTGGAGCAAAGGTAAGATAGAAAACAAGTGTACACTCGGATTGCGTCTTCGCTCTGTATCTGAGATAGAAAAAGCCGCCGGTGGCAATTTGCTTGCTATTAAGCCCTTCGACATTATCGTTACCTTTGTAGATGAGGAAAACGAAATCATCATCGATGTCATCAAAGCCAAGTTCAAGTCGCAAGGACGCAGCGTTGGGAGCGATGACGATATTAAACAGGAATTTGAGATGTTTTGTCTCGATATTGATTATAACATTGCGCACTAATGGAAACGAAAGAATTAACAGGCAGATTGCCTGAGGGTGTAACTCCCGAAGCCATCAAAGTATGGAAAGAACGCTACGGCGAAAACAAAGTTAAGATTGCCTCCCTTCCTAAGGACGATGACGGCAATGAGTATATGGATGTGGTAGTGCGTGTTCCTGACCGCAAGACCATGGGGGAGTTTGAGAAGTGGGTTGACAAAAATCCCGACAAAGCAAAGGAAATCCTTGTAAACGCCTGTCTGCTTAGCGGCAAAGATGCAGTCAAAGCCGACGACGGACTGTTCTATGGAGCCTTTGACGCTGTTGTCAAACTTATGCCCGTGCGCACTGCTATCATAAAAAACTGCTAACGGGTTATCCGGAGATAGACGCTATCGAAGACAATAACCCACAACAGAACCTTTCAAACGAAATTCGCAAATTCAATGCCTGCATAAGTCTGTATCTCCACATTCCCTTTCCCGAAGACCTCGATGATGAGGTATGGGCGGAAAAAGTGGCACAGATACGATGGCTCGCAGACAAAGGTATGTTAGGTATCAAATCCGCTTTATGATTAACATCGACATCACAGATAGACTCTTTGCCGCTTTCGGCTATGCCCCTTCCGGCAAACCCAAACGAGAAGTAATACAGCAAGGCATCGCTGCTGCTTACGCCTCAGACGCTGCTATTAGCGTAGGAACAGGAAGGGCTAACATAGCCGTCATCAAAAGCCGCATCGGGGCTAATATGTATGTCGATGAATGTTCATACGCCGACCTGACACTGCGCAACCCCAAAGATGGGACTGTGTATGAGTTCCGCAATGGCATCCTCTCCGATGCCATTAGCGGAGTTCTTGCACCGCCACCGATGATGAAGTTTGAGAGGGATAAAAACATCGTTACAACTCATGTGGACGGGAGTGATAGTGTAGTGATTGAAAGTTTTGGGTTAGATGCGTGGAAAATAACATTAGACGGCATACTCGTGGATATGGAGAATCATCTATACCCACGAGAGAAAATGCAAAAGTTAAGGGAACTGTTTGAGACGAATACCTCATTTGAGGTCTATGACTGCGACATACTCGCCGACCTCAACATCGAAAATATCTACTTTGAGAAATTAACAAGTTTAGAGTTGCTGAAAGACTACCAAGACACAATCAAGTATTCGCTTGTGGCAAGAAGTATAAAGCCGGTAGAGTTTTTTATTTAAGCCCTGGATAGTGTTCAACTATCTTGACCTCTATATCGGCATAAGAATCTACTATTTTGACTTTAACATCAGCATAGTGTTCTACCAATTTCACTTCGCCACAATCATCAGGATAATGTTCTACGACCTTTACTTCAAGGTCTGCATAATGGTCAACCAACTTAATAGTTATGTCTTCACCACTTTCGACAATTTGAACATCACCATGCAACGGAAAAGTCTTGCCGTCCTTGGTAATAGTACAACGCTCCTTATCGATGGTAACATCACTGGCGTAAGCCATCACCATCGGCAGTAAAAAACATACTATGCTCAATAAACGCTTCATACACTCATAGTCTGACAAAATCTGTGCCAACGCACCCTTAAAACACCTATTAAATGGCAATTAAACTATGTTTGTCGTACCCAAATCGGAAATAACTATCGGCTCTGCACGCTTCTATGGTGAGAATGCCGGTATCAATGCCGTCAGCATCAACCTCTCCATAGACACTATCGGCAACACCGCCAAGGTTACTATCCCTCGCCATTTTAAGCGTGAGGACGGCAAAGGCATACTCGATTATATACATACCGGCGACAAAGCCACTATCCGCCTTGGATATGGCGATAACCTTAACACCGAGTTTGAGGGATACCTCGCACATATAGGCGATGGTACACCCCTCGTACTTGATATAGAGGACGAGTGGTATCAACTGCGCAAAAACAAACTCAATAAGGTGTGGGAAAAAACAACCCTTACCGAAGTATTGCAATTTGCGTTTCCTGCTTACACGATACAAGAAACAATGCAGGTCAATCTCGACGCAGGCTATGTCATTCGCGCCGCCAGCTCCTTGCAGGTAGTCAAAGCCCTCAGAGAGCAATATGGCTTCTGCGTACATCTTAACCCTGACACACAAACACTCCATTGTTTCTACCCCTACGATAGTCAAGGGTTCAATACGCACACTTATATCTTCGGTACGCGCGACTGCACCCTGCTTGATGAACTACGAGAGAAGAAGCAAGCCCCGAACATCGTCAAGTCTGACCTCACCTTTCAGCGCAAAGAAGACCTGCACCTACAGATTACCGCCACTTCCACCGACCGCACAGGCAAGAAACTGACCGTCCAAGTGGGCGACACCGGTAGCGACGCCTCCAAGCGCACATTACACTTCGGTTCGGAGATACAGACCGAGCAAGCCCTGCACGACAGAGCCAATGCAGAACTGGAGCGTTGCGCCTACGATGGTTATACAGGTAAGATAACCGGCTTTGGCAGTCCGCAAGTGAAAGCAGGCGACGCAGTCAGACTTATTGACCCTAACAACCCGGAACGAGAAGGTACCTATCTCGTCAAAGCAGTCAAGATAACCTATGCCGTGGGTAAAGGTTTCAGAAGAGAATGTGAACTATCATACAAAATAGCATAACTATGGCACGCACCATTTCCCAAATCAAACAAGAACTCACCGCCGCATTTATGGCGGACAAACAACTGCAAGACGCCTACGGCTGGCAAGACGATGCCACCTTCGACAAGACATTCAGCAAGGTGTCCATCGAGTCGCTGCTGCTCTATATTGTGGCAGCCGCTATCTGGACATTGGAAAAACTCATCGACACCCACACGCAAGAGGTGGAAGACTACATTGCCTCTATGAAGCCTCATTCGTTGCGTTGGTACACCGAGAAAGCGAAAGCCTTCCTCTACGGTCTGCCCCTCATCGCCGGAACGGACAGGTACGACACCGCCCAACTGACCGACGACGAGATAGCCGGGAAGCAGATAGTACACCATGCCGCCTGCTCCGAGAGCAATGCTACGCTGTACATGCGTGTCGCCAAATCCGGACCTGCACCGCTCGATGAGGACGAGCGCACCGCGTTCCTCGCGTATCTGCACGAAGTAAAGGACGCCGGCGTGCGTATAGATGTAATCAGCCAAGAGGGCGATTACCTGCGCCTCGCAATAATCATCTACTACAACCCTATGCTGCTCAACGCTACCGGCACGTCACTCGCCGACGGCTCGCAGCCCGTGGAGGATGCCATCAAGCACTACATAGAGAGCCTGCCGTTCGACGGTGAGTTCCGGACCAACAGCCTCGTCGATGCCCTGCAAGCCGTGCCCGGTGTCGAGATGGTGACTCTCACACAGGCAGCACATTGCGAAGACGGCATCAATTACAAGTCCATCGATGCCTATTGTAAACCCGTAGCCGGCTATTTCAGGTACAACCGTGACGGTCAGCCTACCGCCACCATCACTTACATCCCTTATGGTCAAGATTGATTACCCCAAACTCGCCGTCCTGCTGCTGCCCACTTTCCTGCGAGGCCAGCACCTTATCAGCATTGTGCAGGTACTTATGCAACCCCTGCAAGGGCTGCACGATACGTTGCAGACACGCAGCGCGGAACGCATCTACCAACTGCGGCACACGGCACAGATATGCCACCTCAAGCAAGTGCTCGATGACGCATTCGGCATCACGGACTATCAGAGGGGCTTCGAGATACAGGACATCGATGCAGTAGGAGAATGGCTCATGACCTACGACGAGACGACTGCCTTTGAAGACAACCATCTCATCGCGCACGACACCCCGAAAGATGTCTTATCGGATGAGAGCACCATCTCCACCGTCACATCCGCCTTTATCGTACTTGTACCGACCGACATCTATACCGACCCCGACAAGATGACGCAGGTGCGCTACATGACCAACAGATACAGGCTCGCCTCCCGCTTACCGCACTACGCTAACAAAAACGACCAATAACATACAATTATGAACACCCAGCAATTCAAGAACAACGGGCACTCCAAGTTCCCGCTTTCGACCGACACCCTCGACTTTATGCAAGAGCAGACACTGTTCCTGCAACAACTCACTGCCGCCATCGGGCAAAATGTCATTATTAAACAATCGACCGACACGACCGACGGACTCATCATCTTCGATGGCGAACTCATGCCGCTTCGTGGCAATCCCGCTCTCCACATCTCTATTAATTCCACTTATGAAGACATAGAGGCTCTTTCTGAAACCTACCAAAACGCGCGTATTCGCCGGTATGCCACTTATGTCTCCAGAATTGGAGTAGCCGGGACAACGAAACTGGCAAGTGCATTTTATAATTTGCAAAATAAATCGCTCAAAGACACCAACGTATTTATCGACACCTTGCGCCAACATGCCGTACCTAAGGGAACTATTGTCATGTGGTCCGGTAGTATCAATGCTATCCCTGCAGGTTGGCTACTCTGCGATGGACAAGCAGGCACCCCCGACTTACGCGGGCGGTTCATTGTCGGCTACGCGGAAGAAAGTAATGATTACGACACGATTGGAAAGACCGGTGGTAAAGCAAGCGTATTGCTTACCGGAAGCCAAAGCGGTCTGCCCGCACACAGTCACAAGATACAAGAAGACGGTGCACATAGTCATAGTGTAACCCTTAAAAAGGGAGGTAACGGTACCACCGTGCTGCACCAAAATTACACAGGTGCAGCCGAGAGCAATGCCGGCGCACTCACAACCTCCTCCGCAGGGGTACACACCCATAATATCACTATTGCCGGACCTACCAATGCACAGGCTGCTCACGAGAACCGACCGCCGTTCTATACGCTCGCATTCATCATCAAGACGACCGATGTGCCCACACTCTAAATACCTAACACATGATACAGACTATTCTACAACTCAAAGCGTGGTTTCAGAAGGGCTGCAAACCCACAGCACAGCAATTCGCCGACCTATTCGACTCATTCAGACACAGACAAGAACCTATTCCACAGCAGGATGTTGCCGGATTGGAAGAAACACTCAAAAGCAAAGTGGACAAGAGCAATATCGATTACACTGTAAAAAACGCACTAAACACTATCATCATCAACGGCGTCACTTTGTCCGAGACCATCTCTGTTCCCGCTGCGTACGATGCTACGGAATTGGTGCAGCAAATAGGTAGTGATTTGTACGACGTGATGCGGGAAATCACGATGGCGACGTTTGTTATTTTCCGAATACCGGACATGCGCTTATTGGTGCGTACCACCGGACTCAACATGACCGGACTCCCTGACGGGCATCCTGATGGCATGCTGTATATCCGGTGCCTGCAAGAACTGCCTTCGTCTCCGACGTATGAACTCTCATTCTATGTGTACGGCGATAATGTACCTTATGTGTGCCGATATAATGATGAACTCACCCCATGGAAGCAACTTGCCACCACTGACCACACCCACCTGGAATATGACCAAGCCATCACCGATGCTTCTGATGCCTTGTCCAGAGCGGAAGAGGTGGAACGACAATTAGGTGATAAAGCCGATATATCTCACTCTCACCCGGAATATGACCAAGCGGTGTCCGATGCTTCCGATGCCCTGTTCAAAGCGGAAGAGGTGGAACGACAATTAGGTGATAAAGCCGATATATCTCACTCTCACCCGGAATATGACCAAGCGGTGTCCGATGCTTCCGATGCCCTGTTCAGAGCCGAAGAGGTGGAACGACAATTAGGTGATAAAGCCGATGTATCTCACTCACATTCGGAATATGACCAAGCCATCACCGATGCTTCTTATGCCCTCGCCAGAGCCGAAGAGGCACATACGCGTATCGATAACATGGATGATATTGACCCCACCATATTAAGCGACATGCAAAGTGAGATCGAACGTCTTTCTTCTGCCGTAGAAGACGGTATAAAGTCGATTAACGGCGTCGCACCGAGCGAAACATTGGGCTTATATCCTGCCGCTACCGATGTCACGGCAGTCGTGAAAGAAGCGGCGGTCAAGAGCATTGCAGAGATGTTTACGTTCGAGACATTCAACTTGTCCATAGTCGGTTTCAAAGCAGACGTACGCTTCGCCGTATGCACAGACGGGCTTACGCTCACCGACTTGCCGAGCGGACAAAGCACCGGTATGCTCTATTTCCGGTGTACCCAACCAAAGACGGAAGAGACGCCACCCACCTACGAGATACATTTTGTCGTCCCCGGTACGGCACCTTATATCTGTTGGTACACCGATGGTGCCATCACCCCGTGGACACAACTTGCCACCGCCGACCTGCTCGCCGACCTTGATACCGCACTTACTAACCTGAACGCTAAACTCGCCGCCCTATGATAGCCACTGTCCTAAATACCCTTACGCAGACCCTGAGCGACCTGCAGACGAAGATAACGACATGCTGGAACGCAGTCACGGGGAAAGGTGTCAGCGTACCCTCCAACGTGACGCGTAACCTCTCGAACCTGCCCGCCTATATCGGCAAATTAGTAAACCCCACCGGCAGCATCAGCATAACCGCCAACGGCACACACGACGTGAGCAAATACGCCCAAGCCGTTGTAGCCGTGCCGCAGACCGTCGTCACACCAAGCACCTCCGAGGCGGCACATGCCATTGAAGCATGGTATGGCAATGAACCGCTGGATATAAACGATGCGATGCAGATAGACGTAAACCAAGACAATATCGAGATGTACAACGATATGTACGTTGGCAGCGCGGTAGTGTACATCGGCACCATCCGTTTGCCGGACGAGTTGCTGTGCATCACAGAACGCGACCCTGCAACCAGCACAGAGTTCTGCGGGTGGCGAGACTGCCCGGAATTGCGCTATATAGGCACGATATATCAGGAATCATACCCCGACTGCACTATACCGCCCGGTATCGTGTACGACTGGTTCGCTAACAGTCTGCAAGAGCAAGACCCGAACAAGCCGCTATACTGGGCTGGTATCGCCAACTGGGGCATGGGTTTCGACCTGCTGAAAGAACAGTTTGGCGATATATTCGGAGACCCCGAAATTGGCGAAATGTGCATCAACCTCTCGCACCTCAACCTGACCCCTTACTGCATAATGCAGTTCTATAGCAACCTATATGATTTAAGTCAAAACGCCACATACTATGCCCTCGTGGTTACGTGGGAACAGGAGTGTATGTTCGACGATTATCTCCAACAGAGAGGTATTGACTCGTTTGGTGCCTTGTTTGCTCAAAAAGGATGGGGAGTAATGACCATATAAGTTAATTCGCTGTCGCCCGGCGGCGACAACTAAAAAAAACAAAAACATATGACTGTAACAAGAGACAAGAACATCGAGATACTGCCCGCGGAAGGCGGGCTGCTCGTAAGGAACGACAACACCAAATGTCTGTTCCGACGTATCTCACTGCCGCTGGCCGCTCCGGACTCCGTGCTGCAAAGCATCCGAGACGCCACCGCAGAAGAGATAGAAGCATACAAAGCAAAACAGTGAACGCACACGAGGGCATGAAAAAACGCCCTCGGCTATGTACGATTGCTCTCTGACCTTCAATCGGACATATTTACAAGCGACGACACCGCTACCGAGGACGTTATAGTCCTGCCATAGCGGTGTCGTCGCTATTTTAATGCTGCATCGAAACAGCACGAAAAGATATGTCCGGCTCCTTATGCAAATAAAGGTACCGCGTCAGAGATTGCACAAAGGTACTCAAAATATATCATACAACCAAATAAAACATCCAAAAACCATGAAAAAACACTACACACAAGCCCCTTTGCCGTTCCAAGGGCAGAAAAGAAGATGGAATGCAGAGTTCAAGAAAGCATTAGGCGAGTTTACGAACTGCAACGTATTTATAGACCTGTTCGGTGGCAGCGGACTGCTCAGTCGGATGGTCAAGGACACACGCCCGGACGCCGTCGTCATCTACAACGATTTCGACAACTACCGGCGGCGTATTGACAACATTCCACGTACCAACGCTCTGTTGGCCGACCTACGGACGATGCTCCAAGGATACCCCAAAGGGCATATTATCCGGGAACCTTTACGCAACGCCATTCTCGAACGCATCCGACAAGAAGCAGACACCGGTTTCGTGGACTATATCACCATCTCCGCATCTTTGCTGTTCTCCATGAAATACGTTACATCGCTCACCGAAATGCTCAAAGAAAGCCTGTATTGTTCCATAAAACAAACGGATTACAATGCCGATGGCTATTTGGACGACCTTGTCATCACACATAAGGACTACCGCAAACTGTTCGCCCAATGGAAAGACAAGCAGAACGTCTGTTTTATCATCGACCCGCCTTATCTGTCCACCGATGCGCATACCTACACCAGTTATTGGAAACTCAAGGACTACCTTGATGTGCTACTGACCTTGAAGAATACCAATTATTTCTATTTCACCTCTGAGAAGAGCAATGTGATAGAGTTGTGCGAGTGGATGGAGAGTAACCACAAGGCAGCCAACCCGTTCTATGGTTCGACACGCATCGAGCAACGCTCGCACATGAACTACAACTCGCACTACACCGACATCATGATTTATAAGAACACTACAACACCAACGACAGAACAGACACAAGAGTAAGGTTGCAAACCGATAGCAGAGCAAACACAAGAGTAAATATGCGAACCGGTATCAGAACAGATGCAAGAAAGAGGACGCAAGCCGGACAGCACAGACGCGAGCGTCGATCCGTCACAAGCCACGTTCAGATGCCTTTCAATCACCATTTGAACAGGTCTCAAATAGTCTTCAAACACCGAGGAAATCCAAAGGCGGAGGAGGAGTCACAAAGATGGAGGAGAAGTAACAAAGGCGGATGCAGAACGAGACTTGGTAGTACAAAAAGCCACGCGACAAACCGAAGAAGTTTGTCGCGTGGTATAATCTCTCGCACGAGTTCAATTCACTCAAAAAAATGTACTTTTCATTTTAGAAAGTTGTACTTTTCATTTTCGCGATTATAGAATATCCGGTGTATTACGTATATGAAAAAAGTCTTCCGAGAGGAAGACTTTTAATGATGATGTTTGCTGTATTATGCTTGTTGTTTGCGTTTGCGCAGAAATATGAACATGCAGCAAAGCAATACCATTATAGCAAAGGGAACTTCTCCTATCGGGTCAAGGAAAGGATCTTTGGGGTTCTCGGGGAAACCATCGGAGTAGGCAGTAGAATAGCATTCGTTGTCAAGCAGATTTACCGTATTGCCCACTTGCGCGTTTTCCGCATTTAGCAGACGAGATGTAGAACCGAAAGATGAGGAAGCGGGTAGGGTAGCCGTACTGCCAATGGCGGTAGTACGGGAATCGCCCACATTGCCGGTGGTTTGCACTTGCGGTGTGGCGATGTAAGCGGTTTGCTCATCGCCTAATGCCACAGGTTTGTAACTGACGTTGTAAACCGGAACTTCAATAGCCATTGCGACCATTGTACACATACTGAATAGTATTACATTTATCTTTCTCATGATTCACAAGTTATTTAACAATAGCACGAAGGGTTTGGTTTTGGTTTGTAGTTGTTGTGACACTGATGTTGTAAACACCTGCACAAGGCACTGTATAGTTACGTTCGGCAGCATGGGTTTGTTCGTCTGCAATAATGCGTCCTAAGGTATCGTAGATGCGTATATGTGCATCGGCAGGCAGATTAAGTATGCGTAGGTTATGGTTTTCACCTATGGCATATATTCCTATGCCGAGATTCCCGATGGAGGTGATTACAGAAGGAGTACGTTCGACGCTTACATAGAGTAGGAAACGGTTCTTATCGTCAGTCTTGTCGCTGCTGAAGCGATAGTCTTCTTGCAGCAGGTTGACCGATGTTCCGCTTTGTGTGTCGTAAAGAATAACTTCTTTCAGTGCGGTAAGGTCGTATTGGCGAGAGAGTGAGAACGTGTATTGACCTTGTTGAGCGGCAAAGTAGTGCAACTGTACGCCTTGGCGGGCAGCGTCATCGGAGAGAGCGTTGAATGCCAACTCGCCGTCGGCTCCTGCACTTGCCAAGACGGGCTTGGTGTAGCGTGTGTAGTATGTTCCGCGCCATTTGAGCAGGTCGGCACCAATCTCGTAGGCATTGGTATAGCGATCGGAGATAACCAAGGAGGTATAGTCGGTTTCACCTTTGTCATTGCTTAGGTTTATGCCTACGCGTATAGGAGCATCGGTGTCGGTTGCGTCTGCTTGGCGTGCCACTACTTTGTTGGCAGTCTTTCTGCTTTGTGCAGTGAAATTAACATATAGTGCATCTTGCTCGGCTTGCTCTCCGCCTACTTGTACAAAGTAACTCATAAACGGAGGTAGGGAGTAGTTGCCTATCTCGGCTTGTATATATTCCGAATAACCGGCGTTCTGCGGAATGGTTACATAAGGAATGGTAAGATTAGTAAGTTCGTACTCGTTATCGCTATTTTCGATTAGTTTACCCAAGGTAAGTCCACTCCACGCATTGCTGCTATAGTAACTTACATAGGGGTTACCGACCAAGTTCCAGCCCTTATGGTTGGGGGTGATGTCCATGCCTGCACCATAGTCGTCGACCAAGACGGCTTTGTCGGTATGCTCGGTTTGGTAGTTGCTCATAGGGAAACGCAATTCGCGATAGGTGTGTCCTGCCTTGGGCGTAACGGCTACTATGTATCCCACACCTGCTTGCATTACATCGCCGCTAAAGTTTTTCCAACAGCCTCCGTTTTGTGTCTGTGCACGTTGTTCACCGTCGTAGGTGCGTAGTATCCAATCTGTACCATATACAGCGGGATCACCATTGCGGAAAGTGACTGTGCTGATGCGGCAATCTTGCGGCAGTGTAATCCAATACCAACGCGCATTGGTGATGCGCTTGTCGTGATAGGTTTCGCCTGTAAGGTTTGTCAGATTACCGTCTAAAGTGGCTGACGATACTTTGTCTTCTTTGCTGCGGAAAGCCAATGAGCGTACTTGATAATTGGTTTCGGCGGGCAGGTTGAGTGTACCACCGGCGTAAACTTCCAAGTTGCGTACTGCGCGGATGTCGTTTTCGGTGTTGTCGGCATTCTTGGTAAGACTTGCACCATCCAATATCACCACATCGCAAGTGGTGCAGGCAGTACTTCCTTCGTTGTAGAAGATGGCATCGCCGGTAGTTTTATGACCGTCGACAATGATAGGTACTTTATAACTGGTTTCCGATATGATATCTTTAGTCTGTTTGTCGATGATGTTTATCTTGAGGTAATCGCAGGCACGTTCTTGCAGGTCGTCGATTTTGACAGTGAAAGTGCCGTCGTCGTTCTTGCTTACTCCTGCCTTGTCTTCGGTAAGGTCTACATATTCTGTGAAGTAGTGTGCGTAGTCGAACTCGGCTAATTCGGCAAACATTTCCCCGCTATTGCAGAATGCATTGTTACCATTGCCATCGCTTACGGTAGAACCTTCCCATTCCGTACCTAAGGTAACAAAGTCTTCGATATTCAGTTTTACGGCATCATATCCACTCTTTGTTCCTTTTTTACGATAAAGCAGACAACGGTTGGTGGAGAGTTGAACCGTGGTGTTTGCCCAACCACCGGGTTGATCCATATGTAAGGATGAAATTGTTGTGACGGCTGTCTGATTGGGGGCTTCTTGTGTGCCTGCACCTATAAGGTCGATGGCTGTCCATGTGCCATCGTCTTCCAAACGTTCCAACAATACGGCATCATCACCATTGAGCGTGATTTGGTTGTGTCCATCTGCATCAACAACATTATAGGTAGTATGATCTCCGATGCAATACCAATTTGTGATTCGCCCTGCCTCCATGTCATCGTAAGTGTAAGGCTTATTGTCGATTGTCATTTTCAGATATTCACGTAATGTTGTGTTGTTGAGAGCAGGGTTGGTTCCCGGAGTGGCTTTGTTATTGCTCCATAGGATAATTTCGGTCAATTGGGGTAGCATTTTTGAGGGATATTTGGCAACCAAGGCAGAGATGTTGTCTAATTGTATGTATGTTTGTTCTCCTACTTTGGTGGGCCAATTTTTGTCGCTGGCGACTCTGATACGTAGTTTGCTGAAATCTATCGGGTGGTCGGTACCGTTGTAGAGTGCCAATAGTTTCATGTTGCTGGCGGCTTCGAAGTATTTGGAGAAGAAAATGTCGTCGGCAACCGTGCCCTCGATAGTGGTTACACGTTCTTGCATCAGCACTTCGGTTTCGCCTTCGAAGTCGTGTTCAATAATGATGGAGTTTGTGGTTACTTCCACTACCTCTACTTGCGGTTCTTGTACAATGAGTGTGTATGATGCTTCCACCGGACAGATGTCGTTGTCGCGTGGTTGTGTGGCAGTAATGACAGCTTCACCTATTGCGCCTATGAGTGTAACTTCGCCGGTGGTAGCATTTACTGTGGCTATCTCGGTTTTATTGGATGAGTAGGTTACCGCTTTTGTGTTGTCGGACAACAATCGGTTGGTGAATTTCTCCATTTTAGGTGATTTTACAACCTTGTTGCCTAACTCGAACTCGTAGTTTGCTTCCCCGCAAGGTGTACATTGAGGATTCGATGCGTATGTTATCAGCGATGTATTTCCCCCATAGGTAATAACAATTGAACTAAAATAGGTAGCACCGCTAACTTTTATACAGAAATACTCGTTACCGGGAGTAATAGAGATAGTACTTGTAGTGGTAGCAGTTCCTGCTTCGTCTACAGTAGGTTTCTCACTTGTACCTTGGTAAATTGTTGTTGTATTGTTTCCTTTGGCTACATTAAGTTGTATTGTCTTAAGGTTATGTATTGCAGATGTGTTATATAGAATACCATCTCCTTTGCCTTTATTCATTTGTATGGCATCCTTAGCCTCAGAGTCAGTAGATTTGAGCCCTTTATTAATGCTGAATGTATATCCGTTGACAGTTGCAGACTTAGGGCTATACGATGTAGTTAAGTCAAAGTCGGTAGCAGTCAGTGTGATTGTTTCTGCGGGTGTACCGGTTTCGTCTTCCGAGGTTTGTTGGTATACTGCATAGAGGGTGATGTCGGCGTTGGCAGTATAGGAAGCGGAGGGTATCAGGGTTGGTGCTGTGGTGGTTTCTGCTACCGATGTGGTGCTCCAACCCATAAATGTCCAACCATCGCAAGTGGAAAGAGCATCGGGCAACGTAACGATACCGCCTTGTAAGGTTGTTTGACTGCATGTGCCTGTACCGGCATCGAGCGTTACGGTAAAGTAAGAGTCGGCAGTAAAGGTATAGGAGGCTTGTTCGCTATCGCAATAGTCCGATCCATCTCCCTTTGCCTTTACGTAAACGGTATAAGTATTGCCGGGAATGACAGTGATTGCACGTGTAGAGGTTGTGCCCTTTATGGTACCAGAGAAAGTGCCGCTCATCGTGTATTCGACAGCATGGTCGACTGCGTCCCACGAGAAGGTGTATGTCCAATCGGAGTTGCGTACTACCTGTAGGTTGGTTGGAGCGGGCAGTTGTTGACATACTTTTTCGGTAGTGGTGAACTCAGCGGTTTTGTCATGGTCGTCACTATCGCAATAGCCACTCTCTCCCTTAGCCTTGACTCCCCATAAGTAATACGTATTGGGAGTCAGGTCTGTAACAATATATGTAGAGGACGTTGATTGGTAGGTATAGTCGTTATTACCATCCGTAACGAGTATCTCATATTGTGCAGCGTGTTCCACACTATTCCAACTCAGTGTTACGCCTGTGGAGGTGATGTCGGTTGACTGCAAGTTGCTTGGTGCATCAATGGGTGTACAAGGTTCTTCGGTACACGTTGTAGTATAGTCGGTATAAGGGGAGCCTACCTTGTAGAACTGAACGTTTTGTTGGGAGCCAGTATAGCAACAGAAACGCGGGGAGGAAGAATTGAATTGAAGATAGCGTGTTGCGGTTGCCTGATTGCTAATCTTGAAATAATCGCCCGTAACAGTTACAACCCAAGAACAGTAATTGTCGGGAGTAGTAGTATTGTAGAGATATAAAGAGTTACCGCTGCCGGCAGTGCCTTTTCCATAACTGAGGTATCCACCTGTTCCCAAGAATGCAATGGTTCCTGTAATAGAACCTGCTTCCACGACTAAAGGAAAAAGTCCTGCGGGGAGATTAGTATATTCTGTTGTAGTTCCAACATTGTTGTCAATACCATTCAATTCGCATTTAGTATCGCCTTTCTCATATACCAAATAAACTACATCTCCCGCAACGGGGATAGTTGTCATCTTTGTTAAAGACTCTTCATTTGTTTTTGTAGCGAAGACGGCGTAGAATGTTTTGTCTTCGGTAAGCGTGGGGAGTGTGGTGGTGAAAAGTGTGGCAGGTTTTTGTCCGTCGGTTATGTTGGCTTGGTCTGTCCAACCGACAAATACTTTACCATTACAATCTGTAGTAGGAGCGTTGGGAATAGTACCTTCTGTTGTACTATACTCTTCTCCGTTTACAAACCAAGTAAGCGTATACACCTTGTCGGGTACATTTACGGTAAATTCGGCAGTAGTTTCGCAAAAGTCTTCATCGGCGGCTTGCGTAGCGACAATCGTATAACTTTTATCAGTTACATAAGGATAAAAATACCATGTGTTATCGTCGGTAGAACTTTTGTGTATAGCCGCTTCGGTGTCCGGTACATCGGTTTTGAAAGCATAACTGATAGCACCGTTTGAATTGCTTGACTGCTTAAGTGATGACAATTCCAAGGTTTTATATACTTCACATTGCCCATTGTTAAATGTTAGGGTGGGCTTGTTGCAAGATGATTCGTATGTAACAACTATTTGCTTCCAACGTCCTTGCTTTGCTGCAGTAAATGTAACGTTATTACTTGTTCCAGTCCATGTTGTGACAGCACCGCTGGTAGAAGCCGAACCTGTGTTAACCGACTTACCGAATGCAGTAGCATAATTGGAACTTGTGAAGGTGATTACAACTTTAGTGATAGAACCGGGAGCGGTTACGGTAAGTTGAGAGCCTGCATATTCACGAACTTCTGTAGCAGAAACTCCATAGGCTTTTGTTGATGATATTGTAACGTTATCGATAGTTGCGGTAGCATTACTTCCGGTGCCACTTGTTCCTTGGTTGTCATAGGCAGCAGCAGAAAAAGTTACGTCAACTCCCCAACTATTAGTACAATAAAGGAGTAGTGTGATTATTAACAAAAATCCACGGAGTGGTTTGCTTGTTGGAAAAAAGCGGTGAAATTGTTTCATATTGTTTGTTGTTTGTTTTTCGTTGTTTTGCAATGTACCCTTATATCGTAGGTGATAAGGTGTCGCCTATAATTGTTTTTTTTGCGCACTTTATACCACCTCTATGCGCCGAGATTGCTTTGTTGTAGCGGCTTTCGGCTCCGTCGGTCTATCGTGGCAACAGGCTTACTATATAGTGCAAATGCCCGTATGAGACACTTGTTCTCATACAGGCATTTGCATATTCGGCTGATTGCACATCAATCGGTTTGTTCAGACGGTTTTGTATTAGGGTTACATCCTTAGTCTTTGCAAAATCATCCACCACCAAACAACTGCGGACTTATCCATATGATACTGCTTGAGCGTATCACCACTCGTCCCACATGAGTGTCATCCGCAATCAGTTCCTTTCCTTGTGTTTGTAAAAGTCAGTGCTATGCTATAAGGGGAAATATGAGGGTGTAGAAATCCAACCTCTCTGCTTTGGGGGCTGTTGTGTGTTTTTCGATACGGTATAGAATAGAAAAGGTATTCTTTTTGTTTTCGAAACTGTATGCTTTCTTAAGAAATGTTGCCACCTGTTCTTTTACACTTGCAAGTCTGCTTGTCAGGTTGCGTTTCTTATTGTTTAGGAATCAGCATAGTTTCAATGCCCCTTTCTTTATCCCTCAGCCACAGCATCATGCGACTGCTTCCACCAACAGAATCGGCTCTGTAAGCCTATTCTTATTCCACGATGCAAAGGTACTATAAAAAACTTATCCCCGCAAGGGAAATATTAAAAAAAGTGCTTTGGAGAAATCCAAAGCACTTGTAATGTAAAAAGATGTATGCTGCTTAGCGTACGCGCTCGCAATAGGAGCCGTCGCGTGTATCCACACGAATCATTTCACCTTCGTTAACGAAGAGGGGGACACGAATTTCGACACCTGTTTCCAATTTTGCAGGCTTGGTGGTGTTGGTAGCGGTATCACCCTTGAGTCCGGGTTCGGTGTATGTTACCTGCAATTCGACCTTGGTGGGCAGTTCGGCAAACAATACGGTGTCGGTTGAGGCATCGGATACTACATCAACAACCATACCTTCTTTCAAGAAATCAACACCCGTAATCAAATCGTGTGCGATAGGAATTTGCTCGAAAGTTTCTTGGTTCATAAAGATATAATCGGCTCCTTCTTGGTAGAGATATTGGTAGGGGCGACGTTCTACACGTACGTCTTCCAATTTCTCGCCGATGTTGAAGCGGCGCTCCAATACACGACCATCCACTACATCTTTGAACTTGACACGCATAATGGTGTTACCCTTACCGGGTTTCACATGAAGGAATTCAATTACAAAATAAAGACGTCCGTCCATGCGGATGCAAACGCCGTTTTTTACATCTTGTGAGTTAATCATAACTGTATATTTGTATTATTTGTTTTTTCGGAGTGTATATTTGCAGCGTATAGGTTAAACCTATTGCACACGAAACGGCTGCAAAGATAATATATTTTTTGCGAAATACAAAATAGTTAGAGAAAGCCTATAGAACACCGTTAGGAAGGTGTTCTGTTTTGCCTTGCATCGCTACCGAGGTAGCGGTATGCTCCTGCGTTGATCGGATACGTATAGGAGCGGATGCTCGATTTTGACAAAATGAAAGGTCGACGAGATGTCGTTACGGTCTCGTTATGGTCTCGTTACGGTCTCGTAGACGTAATAGAGGACGCATTGTAAGCGTTTGGTGATTCTCTGCAAGAAAAATGTTGCTATTTTGCTGAAAATGCTATACTATAGACAGGATGTGTGGGCGCGGTAAGAAAGGGGCTACAAATTCAACATTGCTGCGCTACGCTTGCAACATTGCCATTTGTGGCTGCGCCTCGGCATAGTTCAAGCCGTGGCTTTACTCTGCGCTCGGCTTTGTTGGTCAAATTCAATATTTCACTTCGTTTCAATATTGTAATTGCACACAAATTCATAGCAACCGGCATCGGGTGCTTGGTCGGAAAATCGAGAATTTCCTTCTTTATCAAGCGGATACAGACGTGCGTAGGCGGTGTCGGCGATGTTGCGTGCGGGTGCGACAGAATCGAGGTGGAAATCGTAGTAGCGGTAGTCGGTGTGCGAATAGTAGGTGTTGGCAAACAAGGTATCGTCGGGTGTGGCATAGACATTGTGCCGGAAGAACGCCAAGTGTGTGGTATCGGCTTGCAGATAGTTGTATGTAAATTCTCCCAAATAGTAATCGGGTAGCGGTGTGGCCAGTACCAGATTATTAGAGCGGATGCCTGCAATGATGTTGTTGTGAAATTGCGTATGTGTGCGTGCATCGTTCTTGGAGAGGTTGTTGATATAGACGGCCGCCATGTCTTCGCGATTGACGGGCTGAATTTGCATATCGGTACTGCGGAAATAGGATGCAATGGTGTTGTGAATGAAAGTATGGTCGCCTCCTGCCAAGTAGATGCAGTATTGTGCACAATTAGAAATTTCGTTGTTGACAGCGGTGAGATGTGTATTACGCAATACGAGTCCGTATTGCGCACAATTGTGTATGCGTGAGTTGGTGAGTTGCAGAGCAGGCAGATTGCCGTTGTCGGATGCCATGCAGTAGATTCCTACACTGCCGCTGATGATGTCGGCATGGTTGATTATGTAGGTGCAGTTTTCGCCTGTATTGTCGGGTTGCATAAGGTAGATACCATTCCATTTGCCTGCCACAGCCGTATAGGGTACTTGTGTAAAGATGCGGTCGAGTCGGTCGCCTCGGAAGCGAATGGGCTGTTGGAGGGTGCCTTGTGCATTGAGATTGCCGTAGACAATGAGTGAGGCATTGTCGTGCATATAGAATGTGGTTCCCGGCTGCAGTGTGAGCGTATAGGCCGTGTCGATGCAGAGATAGTCGTAAACCAAATAGGGTTTATCGGCAGTGAGTGTAGTGTCGGAGCAGATGGTTTTGCGGCGAAATATTTCGACATCTTGTCCATAGGCTTCGAGCCTAACGGTTTGCACACGGTTGTTGACTACGAAGAGAATGGCATCTTCCACCAATACGGGGTTGTTTTGGTCTTGCGGGTCGATGTAGGCTTTGACAAAGATGAACAGACTATCCCCCCCCGGAAGACTGATGTTGCGCATGCGTTGGAGGTCGGTTTCACCATCGATATTTATACGGAAAAACTGTCCGTTTTCCATGCTTACCGATTTGATTGTAACGGTCTGTTTTGTACGGTTGTAGACCTTCATTTGCAGTGTAACGGTAGTCATGGATGTGAAGACTGTATCGAACCGCAGTGTATCGGTATCGAAAGAGATTTGTTCTTCGCTATTGTATGCAGGGTTGGTGTTGCATGCTGCGATTAGTGCGGTGATGATGAGGCAATATATGCAGTGGCGTAAAGTATTCACAGTTTATTCGAAATTGAAAGTGAGTGTGAGTTGTCGCGAGAGCAACCGACTCAAGGCACGTGTGTAGAATTCATCTTGCACGGGCAGTTCGGTACGCCCGTCGGCAGGTGTAAGAATGTTGTTGAAACCTATGGAATAGGTAAGTTGCGGGCAGAGTTTGAACCATTGGAAATAGAGGTCGCATCCGAAGCCGACTTCGACAAAATAGTCGAAAGGTTTTTGCAGGATGGGTCTGTTTTTGTCGCCTCCGAAATCGAAACTGACTCCGCCTCCTGCAATGAGATAGGGGCGATAGTTGACTTCCCGTTCAGCCGACCACTTGAGATAGAGCGGTATGGAAATAGGCAATGAAAGCACATCGGTTTGCAGGTTTTTTACCGACCCCGATTCGGTTTTGTAGGACAAGGTGCGCATGCCGAAGTGGAGTGTGGGTGTGCAACGCAGATTGAGGTGACGGCTCAATCGGAGATCAGTGATGAAACCAACAGAGAAGCCGGGCATCATGCTTGCAACACGTGCATGATAGATTTCTCCATCGAGTGGTTGCAGTGTTTCGGTGGGTGTAAAGTGCATGAAGTTGACGCCCAATGAGAACCCGAAATGTACGAGTTTGTCGTCTATATAGGGTCGGTTTTGCGCGTAGATTGGCATTACGACCCATGCTGCGATGGCTATGAACAGATACTTTTTCAATGTGGTTCGGTATTAATCGTCTCCGCCGTCGGCATCGTAGGCAGATAAGGATTCGTTGTCGTTGTTAGGTTTCTTGTCTTTTCCCCGCATATTGCCGAAACTATAGGTGACAGTGCATGCTATGGTTCGTGAGTTCCAGCGGCGCATTTGGTATTGCCAGAATCCGTCGCCAAAAGTGGTGTTGCTTCGGTTG
This sequence comes from Paludibacter sp., assembly GCA_023666945.1. GTDB lineage: Bacteria > Bacteroidota > Bacteroidia > Bacteroidales > Paludibacteraceae > Colicola. Next base: position 54,667 of record JAMPAY010000002.1, read on the forward strand.
CGTGAGTTGAGCAAGTCTCGTACACTAAGACTCAGTGCGAGTTTTTTCTCGAAGAAACTTTTACGCAAGCCGAGGTCGATAGAGTAGGAGTGTGAACTTTTTCCTTGTGCGACTACGCGCGGCGAACTATAACGTCCGGTGATTTGTCCGGAGAATGTTTTGGTAAACAGGAACGATGCATTGAGTCGTGCGCTCCACGTGAATGTATTTTGCGGTTGGAGATAGATATCGACGGGTGCGCCATTGAGTGTGGAGTGATATTCTTCTTTGCTGAGTGTATTATAGTAGGCATTGATGGATGTGGTAAGTTGCAGCAGATTGCCGAATAGTCGGTTTTTCCCAACGACCTCGACTCCCATTGCCTGCCGTTTGGCTATATTGATGTAGGTGTTTTTCATTACATCGCCTTCCATGTATTTGACGTTCTGTATGACACCATCGGCATACCGATAGAACAAGCCCACCGATAGGGTATGCTTTTCCCAGAGTTTGAGGTAGTTGAGTTCCAATGCAGAAGAGTAGGCGGGCAGCAGGTTAGGATTGCCATATTGGATATTGGTGGAATCGGAGAAGTCTTGTCGGGGATTGATTTGGTTGCCGCGAGGACGGTCGACCCGACGGGTATAATTGACTTGCAACTCGTGTCCGTGCGGAAACGAATAAGAGAGATAAACGGAGGGGAACAGTTGGAAATAGGAGGTATCTTGTTCTGCCGTTTCCAAGCAGTTGTTGAGGTTGTAGTAGGTAGACGACAGGTGTCGCTTCATATATTCGCCTCGCAGGCCTACTTGCACCGAAAACTTGTCCCAGAAACGGTTGCCATAGGTAATGTAGAGGGCGTGCGTCTGTTCGTTGTTGTGGAAATCGTTGTAGTAGGTATTGATACGCTCGGTAAGGTCGTCCGCCAAGATATTGTTGGCATCGGCTTGGGTAGCCCGCCATGCGAGTTCGGTTTGCCAGCCTGCCTCTAATCGGCTCTGTGCCGTGGGGTGCCACTCGTAATCGGCTTTGAGTTGGAGTACTTGGTCGGTGCTATTGCTTATTTGCTGTTGTTGCAGTATTTGTTCGGCTTCTTCTTGCGTATATATGTTGTTTTGGTTAAAGCCGAAATTGTTGTAGGAAGCGGTGACCAACAGATTGTGTTGCGGGTTGAACTTGACACTATAGTTTATTTGTGCGTTACCGCCGGGGTGGCTGCCGGTGCCTGCTTCGTTTCGGTTGTAGTAGCGCAATGTGTCTTGCGTGAGATAATCTTGCAGGAAATAGGTGTTGGTGACGGTAGAGCTGTTTTTATCGCCCACAATGCCAAAACCGGAGAAACCCAATGTACTTTTGTCGGTGATTCGGAGGTCGACTCCCGCGCGCAAAAACAAACCTCCACCTCCTCGGTTGGATGTTCCCTCTTGCTGCAGTCGGGTAAGGGTGTCGCCGGTGGCGATATCGATGTTTTTACGGTCGGTAACGGTGCTACCATAGGCAGAACGGTATTGGTATCCTGCATTGACATAGGCATTGACTATCCCTTTTGAGAAATTGAAGTTGAAGCCGACATTACCTCCCGGCAGTCCTCCCCAAGGATAGGATATGCCGGCATTGACACTGCCGTAGTAGCCTGCCTTGCGGTCTTGCTTCATGACAATATTGATGATACCCGCTGTGCCCTCGGGAGAGTATTTGGCAGAGGGATTGGTGATTACTTCGATTTCTTTGATTGATTCGGCGGGCAATTGGTCCATAATCTGTGCACGGTTATCTGCCGTGATGCCCGATGGCTTTCCGTTGATCCATATTTCCACGCTTTCGCTGTTGCGTAAGGATATATTTCCCTCTTGGTCGACATCGACAGACGGAATATTCTCCAACACATCGGTAGCACTGCCGCCGGTAGAGGCAATGTTCTGGTCGACAGAGAAAACTTTCTTATCTAACTCGAACCGCATTGTACTGCCTTGTGCCACAACTTCGACCTCTTGCAATTGTTGTGTATCTTCGCTGAGATAGATTTTGCCGATGTTGAGTGGCTTTCCCTGTAATAGGACGGTGCGTGTTTGCTCCGTATAGCCCATAAAGGAACAGTGCACGGTATATTCTCCGTTAGGGATATTGCCGATTGAAAAACGGCCATTCTCATCGGTAACGACCCCCGTAACGGGGGTGTTGTCGGTAGAAGGTGAAATGCTGACATTGGCAAAGTCGAGCGGTTGTCGTGTAGCAGCGTCGAATAGTCGTCCTGTGATTTGGTTTTGTGCGTAGGCGGCGACTAATGCAAAAGTGAATAGAATGACAAGTGTAATGTTTCTTTTCATATCATCTTCAATAGTTCATCAATAGCAAGTTCGTAACCATGCAGACCTTGTCCGATAATAGTCTGCCGGCAGACATCGGTGAGATAGGAGAATCGGCGAAAGGGTTCTCGATGCATAATATCGCTAATGTGCACTTCCACTACCGGGCAACTAACGGCAGCCACAGCATCGCGCAATGCCACACTTGTGTGTGTGTATCCTCCGGCATTGAGCACAATACCATCGGCAGTTCCCTCGCAGGCCTGTATCTTATCGATGAGATACCCCTCGTGATTACTCTGAAAATAAGACAAGCGGACATCGTGGCGGCGTTGTCGGAGGGCATCGAACCAAGCATCGAACGCGATAGAGCCGTATATTTCAGGTTGCCGCTTGCCAATCAGGTTGAGATTGGGGCCATTGATAATGATAATATGTGGCAGTGGTGCAGCCATAGGGCAAAGGTACATGCTAACAAATACGTGCAAAAGTACGAAAAAAAGATGAAACACTCCTAATTGTCAGGTGATAATTGTAAGTTTTTTAAGTGAATAGGGGGCTATATTTATATAAATAAATTTCGGATGATTAAATATACACAGAGCGCAAACTCCCGAAAAGAGGGAATTTGCGCTCTGTAGATTGTAGAGAGAATGATTTTTAAGAATTCATAGAGAGGAGGAACTCATCGTTGTCGGCGGTACGTTCCATACGTTCTTTGAGGAACTCCATGGCTTCGACGGAGTTCATGTCGGCAAGGTGTCGGCGTAGAATCCACATACGTTGCAAAACCTCTTGCGGCAAGAGCAGGTCGTCGCGTCGGGTAGAGGATGCCATGATATCGACGGCAGGGAAGACACGTTTGTTGCTGAGTTTGCGGTCGAGTTGTAACTCCATGTTGCCTGTACCTTTGAACTCTTCGAAGATGACATCGTCCATTTTGCTGCCCGTTTCGGTGAGTGCTGTTGCAATAATAGTGAGTGATCCTCCGTTTTCGATGTTACGTGCGGCTCCAAAGAATCGTTTGGGTTTGTGCAATGCTTGTGCTTCGACACCGCCGGAAAGAACTTTACCGCTGGCGGGTGCCACTGTATTGTAGGCACGTGCCAAGCGTGTGATAGAGTCGAGCAAGATAACCACATCGTGTCCACATTCCACCAATCGTTTGGCTTTTTCGTGTACGATATTGGCTACTTTGACATGGTTTTCGGCAGGTTCGTCGAAAGTAGAAGCAATGACTTCGGCTTTTACACTGCGTGCCATATCGGTTACTTCCTCCGGACGTTCATCGATGAGGAGTACGATCATGTAGACTTCGGGGTGATTGGCCGCAATGGCATTTGCAATGTCTTTGAGCAATACGGTTTTACCAGTTTTAGGCTGTGCAACAATGAGGCCGCGTTGTCCTTTTCCGATAGGTGCAAAAAGGTCGATAATACGGCATGAGAGCGTATCGTTGTGTCCGCTGCAGAGATGGAATTTTTGGTTGGGGAATAGCGGTGTGAGGTGCTCAAAAGCCACACGGTCGCGTACCTGCTCGGGCAGACAACCATTGATACGCAAAATCTTGTTGATAGGGAAATAGCGTTCGCCTTCGCGTGGCGGACGTATGGTACATTCGACGGTATCGCCCGGTTTCAGCCCGAATTGTTTGATTTGCTGTTGAGAAACGTAGATATCGTCGGGCGATGAGATGTAATTGTAATCGGGGGAGCGTAAGAATCCGTATCCGTCGGGGAGCAGTTCGAGTGTTCCGCTACCTTTGATGTTGTCACCAAAGTCGTATCCCGTATTGCGTTTGTGGTCGTAATTGGGCGTGTTTTCGTGCGTTCCCGCATGTGTTTCGGTATGTGTTTCGGAAATTGCAGGTTGCGTTTCTGCGGGTTGAGCAGGCACTGTTTCGGTTGCGGCTTGTGCCTGTGTTTGCATCTTGGGTTTTCTGCCCCGTTTTTTTTGTTGTGGTTGTGCCGGTGTTTCGGCTTGTGCCGTCTGTGTGACGGGTGTGATTTCGTTATTGTTTGCGGGAATGTTCTGTTCGGGCGCGGTCAGCGTAAGTTCTTGCTGCTTTTCTTGTTCGGCAGCCGCCTTTTCTGCCTCAACCTGTATTTTAGGCTTTCTTCCGCGTTTTTTCTGTTGCGGCTGCGGTTGCGGCTGTGAATCGGTTTGTGCAGGTGTAGTAGCAACGGATGCAGTGGAAGGTTTTGCTGACGGTAACGATTCTGCAAACAAAGAAGCCGTTTCTTTGCTGTCTTGTTTTACGGCTTCGGCAGCGTTCACCAAGGTTTCGGTAGTATTGTAGGATTCGTTTTTCTTGAAATGGTCGAGGTTTATTTTCTCGGCTTTTTTCTGTATGTGCATGCGCTGTTTGCGACGTCTTTCGGGTTGTTCGCCCCGAGCCTCCATTTTTGCTTGCACTTGAATGGCTTTTTGGTCGGCTTGCGCATCCAAAATAGCGTAAATCAGTGATTGTTGTGTGGCGTTTTTACCAATTTTCAGTCCAAATTCTTTGGCTAAATCGGTTAATTGTTCGAGCGTAAGTCGCCCGAGTTTGGTCATATCATATGCCATAAAATCAGTATATATTTCTTTTAGGAATAGGGCAACGACTGAATATCGTTGTCATTAACGGGTGCAAAGATACAACTTATTTTCGGATTGTGCAAACCGATAAGTATGTTCAGCGGAAAGAAAACATTTATCCCTTATTGATTATAAGTATGTTTGCGATACGGGGATATTCAGATGACAACATGTTGGAAAGTATTGATGCGTTTTTTGTCGTAGGGTCGTTGCAGGCGGATATAGTTTTCCGTAAAACCGCTCATGGCATCTCCTTCGCGTTTAGATTCCCAAAGCACAACGGCTTGCTCGCCTTTGTGGGCTGCATAAAAGGCGGATAGTTTGTCTTCGGAAAGTTGATGGAGCAATTCGCTGCGTCGTTTTCTTTCGGCAGCGGGGACAATATAGTCGATTTCGAGCATCTTCGTATTGGCGCGCTCCGAATAGGTGAATACGTGTAGTTGCGATATGTCCAACCCCTGAATGAAGTTGTATGCGTCTTCGAAATCGCCGAGTGTTTCGCCTCGTACCCCGGTCATGACATCCACTCCGATGAAAGCCCCGGGCATGAGCGTCTTTATGAAATTGACCCGTTCTGCAAAGAGTTCGCGTGTGTAATGCCGTTTCATGAGTTGCAACACATGGTTGCTACCGCTTTGTAGCGGGATATGGAAATGCGGAGCAAAGTGGCGGCTATCGGCGACAAAGGCAATGATTTCGTCGGTGAGCAGGTTGGGTTCGCAACTGGAGATGCGGAAACGAAGGTCGGCATCGATAGCATCCAAGGCATGTAGAAGGTCGATAAACGTTTCTCCTGTTGTTCGCCCGAAGTCTCCTATATTCACGCCTGTGAGTACAATTTCTTTGGCACCTTGCCGTGCCACCTCTTCGGCCTGCGCCACAATGGAGGCAATAGTGCCGTTACGGCTTTTTCCGCGTGCTAAGGGGATAGTGCAGTAGGTGCAGAAATAGTTGCATCCGTCTTGTACTTTGAGAAAACAACGGGTTCGGTCGTCCCAGGAGACGGAGGGGTGAAAGGTGTCGATTTCCCGAATACGGGATGTGAGTATGCGTTCGTGCTGTTCTTCCAGGCGACTGACAAAGTCGGGAATAGAGAATTTTTCGTTCATGCCCAATACGTAATCAACCCCCGGAATAGCAATTATTTCTTCGGGCTTGAGTTGTGCGTAGCATCCTGTTACGATGAGTATGGCATCGGGATGTTGACGGCGTATGCGTTTGATAGCCTGCCGGTCTTTATGGTCGGCAGTATCGGTAACCGAGCAGGTGTTAACAATACATACATCGGCTTGTTCGCCTGCTTTAGCACGCAGATGTCCCCGCGAAGCCAACTCTTTTCCTAAAGCCGAACTCTCAGCGAAATTGAGTTTGCAACCTAATGTAAGAAACGATACTTTCATCGGCTGCAAAGGTACGAAAAAAAACGTAATAAACCGACTAAACCGACTGCATTTTTGCGGTAGAGGGGGATAATGCGAGCATTATTCGGATAAGTATTGTATTGCGATAATGCACAATGGGATAGGTTGCAGGGGGGAAAAGAAAAACGGAATCTGTTTCTATCGATAGAAACAGATTCCGTTGCATATAGAGCGTATTTCTGTGCGTTATCCGAGCATGGTGAGCAGAATACCTGCAGCCACAGCTGAACCGATAACTCCTGCCACGTTGGGTCCCATGGCGTGCATGAGCAAGAAATTGCCGGGATTCTCTTCCTGCCCGACAGTTTGACTTACACGTGCAGCCATTGGCACGGCGCTTACGCCTGCAGAACCAATGAGCGGATTGATTTTCTCTTTGGAGAATACATTCATCAGTTTGGCTAACAATACACCTCCTGCAGAGCCCATGGCAAAGGCAATAATACCCATGACAAGAATCATGATGGTTTGCCAATTGAGGAAGGAAGAAGCAGTAGCAGTAGCTCCTACGGACAATCCGAGGAAGATGACAACGATGTTCATCAACTCGTTTTGTGCTGTTTTTGACAAACGGTCGACCACTCCGCACTCACGCATAAGGTTACCCAACATAAGGCAGCCAATAAGCGGTGCAGCATCGGGGAGAATGAGAGCCACGATAGTAGTAACCATAATGGGGAACACTATTTTTTCGGTTTTGCTGACGGAGCGCAACTGTTTCATCTTGATAGCACGTTCTTTCTTAGTGGTGAGCGCACGCATGATGGGGGGCTGAATGACCGGAACGAGTGCCATGTAGGAGTATGCCGCAATGGCAATAGGACCCAACAGTTCGGGAGCCAATTTGCTGGTGAGGAAGATACTGGTAGGACCGTCAGCACCACCGATGATACCAATAGAACCTGCTTGTGCTTCGGTGAAGCCCATGGCATTGGCACAAAGGAAGGTGATGAAGATACCAATCTGTGCAGCCGCACCCAATAACAGACTTTTGGGATTGGCAATGAGCGGACCAAAGTCGGTCATGGCTCCCACACCGATAAAGATAAGACAAGGATATACGCCTGCTTTTACGCCGATATATAAAATATCGAGCAGTCCGCCTTGCTTAAGGATGATACCATAGTTGTGGTAGGCGGGGCTTGTTTCATCTAAAAACGCAGTCCAAAGTTCGTTGTGAAACATTTCTGCACCGGGAAGGTTGGTGAGCAACATACCGAAAGCGATGGGGAGCAGGAGCAACGGTTCGTATTGTTTCTTGATGGCCAAGTAGAGCAAGAAGAAAGCGATTAGCAACATGGCAATCATGCGCCAATCTTCGGCAATACGGGCAAAGCCTGTTTTCGTGAAGAATGCGAGAACATCGTTCCACATGCTATCTTCGTTGACTTCTTGAGAAACGGCACATACGCCCAGTTCTTCCATGGTCTGAATCTCCGTACTTACGCTTAATGCAGAAGCGGCTTCCGCTGTGCAGGAATCCTGTTGTGCGTAGGTGCTGACGTTAAGCGTCAGCACGAGGGTGAGGAGTAGGTATTTGATATAGTTCATTGTTTTCTGCCAATTATGAGTGTTCTGTTCGTATTAGGCGATGACGAGCAAGAGGTCGTCTTGCATAACGTTTTGTCCTGCGCTAACGGAGATGTTGCTTACCGTACCATCGGTTTCTGCCATGATGCTGTTTTCCATTTTCATGGATTCGAGTGTAAGGAGTGTATCTCCTTTTTTAACTTGTTGTCCGTCGGTAACGAGCACTTTTACGACCGATCCGGGCAATGGGCTGGTTACTTTGAAACCGCCTTTGGGTGCTGCCGGTTTGGGTGTATCTTGTTTGGGGGCAGGTGCAGGTTGCGTAGCGGCAGGTTTAACGGGTTGTGGTTCGGCTTGTGCCGGTGCACCTGCTGTTTCCAACTCGATGAGTTTGTCGTCTTGCATGACATTCTTTCCCGATTCAACGAAAATGGCCTTTACTGTACCATCGGCTTCAGCCACGATGTTGTTTTCCATCTTCATAGATTCCATGGTGAGCAAGGTGTCGCCTTTCTTGACGGATGCTCCTACGGTGGTGAGTATTTTTACGATAGACCCCGGAAGCGGTGCACTGACGGTAAGTTTGCCGTTAGCGGTACGCGGTTGTGCAGCAACAGAAGGTGCGGCAACGGGGCGTACGGGAGAAGTTTCTTTTTTCTCTTTCTTTTCAATGAGCACATTGAAAGGTGTGCCGTTGACGGTAACTTCGGCGTTGTTGTCTTCTATCTCGTTGACGGAAACTTCGTATTTGTGTCCGTCGATAATGAATTTGAATTCTTTCATTGTCGTCTGTTGTTAGGTGTTGTTAAGACGTTGGTTGATTAACGTTGCAGATTGTTCATTCCATAGAGTTTGGAGTTCCAAGGAGAGTATCTGCGGTCTACTTTCTTGATGGTGATTTTGGTTGACTCTTGGTCGTGCATATCGTTGTAATAGAGATGCAGTGCCATAGCGATGGCGGCAGTAGCATTGGCAGGGAGGTTGACCTCATGCCAATCGTCGTTGTCGGCAGTGCCGACATTCTGCTTTACTATTTTTGCGTCCTTAACGGGCGTGCTTTTACTCACTTTGACGCGTGGCTGCATGATGAATCCGAACAGTTTGAGTATGAAGATGAGCACTACGAGGAGTAAGAACACCATGAGAAAGCCCAAGATCGTAATCATAGTCACGTGTCCCCAATTGGTTGCCAGAATAAGCATGGTAATTGTGTTTTAGTGTTAGCATCGGTATGTAGCGAAAATGTCGCTACATACCGATAATTATGTTTACAAAGGAATATTGGAATGCTTTTTCAAGGGGTTGGTAAGCCGCTTTGTTTGCAGTTTTTCGAAAGCGCGTATGATACGAATACGTGTGTTGCGCGGTTCGATGACATCGTCGATATATCCACGATGTGCAGCCTGATAGGGCGATGCGAACTTATCGGTGTACTCAGCCTCTTTTTCTGCAATGTATTTGGCTTTTTCGGCGGGGTCTTCGATGGCTTTCAGTTTCTTAGCCTCCAAGACTCCCACTGCTCCGCTTGCTCCCATAACGGCAATTTCGGCATTTGGCCATGCATAGCACATGTCGCCGCGCAGTTGCTTGCAACTCATAACGATATGACTACCGCCATAGGACTTACGGATAGTGATGGTTACTTTAGGAACGGTAGCCTCGCCATAGGCAAACATGAGTTTAGCACCATGGTCGATAATACCGGCATATTCTTGTCCTGTACCACAAAGGAAACCGGGAACGTCAACGAGTGTGAGAATTTGGATATTGAAGGCATCGCAGAAGCGAACGAAGCGTGCGGCCTTACGAGAGGCATCGCAGTCTAACACACCTGCCAGCCAGTTGGGTTGGTTGGCAATAATACCGGTGGAACGTCCGTTGAAACGAGCGAAACCACAGATGATATTCTTGGCATAGTCTTTCTGCACTTCCATGAAATCGCCATTATCGACAATGGTGTAGATAATGTCTTTCATGTTGTAAGGCTTGTTGGGATCTGCCGGAACGATTTCGTTGAGAGAGTCTTCTACGCGTGCGGTATCGTCGGTGCACTCCAGCAAGGGGGCTTCTTCCATGTTGTTTTGCGGGATGAAACCAACCAAGCGGCGTACCTCTTGAAGGGCTTCTTCTTCGGTGGAAGCCACAAAGTGCGTTACGCCCGATTTGGTAGCGTGTACGCGTGCTCCTCCCAATTCTTCGACAGAAACATCTTCTCCCGTAACGCTCTTTACTACTTTCGGCCCCGTGATGAACATGTAAGAGTTTTGTTCGGTCATCATGATGAAGTCGGTGAGTGCAGGGCTATAGACAGCACCTCCGGCGCAAGGACCAAAAATTACACTGATTTGCGGTACTACACCCGATGCAAGGATGTTGCGTTCGAAAATTTCGGCATATCCTGCGAGTGCGCAAGCACCTTCTTGAATACGTGCACCACCGGAATCGTTCAGACCGATAACGGGGGCACCCATCTTCATTGCCATATCCATGACATTACAGATTTTCTGCGCCATGGTTTCGCTGAGCGAGCCACCGATAACGGTAGCATCTTGTGCGAAGACGTAAACCAAACGTCCGTCGATAGTACCGGAACCGACTGCTACACCATCGCCCAAGAAGACTTTTTTCTCCATGCCGAAATCGGTGCATCGGTGTGTGAGGAACATATTGACTTCTTCGAAACTGCCTTCGTCCAAAAGCAGATTGATGCGTTCGCGTGCTGTGTATTTTCCTTTGGCGTGATGTGCGTCAATGGCTTTTTGTCCGCCTCCGAGTGCAGCCTCTTGTCGCTGCTCTATCAGTTTTTTCAGTTTTTCCTGATTGTCCATAATTAGTTTGTATTTATAGGATTGAAGTGTAGGAATAACTAACCTTGTTGTGATGTTTCCGATACATTAAATCCCCGGTGTGTGTCAGGATAGTATTCTTTGGCTTCAGTTGGGTTAATGCTATGTCGTTACTTTGTCCGTCTTATTGGGGTTGTTGGCAAAGTTCGGTAAGTACGCCGCATGTGGATTTGGGGTGCAAGAAAGCAATCATGAGGTTTTCTGCTCCTTTGCGGGGTGCTTTGTCGATGAGTTGCAAGCCTGCTGCTTCTGCTTCCCGGAGTGCTTCTTCAACGTTTTCTACATTGAAAGCCACATGATGAACACCGCCTCTTCCTCCGTTCTTTTCGATAAATTTGGCGATAGTGGATTCGGGACATGTAGGCTCTAACAATTCGATTTTTGTGTCGCCCACTTTGAAGAAAGCGGTCTTTACTTTTTGGTCAGCCACTTCTTCGATAGAGTAGCATTTGCTTCCTGTGAGGAACTCAAAAAACGGGATAGTCGATTCCAAAGAACTGACTGCGATACCCAAATGTTCGATGTGTGTCGGTTTCATAATGTAATGGATTATGTAAGTTTGTTTTTGTTTTCAGCCTTAATGGCAGGTTGTCCTGTATGATTTAGCGTATAGCAGGTAACCTATTGCCAAAAATTGCCACAAAGATACGGCTTCTTTTTGAATGTCGCAAGCGGGTGAGGAAAGTTTTTTGTCGGCAGGTATTTAAGATGGGTGCAGAGGGGAGATGTTTGTGTGAATGGAGGGATGTGTACAGCAAGAGGAGAGCGTTGCAGAAATGGAAAGAATGTTGTATCTTTGCAAGCACTAACAGTGTAATGGATGTATGAGATTAGATTATTTTCCCAATAAATTGCGTACGCTTTTTGTATTGGCGGCATTGCTGATAGTTACGGGTTCGGTGTTATTTACGAATCATTTGGCGGATGAGTTGGCAGAAGAAGAACGTAAGAAAATGGAGTTGTGGGCGGAGGCTACCCGTCAGTTTATTATGGCGGATGAGACGGCTGATATTGATTTCTTCTCGACGATAATAGAGCAGAATACCACGATTCCGGTTTATATGGTGGGAGAAGACGGTACGTTCTTATTCTCGCGCAATGTGCGAGAGCCGAAGCAGCATGTAGGAGCGTTTTATGCGCAACGTATAAAAGAGTTGCAAGAGACATCGACTCCGATAGAGGTGCATGTGGCGGAGGGTTTGACACAATATATTTATTATGAAGAATCGACCTTGTTGCGTAGGTTGTACTATTTCCCGTTTGTGCAGTTTACGGTGATTTTTCTATTTGTGCTGATTACGGTATATACGCTATATACCGTGCAGCGGAGTGAACAGGACCGTGTGTGGGCAGGTCTTTCGAAAGAGACAGCCCATCAGTTGGGTACGCCTATTTCGTCGTTGAATGCGTGGAGTGAACTGTTGGCTGCCAAATATCCGGATGATGCTCTGTTGCCGGAAATGAATAAAGATATTGTACGTTTGCAGTCGGTGGCAGAACGTTTTTCCAAAGTAGGGTCGGAACCTGCGTTGGAAGAGATGAATATAGTGCCGGTGATAGAAGGTGTGTTGGACTATATGCGTAAGCGTACATCGGATAAGGTGGTTTATACATTGCTTGTAGAGGGTGCAGAAGTGTCGGCGCATACGGAGCCGATAATGGTGATGCTCAATAAGGTATTGTTTGAGTGGGTGGTGGAAAACCTTTGTAAGAACGCGGTGGATGCCATGGAGAACAGAGGGATAGTAACGCTATCGGTAGCCACAAACGACAATAAAGTGTGTGTGGACATAGCCGATACGGGAAAGGGTATAGGGAGGAAACACTTTAAGGATGTGTTTAAGCCCGGTTATACAACCAAGCAAAGAGGATGGGGATTAGGGCTTTCGCTAGCAGCACGTATTGTGGAGCAATATCATAAGGGGAAGATTTTTGTGAAACACTCGTCACCTACAACGGGTACGGTGTTTCGTATGGTGCTGGACAGGGTAGTTGCGCAGTAGTGTTTTTTGTTGTACCTTTGCACTCGGTTTGATTGTATAGAAGGTATAATTATGAGAAAAATCACTATGATGTTGTGCAGCGTTCTGCTGCTTTGTTCTGTTTGTGTGTGGGCTGATACGGATGCGAATTTGACGGGGCATGTGTTGGATGCCGAAACGGGTGAACATATGTCGTATGTGACAGTGCAGGTTCAGGGTACGGCGATAGGCGGTATGACTGACGAATCGGGACACTACTATCTGCATAATCTGCCTGAGGGCAAGCAAGTGGTGGTGTTTTCTTGTATCGGTTATGAAACACAAGAGAAGGAGGTGGTTGTAACAGCCTCTTGTCTGAAAGAATTGAATGTGGAGTTGCGTGAATACTCGGCAGAATTGGTCGGTGTGACGGTTATCGCCAATAGGTATGAGAGCAAAAGCAAGGAGGCATCGTCGATAGTGAATGTGTTGTCGCCTTTGGTGTTTGAGACCACAACGGCTCATTGTATGGCAGATGTGCTGGATTTTCAGACCGGTCTGCGTGTGGAAACTTCGTGCGCCAACTGCGGTCAGACCCAACTGCGTATGAATGGTTTGGGCGGTCAGTATTCGCAGATACTGATGGATTCGCGTCCGATATTTTCTTCGTTGGCATCGGTGTATGGATTGGAGCAAGTGCCTACGGGTATGGTAGACAAAGTGGAAGTGGTGCGTGGGGGCGGATCTGCCGTGTTTGGTGCGAATGCGATAGCCGGTGTGGTGAATATTGTGACGAAGGAGCCGGTGCGTAACTTTATTAATGTGAATCATACATCGTCGTTCTTGGAAAAGGGGGCGTATGACATTAACACATCGATGAATGCTTCGGTGGTGTCGGATAATAGGAAAGCAGGTTTGTTTCTTTTTGCCGTGCAGCGTAACAGAAAGCAATACGACCGCGATGGTGACGGCTATTCGGATATTCCGAAACTGAACAGTACAACAGCAGGGTTGCGCAGTTTTTTTAAAACTTCCGCTTACTCGAAGATTACGGTGGAGTATCATCATGTAACGGATTATCGTCGCGGCGGCTGTGATGTGGATTTGCCGCCTCATGAGACGAACCTTGCCGAGCAATTGCGCCATAATATAGATGCAGGTGCGTTGAAGTTTGATTGGTCAACTCCCGATAACAAGCACTATGTGGCAGTATATACGAATGCACAATATATAGGGCGTGACAGTTATTTCGGTACGGACAAGAATCCTGATGCTTACGGACGTTCGACCGATCTTACGGCATTGGCGGGCGGGCAGTACCGTTTTAACTATATGTGCGGGGCGGTGCCTACGGAGTTGAATGCGGGTGTGGAGTATTCGTATAACGATTTGCATGATAAGATATTGGGGTATGGGCGTAATATGCGTCAGCAGGTGCATGTGTATGGCGGTTATGCGCAGAATGAGTGGAAGACCGATAGGTGGGCGGTGTTGTTAGGTTTGCGTCTGGATAAACATTCGTTGCTTAAAGCGCCGGTATGTTCGCCGCGTGTGAATATCCGTTATACTCCTTTGAAAGAGATAGTATTGCGTCTTACTTATGCGCGCGGCTATCGTGCCCCGCAGGCTTATGAAGAAGATCTTCATGTGAATGCCGTGGGCGGTGAGGTAGCGCTCATAACGCTTGACCCGAAGTTGAAACCCGAATACTCGAATAGCGTTACGGTGAGTGCAGACCTTTATAAGACTTTCGGGCACTGGGAGACCAATCTTACCATAGAGGGATTCTTTACACAATTGGACAATGTGTTTGCCTTGGTGGAAAACGGGCATGACTCAGACGGTAACTTATTGCTTACAAGAACGAATGCTTCGGGTGCGCGTGTGGCGGGACTGAATGTGGAAGCGGGAGTGTCGTTTCGTAAGTTAGTGACCTTGCAATGCGGCTATACGTTTCAGCGTAGTTTGTATATCGATCCGTTCAGTTGGAGCGATGAGGCATCGTTGACTCCGCAGCATCGTATGTTCAGAACGCCGGATAATTACGGCTATTTTCTACTCAACCTGACCCCCGTACATGATTTGACCATTTCGCTGAATGGCAAGTTGACGGGCAATATGCTGGTACAACACTATGCGGGCTATGTGGAGCATGATATGGAAACGCTGACCAAGCCTTTTGTTGACTTAGGTGTAAAAATAGCCTACGAAATACACCTTTACAAGGAATATACATTGGAGGTGAACTGCGGTGTGAAGAACGTATTGAATCAGTATCAAGACGATTTGGATAAGGGCATGGAACGTGACGGAGGTTATGTGTACGGACCTTCCTTGCCTCGTACGTATTTCGTGGGGCTGAATTTGAAGATTTAAGCGTTTTTTATTAAGATATTTTTTCCGTATAGATGAAGCAGTCGTTGAAAACAGCGGCTGCTTTTTCGTATGCAGGTGCGTTGTCGTCGGTGAAGATTCCGAAGACGCTTGCTCCGCTGCCGGACATGGCTGCATAATCGGCTCCCATTTGGTAGAGTTGTTGTTTGATGCCGGCGATGGCGGGAAATTGCGCAAAGACGGTTGTCTCGAAATCGTTGATGACTTTTCCTTTCCATTCAGCCACGGGAAGTTGCAGGGCTTCCAGCAGATTGCAGGCGGGTTGCTGCGGTGTGATGCCGCTATAGGCTGCTTTGGTAGATACGTGTATATCGGGTTTTACGAGAAGGAGGGTATGACCTTTGAGTGACAGAGGGTAGGGGGTGAGTTGTTCTCCTATGCCTGTGGCGTGGCAGGGTGTGTTTTCGATAAAGAACGCACAATCGGCTCCCAGCGGGCTGACTTCTTGTTTGAGTTGCTCTTTGCTGAGGGAAAGTGAGAATAGAGAGTTGATGGCGATAGCGGTATGTGCGGCATCGCTACTACCTCCGCCCAAGCCTGCTCCGAAAGGAATATGTTTGCCAAAACCGACACGCAATCCGCCGATTGTGTAACGTGCGGCAAAGCGGCGATAGGTGCGCACTATGAGATTGTCTTCGCTCGTACAATCAAGCGGAATACCGTCTGTGGTTTGCAGAAGAATGTCGCCAGATGTATCGTCGCGCTCGATGTTGAGCGTGTCGTGCAGATGAATGGGGAAAAAGAGTGTGTCGATATTGTGATAGCCGTCGGGGCGACGTTCGACGACGTTGAGCCCGAGATTGAGTTTGGCATTGGGATGCAGAAGCATAGGCGGGGTGTCAGTTGGTTTGAAAGTGCAAAGATAATGCAAAATATTCATACAGAAAGAGGGACGGAGAAAATTTTGTTTCAGGTAGTGCGGCGGAGGGAATGGGCGGGCTGCAAAAACAGGAGATGAGGTGGCAAATGTGTAGGTTGGTATTGTGTGTGGCGGTAGCGCCAAAAGGGGGAATTGTGCATGTGTTTCAGGTGTGAGATTTGTAGGGGCGGTGGGTGTGAGCAGGTGATTAGAGGTAAGATGTTCTTTAAGAAAGTATGTTCGTTTTTTAAGGTGTATATTGTGTGTTACGGATATTTTGCGTATCTTTGCACGATTATTTGTTGTGTTTTAGCGGATTATTGCTAATGAATATGAGTAATTACGAGATACCCGAACCGAGTTTGCGGCGTTTGCCGTGGTATTTGGCGTATGCCAAACTGGAGTTGGGACGCGGAGTGAAGGCTCTTTCGTCGACACAGATTGCGCGTGGCGTGGGTGTGGAATCGTCGGTGGTGGCGAAAGATTTGTCGTATGTGAATGTGAGCGGCCGTACGCGTGTGGGGTATGATTTGAACGAGTTGATTGCTTATTTGGAGGAGTTTTTGGGCTTTAGGCGACATCATCGTGCATTCTTGTTCGGAGTGGGTAATTTGGGCGGTGCATTGTTGCACGACCGCGGTTTGGAACAGTTCGGCTTGGATATAGTGGCCGGTTTTGATGCGAAATATGAATTGTCGGGAACGAGTATCAATCATATACCGATTCATCATATAGACCGTTTTCCGGAAATGCAGAAGAATCTGCATGTGGAGATAGGCGTGCTGACTGTGCCTGTGGGTTATGCTCAGCAGGTGACGGATATGATGGTGGAGAACGGTGTGCGTGCCGTGTGGAACTTTACTCCGTTTCGTATTCAGGTACCCGAAAAGGTGGTGGTTCAGAATACGAGTATTTATGCCCATTTGGCAGTGATGTATAATCGTATAGCCATGGTGAACGAATGAAGATAGCGGGGTTGACATACGAGGATGGTTTGCAGATGTATTTGAAGCCGGATTCGGCTTTGCTGGTAGGTGGTAAGCCCTTTTTTCTGCCTCCGTTTTCGGAGCAGGTGGGCATGCGTCCGTGTTTGGTGGCGCGCATTTGCCGCTTAGGGCGAAATATCGGGCAGCGTTTTGCATCGCGTTATTACGATGCAGTGGCATTAGGAATGAATATGCAGGCATTGGACTTGTTGTCGCAGGCAAAAGAGGAGGGAGCCTCGTGGCTATCGGCGGTATCGTTCGATAACTCGTTGGCAGTGGGTGAGATGTTGCCAACGGAGCAATGGAAGGAAGACACACGCTTGGAGTATGTGGTTAATGAGAAAGAGACGTTGGCTTTTACTCCGCAGGATGTGATTTGCTCGTTGGAAGATGCCATATGCCGTTTGAGCGCATATATAACGGTGCGTATGGGGGATATGGTGGTAGTGGATTTGCAGAAGGAAGCCCGCCTTTTGCAGCAGAATGAAGATATAAGTGGATTGGTGAACGGGGATGAGATGTTGCATTGCAGAATAAAATGAAACGACTGATTGAGAGTATATTGCTATTGATATTGGGATGCGGAACGGCTTTCGCATCGCTGCAGTCGTATACGAATGTTTCCGTATTGTCGAAAGGTAATTTCGTAAAGATACGGACAGCAGAATCGGGGGTGTACCGACTTACGTATGAGGAAATACGCGACATGGGTTTGCGCCCTGAGCAAGTGCGTATATACGGATATGGCGGGGCGTTGTTGGATATGAGTTTCTCGACACCGCAAATAGATGACCTGCCACTTGTGCCCTACTATAAGTATACGGGTTCGGACGGAGTGTTCGGTGCAGGAGATTATATATTGTTTTATGCGCAAGGTGTTGTGAAATGGCAGTATAACGGAGATTCGTTCAGGTGGATACACAGCATGAATACGTATTCGGAATACGGTTACTATTTTCTGACAGACACAGAGGGGGCGTCGGATGTGTTGGATGTGCGTCGCACCACCTTGAATGTGACAGAGGCTTATGATGTAACCACGTTTTCGGACTGCCGGTTGCATGAGGAAGAGTTGGTGAATCTGGTGGATGCTTCGGGCTTGAGCGGGGGCGGCAGAGAGTGGTATGGCGAATGCCTGACCTCGACAGAACCGATACTGGACTTGCGTTTTACGATGCCCAATATAGTGGAAGGTACGTTGTTGCGTTGCTATGTGGATATGGCTGCCAATTCGTCGGAGAATGTGCAGATGCAGGTGTCGTCGGGGGGAGGAACACGTTCTTTTATGATTGCATCGATGGAAGGTCAGTCGACCACAACGACAGCCATGAGTGGATTTATGAATGCTCAGTTGACCCCGGCAAACGGCAATGTACAGACTATACGGCTGACTTACAGTAATCCGACACCAACTGCGAAAGCGTATTTGAATTATGTGGAGTTGACGGCACAACGTGAACTGATATTGACCGATAACCTGATGTTGGTGCGTAATGTGGAGCATTATGGTGACAGTAAGGCGTCGGTATATCATGTGCGAGGTGCTTCTGCCGAGACACAGGTGTGGAATGTTACACGGTTAGACAGTATTTATTCGGTGCCGACAGAGTGGGATGCTACGGGTGCCGAATTGCGCTTTTTGGCGGAGAACACCGAAGTGCAGGACTTGTTGGTAATAAATCCGACCCGTTGTGCATGGCATAAGCCGGTGACAGTGGGGCGTGTCGAGCATCAGAACCTGCATGGATTGCGTGATATTGACATGGTGATTATTACTCCTGCATCGTTTGTGGGAGAGGCACAACGTTTGGCAGAAGCCCACGAAGAATATGACGGTTTGACAACGGCAGTGGTAGCGGCAGAAGAGGTGTATAATGAATTTTCGTCGGGAACTCCGGATGCAACGGCTTATCGCCGTATAATGAAGATGCTGTATGACAGAGCCAACGACTCGGACGGCAGAGAACATGCCCCGCGCTATTTGTTGCTGATGGGTGACGGATCGTTTGATAACCGCAAACTGCTGCATACTTCGCCCGAGAACATATTGCTGACCTATCAAGCCCGAAATTCGTTGAGTGAGGTGGAAGGTTATGCCACGGACGATTATTTTACCTATTTGGATGATAATGAGAGTACGAATGATGTGTCGTCGACCATGGATATAAGTGTAGGACGTTTGCCTGTGAACACGCAGGTTCAGGCAGCCGAGGTGACAGACAAGATAATTCGCTACATACGCAACGAGAGTGTGGGTGCATGGAAACAGCAAATATGCTTTTTGGCAGATGACGGCGATTCGGGTACGCATACCCGAGGTGCAGATTTGGCAGCGGAAGCGATTCGTGCGGATAATCCGGATTTTGTGGTGAATAAAATATATATAGATGCCTATCAGCAAACGACGGAAGCATCGGGTGAGTCGTATCCGTTGGCCAAAAACAAGTTGGATAATTTGTTGCACAACGGTGTGTTGTTTTTCGGTTATTCGGGACATGGCGGCTATAATAACATAACGAATGAGGGGTTGCTTGATGCGCAACAGATTCGCCAAATGAGTAACAGCAATTTAGGTTTCTGGCTATTTGCTACGTGTAGTTTTGCCCATTTTGATTCGTATCTTACATCTGCGGCAGAGGAAGCGGTGCTGAATCCGAACGGTGGTGCATTGGCTATACTATCGGCTTGTCGGACGGTTTATGCCAATCAGAATGACTATTTGAGCAAAAATATTTGTACCGCTTTGTTTGAGCATGATGCTGAGTATAAGTATACGAATACGATAGGTGATGCCATTAGAATAGGAAAGAACCGTTTGAAACAAGAACCGGTATCGCGCGACAAGAATATGTTGGCGTATATTTTGCTGGGTGACCCGGCTGTAAAACTAAACTATCCGGACAACTATCGCATAGGAATTTCGCTTGCGCAAGATACGTTGAGTGCATTGTCGTCGCCTGTGGTAGAGGGGGCTATTATGCGGGCAGACGGTGATACGGTGACCGATTTTAACGGATTGGTAACGTTGAACGTATGGGACAAGATGCAAAAACTGACAACGTTGGATAATGACCAATCGGATGCGTCGAAAAAGGTGAAATACAGTTATGTGGATTATCCGAACCTGATGTTTAAGGGTGATGCTGAGGTTGAGAACGGCAAATTCTCGATTCGTTTTATGGTTCCGAAAGACATACGCTATAATTATGGTCAGGGGCGTATAGTTTGCTATGCTTACGACAGTGCGACACAGGAAGAAGCCATAGGGCATGCTGAAGATTTTGTGGTAGGCGGTAGCAGCGATGTGCTGATTGCTGATAATGAAGGACCTGACTTGCATGTCTATTTGAATAATCCGGCTTTTACGAATGGTGGCAAAACCAATGAGTTCCCGCATTTTTATGCAGATATAGCCGATGAACATGGTATAAATACGGTGGGCAGCGGTATCGGACATGATTTGACCATGGTGGTGGATAATGACTCAAAACAAACTTATATATTGAATGAGTATTTTACAGCGGAGACCAATAGTTGTCAGTCGGGTAGGGTATCGTATAGGTTGGCAGAGATGGAGGAAGGGCGACATTCGCTACTGTTCCGTGCGTGGGATTTGCTGAACAACAGCAGTACGGCACAGTTGGATTTTGAGGTGGTGAAGGGTTTGGAGCCCTCCATATTCTCGGTGATGATGTATCCGAATCCAGTAAGCCGTCAGGGGACCGTTACGTTGGTGGTTCAGCACGACAAACCCGATGCGGTATTGCAAACGTTGGTGACTCTGTATGATATGTCGGGGCGCATGGTATGGCAGTATGAGCAGACAGGTACGGAAAATATGACATGGAACATGGGAGATATTGCGCTCACAACGGGGTTGTATCTTTATCGGGTACAGATACGCACGGAGGATTCGGCGTATACCTCTAAAACAGGAAAACTAATCATTACACAATAAACAATTGCTTAAAACAGAAAATGCCTATGGTAAATCTTTCTTGATGAGTTGCTTACAAAAGAAATAATACTAACGATAATAATAAAACACTAAATTGATAAAGATGAAAAAAGTTGTATTCGGCTTTTGTGCCGTAGCCTTGTTGGCAGTATCTACTGCTCGGGCGGAAGAGACGATGAATCCGATTATCACTGCAATGCCTTCGCTGAGCATTGCTCCGGATGCTCATGCCGGTGGTTTGGGCGATGTGGGGGCTGCTACCACTCCCGATATGAACTCGCAACACTGGAATGCCGCCAAATATGCCTTTATGGATAGTCATGGCGGAATTACAGCCAACTACACTCCTTGGTTGCGCAAATTGGTGAAAGACATAGATTTGGCCTACTTGGCGGGCTTTTATAAGTTTGATGATTTGCAGGCTATTTCCGCCTCGTTTACCTATTTTTCGTTGGGTAATGTTGCGTTGACCGATATAAAAGGTACATTTTTGCAGGATGCTCATCCGAATGAATGGGCGTTGGATGTGGCTTATTCGCGCAAACTGATAGAGCACTTGAGTATGGCAGTAACGTTGCGTTTTATGTATAGCGATATGAACAACGGTGCCAATGCTTCGACAATGGGAGGTGTTTCGAAAGAGATGTATCCGGGCTGGACAATGGCTGCCGATGTATCGTTGTACTATCGTTTGCCTATTCAAATAGCCATGGGTGAGAGTTATTTCGCCTTGGGTGTGAATATCTCCAATTTGGGTGGTAAGATTTCGTATGACAAGAAAGAAACACAGAACTTTATTCCTGCGAACTTGCGTATAGGTGTAAGTTATGAATTGCCCTTTGACGACTACAACCGTTTGTCGTTTAATGCCGACATCAACAAATATATGGTGCCGACCCGCAATTCGAAATATGCCGTAGATGCCGAAGGTAACGGACTTACGGGTCAGGCATTGACCGATTGGTATTCCGATTTGTCGTCGGCTCGCGGTTGGTGGCTTTCGTTTGCCGATGCTCCCGGCGGTTTCAAAGAAGAAATGCAGGAGATTCAGTTCGGTGTAGGTTTGGAGTATTCTTACAACCGTCAGTTTTTTGCACGTGTAGGTTATTCGCATGAGAACAAGTGGAAAGGCAACCGCCGCTATTGCACGGTGGGTGCGGGTTTCAAACTGTCGATATTCTCGTTGGATGCTGCCTATGTGATTGCTACCAATGCGACCAACCCGCTTGACCAGACTTTGCGCTTTACTTTGGCATTTGACCTTGCCGGCATAAAAGACCTGGTGAAGAAATAAACCGGACAGTTGTCTGACAAATTGTACTGACTATGTTCAGAACAGGTTTCGGATATGATGTACATCAGTTTTCCCCCAATCGCGCATTGTGGTTGGGGGGAATCTGTATTCCATCGGAGTTGGGTTTGTTGGGGCATTCGGATGCGGATGTGCTGATACACGCGTTATGCGATGCTCTATTGGGGGCAGCCAATTTGCGGGATATAGGTTATCATTTCCCCGATACGAAGGGGAATGAGTATGAGGGTATTGACAGCAAGATATTGCTGCGAAAAACCATGCAATTGGTGCGTGAGAAGGGTTATGAGTTGGGTAATTGCGATTGTACGCTATGTGCCCAAGCCCCCAAACTGAATCCGTATATACCACAGATGCAGCAATGTTTGGCAGAGGTGATGCAAACCGATTCGGACAATGTGTCGATAAAAGCCACAACGACGGAACATTTGGGATTTGTGGGCAGAAAAGAAGGTATGGCGGCTTATGCCAGTGTGCTTATCTATAAAATATAGAAAACCATGAAAACAGGTTCTATGAAAAGAGCGGTGTATCGTTGGGCAGTCGTGCTGCTTTTTTTTAGTATCAGCACTCCGACTCTGTTGTGTGTTCCGAATCCTATAGAGGAAGCGTTTTACACGATGCCCGATTCGCTATGTCCCTACTTCTCGTATTCGCAAAAGCAAACGTTGATAGGACATCTCCAATTGGCGTTAATAAGCAGAAAACCAGTAGAACTAAAAACTGTAACGAACAGGTTCGGAACAGAATCGACCGCCTTGGAACTGACGTATAATATGTTGCGTCTGCAAGTGACCGAAGGTGTAGAATATGTTTGGTGGGTAGGCAAAGACGAGATAGTATTCATACAGACATTGTGTGCTCCCGTGTGTGCTTCGGTGGCAACGTTGTACGATAAGGAATGGAATTATATGAAACGTTTGCTACCCGACGAAACGGGCATCTTCATGAAAGCGGAAGTGAAAGACGACACACTGGTGTGGACAGATGAGACTCCGCTTATATTGGATGATGAAGAAAAGAAACATTATAAGCAGACAACAGGAGAGGAGTAAGCATGGAATTACCGCTTTATCTGATAGGTTATATGGGGGCAGGAAAGACCACTGTAGGCAGGATGTTGGCAGAACGGTTGGGTTGGCATTTTGTAGACCTTGACCAAGCATTTGCCGAAATAAACGGTGTGTCGACCGCCGATTATATTCGCCGCTATGGTGTGGAAGCATTTCGCAAGAAAGAGAAAGATTGTGTGGAACAACTGTCGGAACTCCCTATAGAGCATGTTGTATATGCAACGGGTGGTGGATATCCGTGTTGGGAAGACAATATGGAATGTTTGAAAGAATTGGGCACATCGGTTTATTTGCGTTGGAGCAACGAGCATCTGGCACAGCGATTGTGGCTAACCGACCTGAACGAACGCCCCATTATAGAGGCAAAGACAGAAACCGACTTGCAGCGGTTTGTGGCATGGCAGATGTCGGCACGAGAAGCCTTTTATGCGCAGGCAGATTATGTGGTGGATGCTTCCGCTTTGGCTGGTGCGATACTTACCGAAGATGATGACCGACGTATAGCCGAACATTTGTATCAATTTATAAGAAAGGAATTAGCATTATGACAATTAACGAAATACAAGATGAGATAGTAGACGAGTTCTCCGGATTGGAGGATTGGATGGATCGTTATGCATTGCTTATTGATTTAGGCAACGAGTTGGTGCCGCTATCGGATGCCGATAAGAACGACCGTAACCTGATAGACGGTTGCCAGAGTAAGGTATGGTTTACGGCAAAAATGGAAGATGGTAATGTGGTGTATCAAGGCGATAGCGATGCATTGTTGGTGAAAGGGATTGTGGCATTGCTCATTAAAGTATTGTCGGGACATACGCCTCAAGAGATATTGGATGCCGATTTGTATTTTATCGACCGGATAGGTCTGCGTGAGCATCTGTCGCCCACCCGCAGCAACGGCTTGTTGGCGATGCTGAAGCAGATGCGTCTGTATGCGTTGGCTTTTAATGCCAAGGCTTGATGCGGAATCGGTTGATGCCGTTGTTGTCTTGACAAACACTAAAGAGATGCTCCCTCTGTTCTGTTTATCAGAGCGGAGGGAGCATGCTATTTATTTATAGATGATAATGTGTACTTTATTCCACTATTTTGCGCAGTATGAGTGTCATGGGTTCGCCATCGGTGGTGGTAAGGCGCAAGTAGTCGTAGTTGTTTCCTAAACGACGGAGCGTTCCCATTGATTTGTAGTCGCCATTGTCGAAACGGGTGTACAATACGGAGTCGTTCTTTATCTTATAGTCAACCGAAATAGGCATCGTTATAGAGTCGTTGTCTAATAGGTTGAAAAGTGTGCGTGTAGCACCGGCGGCATCGATGATCAGGCGGTTTTCGTCAAACTGCATGGTCATCTGCATTGAAGATATGAACCATGCAGCCAAAGAAGTGGCAAAGTCGTCGGTTTCGTTGGTTATGTGCTTGATCAATTCGGAAAAATCGACTTCATATTTGCCTTGCAGTTGTTTCGACCGAATGGTCTGTTTGTTGCTGCTACATGCTGCCAAGAGTATACCGGCGCATATGATGCAAAAGACTGATTTCAGTTTCATATGGTAGTGTTTTTTGTTATGCCGTTGTATAGTTATTTTGTGCCGAACTTTGCCGAATAGATGTAATGCAAACGAGTTGGAGAAAGAATAGTATTGTGTTTACTCTTGCTCCGTAATATGCCCGTCTTTGAAGTACAATCGTCGTCCCGGATATTTGTCGACCCAACTTCTGTTGTGTGTAGACATGATGATGGTAGTCCCCGATGTGCGAATGCTGTAGAGCAGTTGCATTATTTCTTCTCCTGTTTCGGGATCGAGATTGCCGGTAGGTTCGTCTGCCAAAATTATCTCGGGCGAGTTGAGCAATGCGCGGGCTATCACGACGCGTTGTTGTTCTCCCCCTGACAGTTGGTGCGGCATTTTGTAGCACTTGTTTTCCATGCCTACCTGGCTGAGCACCTCATGGATATGCGTCTTCATGACGACTTTGTCTTTCCAACCGGTAGCTTTCAGTACGAAGCGCAGATTTTCTTCTACACTGCGGTCGGTGAGCAGTTGGAAATCTTGAAATACAATACCTATTTTCCGCCTTAGGTAGGGAATGTCTTTCCTGCGTATGCGTGTGAGATCGTAGTCGAGCATCGTGGCATTGCCTGCCGCTATGGGAATTTCGGCATAGAAAGTTTTCATGAGTGTGGATTTACCACATCCCACTTTTCCCAGCAGATAGACGTATTCGCCGGTTCCTATGTTCAGATTTACGTCATGCAGCACTACCTGTTCTTGCTGACGTATCTCTACGTTGGTATAGTCAATAAGCGCCATGTGCTTAGTCTAACTTGCTGTCGATTAGGTTTATTCGGGTTTCAATATCTTTCAGTTGCGTTTTCAGTTGGTCTATTTTCTTCTCCATGTCTTCTATCAGTCGGTTTGATTTGGAAGATGCTACGGTGAAGAATAAGATATTGTTTTCCGCTGTTTTAATTTCCTGCTGTAAATTGTCGTATTGGCGCAACAGACGTCGGCGATCTGACAACAGAGCATTTTCGTCTTTACCTTCCACTTCTTTGCTGAAAGCGTCCAAACGTCGGTTTTGTGCATCAATGTGCAGTTGGTCGAAGATGCGGTCGGTAGCGGTGCGGAAACGTTTGTATAGTTTGTCTTTGTCGCGGAACGGAACAAAACCGATGGCATTGTATTTTGCCGTCAGTTCTTTCAGTTTGCCCAACGTTTCGTCTTTTGTGGTTATGGCAAGTTCTTCCATCTCTTTGAGCAATGCGGTCTTTTGCTCTAAGTTCTCTTTTTCCCGGGCGTGTTGACCTTGTGTTTGTGTTTTCTTTTGTTCAAAGAAATGGTCGCATGCGTTGCTGAAGCGTTGCCATATCTCATCGGAGTATTTGCGTGCTACAGGACCTGTCTCTTTCCACTCTTTTTGCAAGCGGACGAAAGTATCGGTAGCGTTTTTCCAATCGGTACTGTTTTGCAGTTCTTCCGCCTGACGAAGCAGGTCGCGTTTCTTTTGCAGGTTGTTGCCGAGCAGGTCTTTCAGTTGTTTGTAGAAAGCCGTTTTGGCAGCAAAAAAGGCATCGCAGAGTGCTCTGTATTCTTCGTATATTTGCTGATTCACTTTTTTCGGAGCGAAACCTATGCTGCGCCATTCCGTTTGCAGTTCGCTAATGGTGGCAGTGGCTTCATCCCAAAGTTTGTTGGTGGAAAGCGTGTCGAGATCGATGCTTTTGATTTTCTCGATGATGCCTTGCTTTTTGGCGAGGTTCTCTTCCTCTTTTTTGTGCAGGGCTTCAAAATAGTCTTGATGACGCTTGTTGATAATGGTGGAAGCGGTTTTGAAACGCGTCCATAGTTCTTCGCGCAACTCGCGTGCAACCGGACCGATGTTTGCCCATTCTTCGTGCAGTTGTTGGAGGCTTCGGAAGGCTTCGACCACCTCTGCTTTTTGGGTTAATGCTTCTGCCTGTTCGCATAGTTGCGTCTTCAATTCCAGGTTTTTGCGGAAATCGTATTCGCGCAGTTCGTTGTTGATTTTTACCAAATCGTAGAACTGTTCCTGGTACATATTATACTGTTTGGTCAATGCAGCGGAATCGGTGGGCGGAACCTGACCTATTGATTTCCATTCTTGTTGCAGGTCTTTGACTTTTTGCATGTTGCCGCTAACGTCTGCCGTTTCGCTTTCTGCCAAAGTCTTCATCTGCGCGATGATATTTTCTTTGCGCAGTTTGTTTTGCTGCAGTTCGGCTTCTTTGCGTGCATTGCTTTCGGCACGTTGTTGCTTATAGATGTTAAGCAATTGGCGGAAATTCTGCTCTATCTCGTCAACAACGGGAACGTATTCTTCCAACTGATCGGCAGTCTCTTGTGCTTTTTTGCGCAGAGCGTCTTGCTCTTGCTGACAGAGACGATAGAACTGCATCTTTAGTTGTTCCGCTTGCTCCTTGATGTCTTCTACGGGACGTTCGAGCAGGGCTTTGAATTGGTTGGCGATGCTTTCTTTGCTGACCACGACCCGGCTTTCCAGGGTTGTTTGTGTGGTGTCGGCTGTCGGTTGTGTTGCGGTGGAAGCCTCTGCTGATTGAGGCACCGTGTTTTCGAGTGAATCCATATACATGTAAACCTTGTAGTTCGTTTTCCTATGTTTTGTAAAAGTATCTATGTATAGATACGCATTTTACGTGGCAAAGGTACGAAAATAATTCGGATTGGCAATGCAAGTGCTTGAAAATCGTTTTTTTTTACTATCTTTGCCGCCGATATGGAAAATTGGACAACCGAAATTCGACCTAAAAATCGGCTGCTTGCCATCGATTTTAAGGAATTGTGGTCTTACCGCGATTTGTGTTCGTTGTTTATCAAACGCAACATTATTACCCAATATAAGCAGACCGTACTCGGCCCCTTGTGGTATGTGATTCAGCCTTTGCTGACGACTGTGATGTATATGGTGGTATTTGGTGGAATTGCCAAAATATCTACCGACGGATTGCCCCAGCCGCTGTTCTATTTGGCAGGTATCTGTTTTTGGCAGTATTTTGCCGATTGTCTGACCAAAACAAGTAATACTTTTGTCGATAACGCCTCTATCTTCGGAAAAGTCTATTTTCCTCGCTTGGTTGTGCCTATGGCTAATGTGGTGAGCAACCTGATGCGTTTCGGCATTCAGTTGTGCTTGTTTTTAGCGGTTTATATCTACTATCAGGTCTTTACTCCGATTACTATTCACACCAATTGGTATGTTTTGTTGGTGCCGTTGTTGGTGCTGCTTGAAGCAGGCTTGGCATTGGGGTTTGGTGTACTCTTTTCGTCGATGACCACTAAATATCGCGATTTGCAGTTGCTGCTCACTTTTTTTGTCAGCCTGTGGATGTATGCCACGCCTGTTATTTATCCGTTATCTACCATAACGAATGACAAATTGCGGCTTGTTATGTCGCTCAATCCGCTTACGGGTATTGTTGAGGCCTTCAAGTATGGGGTGTTGGGTGTCGGGCAGTTCTCGTGGGGGATGTTGGGCTATAGTTTTGCCTTTATGGTAGTGTTGCTTACCGTGGGGATTGTGGTGTTCAATAAAGTGCAACGCAGTTTTATGGATACGGTTTGATTTGATCAGACATGCCGCTTTTTTATCTTTTGTTTTAGGTTGTCTTCGATATATTGCAGCAGGCAGTATAATGCGGGTACGAATATGAGTATGGCTATCGTGCCGATGAGCATTCCGCCTATAACGCCCGTTCCGAGCGAACGACTGCTATTGCAGCCTACACCTTGTGCAAACAACAGTGGCAATAAGCCGAATAGCATGGTTATGGAAGTCATTAGTATGGGGCGTAGGCGTATTGATGCTGCCTTTAGGGCTGCGGTGGGGATGTTCAGCCCTTCTTTGTGCAGCGTGGAAGCATATTCGGTGAGCAGAATGGCGGTCTTGGCAAGCAATCCGATGAGCATGATAGCTCCCATTTGCATATAGATGTTATTTTCAATGCCGCTCAAACGTGCAAAACCGTAGCAGCCGGCAAGTCCCAAGGGCAAAATCCCGATGATGGCAAGCGGAATGAGCATACTCTCGTAAAGGGCGCACAAAATGAGGTAAACAAACAGAATGCACAGTCCGAATACGATGTGGTTGTTGCCCTTACTGTGAACTTCTTCGCGGGTCATGCCGCCAAAGTCGTAACCATAGCCGGATGGCAATACCTGTTCGGCAGTTTCTCTGATGGCTGTTATCACTTGTCCGGAACTGTAACCGTCGGCAGGCATGCCGTTGACGGCTATAGAGGGAAAGAGATTGAAGTTGCCGAGGCTCTCGCAGCCTTCTGTGCGTTGCAGATGTACAAGGTCGTACAGAGGAAGCATGGCCCCATTTGCGGCACGTACATACATTTGCCGAAGCGATGTCTCATCGGATCGGCTGTGGGCGGCGGCTTGCACAATGATGCGGTACACTTTGGTGTATAGATTGAGATTTGATACATACTGTCCACCGGTATATACCGATAGCGTGTTTTCTACATCTGACGGACTTACACCATAGCGTTTACAACGGTCGAAGTCCACCGATACTGTATATTGCGGATAACGGTTGTTGGCATTGCTTTGGGCGCGGGCTATTTCAGGGCGGGCGGTAAGGGTTTGTATAAAATTGTCGGTAACTTGCTGTAAACGACCATTGTTATTGCCGCTGCGGTCTTGTATATTTACTTCAAAACCATTGGTTACACCATATCCGGCTATGATGGGTTGGGCGAACACCATAATGCGGGCACCCTCTATATCGGTCAAACGTTGGTATATTTGCGCAATGACGGCTTTGTTTGTATTATCTTTTCCCTTTCGATCGTCCCAATGCTTCAGTCGGATAATGAAAGTACCGTTGCAAGAGGCTTGTCCGGCAAGCATCCCCAAACCGGTTGATTTAGAATAGGCATTGATTTGCGGTACTTCTTGCAGCCGTTGTTCGATGCATTGCATAATCCTGTCGGTAGTGGCAAGGCTGCTGCCCGGAGCAGTTTGTACGTCTACCACCACCGTCCCCGTATCTTCTTCAGGAACAAATCCGGTTTTGCTGCTTTGCAGAAGCCATGCGCTCAAGATAGCGGCAGTGGAGATGCTTAGCAATGTAACTGAGGGATGATGTAACAACCATGCCAATATGGTTTTGTATTTATTGCCTATCTGTCGGAAAGAGGCACTGTATGCCTGTTCGATACGTTGTTTAAGATGACTTTTGTTTGTTGTGCGGCGAGGTGTCTTGGGGTGCATCAATAGAGCGCACATGGCCGGGCTCAAGGTGAGTGCATTGAGTGTGGAAATAACAACGCTCGCAGCAATTGTAAGGGAAAACTGACGATAAAAAATACCTGTCGTTCCTTGTATGAAACAAATAGGAATGAATACTGCTATAAAGACCAATGTGGTGGCAATAAGTGCATTGCTTACGTTGTGCATGGCGATGTAGGTGGCTTGTTTGGCAGAATTGTCGCCATTGTCAATCCGTGCTTGTACGGCTTCGACTACCACAATGCTGTCGTCTACGACCGTACCGATTGCCAGCACCAAAGCAAACAGAGTCAGCATGTTGAGTGAGAAGCCTGAAGCCCACAGAAAACCAAATGTACCCATCACGGATACGCCTATGCTTACAATCGGAATCAAACCGGCACGACCGTCGCGCAAGAAAAAGAGGATAACAATAATCACCAACAATATGGATTCTGCCAATGTTCGTGTTACGTTTCTGATTGATACATCCATAAAATGCTTTACGTTCATCAGGTCAATTATTTCCATACCCTCCGGCAAATTCCGTCGTATATCTTCCAGTGCTTTGTCGGTGGCTGCCACTATCTCGTTGGCGTTGGCACCGGGGGCTTGGGCTATCATGCAGTTGGCCCCCGGATGTCCGTTCAGTTGGTTGCGGGTGGCATAAGTCAGACTGCCGAGTTCGATCTCGGCAACATCTTTCAGGCGTATAATTTCACCATTGTCCTGAGAACGTATAATCAGATTACCGAAGTCCGCTATATCTGTTTGCCGCCCCGCATAATTGAGGGTGTATTGAAATGTATTATCCGCATCGGAGCCCAAATTACCCAGCGATAGTTCTCTGTTTTGTTCGTTCAGTAGTGTGCCGATGTCGTCGGGCATGAGGTGATAATGCCCCATTTTTACAGGGTCGAGCCAAATGCGGAGGGCATAGTCGCTGCCAAAGACGGTAATATCTCCCACTCCCTTCAAACGCGATAGTTGAGGTTCGATTTGAATACGCAGATAGTTGTAAAGAAAGGCTTGATCGTATTGGTCAGTCGGACTGTAAAGTGCGATAATCCGAGCGGTGTTGTTTTGGCTTTTCTGCACAAGAATGCCACTTGTAATTACCTCCGGAGGCAGACTCCCTTGGGCTGTGGATATCCGATTCTGTACGTTCACAGCGGCCATGTCGGCCGATATGCCATGGCGGAAATGAATGGTAATGACGGCATCTCCCTGACTGTTCGTGTTCGATGTTATGTAGTCGATACCTTCTATTCCGTTTATGGCTTGTTCCAAGGGAGCGATGACGGCTTTCTGCAAAGTGGCGGCATTGGCACCTGTATAAGTTGTGCTGACGCGAATAGTCGGAGGGGCTATCTCGGGAAACTGCTCTATGGGAAGCATATATAAACCTACTAAACCGAATAGGACAATCAAGGCAGAAATGACGAACGATAGTATCGGACGATTGGTAAATGTCTGTAAATTCATGATAAGAAGCAGTAGGGAGTTGTTAGTTGATTATTGTTGACTCGTGATATATCAAGCATATCGTTACCCGATAACAGGTGATGCTCGTTATTCAATTTTCGTCAGTGTGTTGTTTAGGGAAACACATGTATCAGTATGCTATCGCCAATGTTCAAACCGGTTGTAACGATATAGTCTTTTCCGTTGTGCGCATCTTCGATGTCAATTTCGGTGTCGATAGGTTGTCCGTTACAGATCTTTTTTACAAAGGTTTTGTCTTGCAATCGCCATGTGGTGTGTTGAGGAATTACAATACAATTGTTGTGTTTCTCCTCCATTACTATTTCGCAGGTACCGCCGTCCATGAGCAAATGTTGGGGATTGGCAAATACGGCTCGCAGTTGCAAACTGCCGCTTTGTGGGTGTAAGAGTCCGCCGGCGGCATCGATTCTGCCGCTTAATGAATACATGTTGCCGTTGCACATCCGAAGGCGCAGACTATTTACCCTTTCTATAAAGCGGGCTATGGAACCGTATGTTTGTTGTAAAGTGGTGGCTTCGTATTCGCTCATGCCGAAATAGGCATGTATCTCACTATTGTCGCTGATGGTTACCAATGCAGAGGGCATTCCGATTTCTATAAGTGCCCCCTCACGGACATCTATCATACCGGCAGTGCCGTCAACGGGACTGCATATAAGTGTATATCCGAGTTCAGTCTCTGCGCAGAGTAGGGCTGCTTGGGCACTTTGCAAGGCGGCTTCCGCTTCTGCTACAGCGGTGGCTGATTGTTGAACGTAGTAGTCTGATAAGACATTGCTTTCTTGCAATTGTTCTTTGGCGGTATGCGTAAGACGTACGCTTTGCAAGTGTGCCGTTGCTTGGGCTATCCCGGCTTGGGCAGTGGCTACCTTGGCGCGGTAAGGGGTAGGATCTATGATGAACAATACCTCGCCTTTTTTTACACTACCGCCCTCTTCAATACGAATCTCTTTGAGAATGCCGCTCACTTGGGGGCGAATTTCCACGGTTCGGCTACCTCTCAAATGAGCAGGGTAGGAACGAGTGGTTGTAATATTGTTGGCGGACACCACCAATAGGTCGGGAGTATTTACTATAGGCGTTGAAGCAGGAGCGTTCCGGCAACTGTGCAGACCGATTGATAAACAGAGGCATATCGCACTCATATAAAATGGGATTTTCATACGGTTTATTGTTGTTTCGGCGGCAAAGATAGACCGTACGGACGATTACGGCAAACATCTTGTGACCAACGACGCGAATCCGCTGACAAACAACCTGTACCCGCTATTGTGGTATGCTGTATTTTTAGTACCTTTGCACCGCAAGTTTTGTTAAACAACCGATGAAAGATAAACGATTGGCCAATATTTGGGATGCAGTATGCTGTCTGTTGCTTTTACCTATTATGGCAGGTTTTTTGCCTGTGGAATATTGGTGGAGTGATAACCCCTTTTTTGTAGTGGGAGTAGTAGTGTGGATGTGGTTGGTATGGTTGTTCAATAGTCGTGTGGCTGCACCGCGGCTGCTTAGGAAAGAGAAGTGGTGGATTGCATTGTCGGGCTTTATAGTGACGCTCGTAGGTACCTACGTGTTGGTTTGCTATTCGCGTAATGTGGCACCTATTGACGACTATTTCGATTATAAAACCATCGGGCGGGTACGACGGCTGAGCCTGTGGTTTGTTTTTGGTATTACATTCTGTTTCTCACTTCTGATTGGCAGTCTGCTGGAATGGCAACAACGCTTACTGCAACAACAACGTATTGAACACGAACGCGACAAGGCGGAATTGGCACTCTATAAAGCGCAAATAAATCCGCATTTTCTGTTTAATACGCTTAATACGTTGTGGTCTTTGGTGCTTATGCAATCGGAACATACAGAAGAGGCTTTCATGCGATTTGCCGATATGCTTCGTTTTACGGGAGAGAGTGCCACGCGCGACAAAATAGCAGTGGATGAAGAAATAGTATGGCTTACCGATTATATCGATTTACAGCGTCTGCGCCTCAACGAACATACACGAGTGCAGTTCTGTGTGGAGGCGGAAGAACAAGCGGAGATAGCACCGATGTTGCTCATTACCTTTGTTGAGAATGCTTTTAAGTATGGAGTGTCGGCCCATGAAGACGGAGTAATTGATATTGCGTTGCGCTTGCAAAACGGGCAATTGCTTTTTTCGGCGTCAAATCCGGTGCGCACCCAACGATCGGTAGGGACCGGCATCGGTATTGCCAATTGTAGAAAACGGCTGCAGTTACTCTATCCCGATAAACATAAATTGACGATACAAAATGAAGAGGGTAACTATACCGTATTGTTGTTTATTGATTTGAAGTAGAAAAAGGATGATGTATGCTATAGCGATAGACGACGAACCTTTGGCACTGGAGATTATACGCACTTATTGCAAGCGTATGGGGAATGTGCGGTTGGAAACTTTCAGCAATCCTTTGGAGGGAATGCGAACTTTACTTTCCACTCCGCCCGATGTTTTGTTTTTGGATATAGAGATGAATGGGATTTCCGGTTTGGATTTGGCACGCCGCCTTCCTCCTTCTGTTTGCTTGGTACTCACAACAGCGTATGCACAGTTTGCTTTGGAGGGTTTTGAACTGAATGCGGTGGACTACCTGCATAAACCGTTTTCGTTTGCCCGTTTCTCTACGGCAATGCAAAAGGTGAGTGACAGATTGATGTTGCAACGCCAAAAACGTGATGAGACTGAGGATGTTCTGACCGTTAAAGTGGAGTATCGGAATGTGCCGATTAGAGTGGCGAATATAGGATACGTAGAGGCAATGGAAAATTATGTACGCATTCATATGCTTGATGGCGCTGTGGTGACTACACAAATGAATATGAAGAAGTTGCTGGAATCGTTGCCGGGGGGATTTTTGCGGGTGCATAAATCCTATGTGGTGGCATTGCGCCATATTATCGGTTTTTCGCGAAAGACTGTCAATGTAGGAGGCTGCAATACTGTATTTCGGTCGGTAACTTTGCCGATAGGACGAGCCTATGCCGATACGTTCTTGAAGATAATGCTTTCGGCTGAAAATACCGCTGTGGACTGATAATGTAAATCTTTTTACGGAAAAATGTGCAAATGTTTGCAAGTACGGAATAAATGTTGTATCTTTGCAAACGAATTGAACAAGGGGGCCTGATGGGTTCCCTTGATTTGTGATAAATAGACAATGTGTTTCTGAATTAGTTATCTATGATAGAGAAGCAACAAATAGAAGGTGTAGTGAACGCTTTTCTTGCCGAGCAGGAAAAGCCTACCGACTTTTATCTGACCGATGTGAACATCAGTGCGGATAATTGTATTTCGGTTGAGGTGGATGCATTGCATCCGCTTGATTTGGATTTTTGTGCGGCTTTGAGTCGTTTCATAGAATCGAAACTCGACCGGGAAGCGGAGGACTTTGCGCTGGAGGTAGGGTCGGTGGGATTGACCGATCCGTTTAAGTCGATTTTTCAATATCGCAAGCATTTGGGTGAAGAGGTGGAAGTGTTGGCACGCGATGGAAAAAAATACAAGGGTGTGTTGGTGGATGTTACCGACGATGCTTTCTCGGTGGAGGCCGAGGTGAAGGTGGTTGTGGAAGGCAAAAAACGCAAACAGACCGAACTGCGTACGCTTACGTGGCAGTACGCCGATGTTAAATATACACGTTATGACCTGAAAGTCTGACGTCTTTGGTGAACAAGAATATAATTAAACATTTACAAACATAATGGCAACTAAAAAACAGGGATCAGTTAATCTGATTGAAATCTTTTCGGAGTTTAAAGAACTTAAGAATATCGATCGTCAGACGTTTATCAATGTAATGGAAGATAGTTTCCGCAATGTCATTTCTAAAATGTACGGAACGGATGCTAACTACGATGTTATTATCAACCCCGACAAGGGAGACCTCGAAATTTATCGTAATCGTACTATTGTGGCGGATGGGGACGTGAAGAATCCGAATACGGAGATAGCCTTTGCCGATGCACGTGTTATGGATGATGAGTGCGAAATAGGGGAGGAAATAACCGATAAGGTCGATTTTATGAGTTTCGGACGACGCATGATACTGAACTTGCGTCAGACGCTTGCCAGCAAGATACTTGATTTGCAGAAGGAAAATCTCTACTTGAAGTATTCGGAAATGTTGGGACATATTGTTTCTGCCGAGTTGTATCAGGTGTGGAAAAAAGAGATGCTCTTGTTGGATGAAGACGGCAATGAACTCTATTTGCCCAAACAGAATCAGATTCCTACCGATTTCTACCGCAAGGGCGATATGGTGCGTGCCGTAGTCGTTTCGGTGGAGAATAGGAACCAAAATCCTAAGATTATATTGTCACGTACATCGCCTTTGTTCCTCCAACGTCTGTTTGAACAAGAGGTGCCCGAAGTACACGACGGACTTATTGCTATAAAGAACATAGCGCGCATTCCCGGTGAGAGAGCAAAAGTGGCTGTAGAGTCGTTCGACGATCGCATCGATCCCGTAGGCGCATGTGTGGGTATCAAAGGAACACGTATTCATGGTATTGTGCGCGAACTGCGTAATGAGAATATCGATGTGATCAGTTATACCTCCAATATCAACCTCTATATACAACGTGCATTGGCTCCTGCAAAAATATCCTCGATGGAGATACTTGAAGAAGATAAGGTGGCTAATGTTTATCTGAAACCCGAAGAGGTTTCGCTGGCAATCGGTAAGGGCGGTTTTAATATAAAACTTGCTTCAATGCTTACGGGTTATCAGATAGAGGTATTCCGTGAAATGGCGGAAGAGAATTCGGAAGATATCTATTTGGATGAGTTTAATGATGAAATCGATCAATGGGTATTGGATGTTCTCAAAGGTATCGGACTGGATACGGCTAAAGCCGTTTTGGGAACTCCTCGCGAAGATTTGCTCAGTCGCACCGACTTGGAAGATGAGACGGTGGATGATGTATTGCGCATCTTGGCAGCCGAATTTGCGGAAGAATAATCGGTAATCTTCGGTTCGGCAGACCATAGGAGGGTGTGCCGAACTATTGCTCTTGACCTCCGTTTTTATAATTAATATAGTAACATTTAACTCATTAACGCATGGCAATAAAACTAATCAAAGCTTGTAAGGAACTCAATATCGGTATGTCGACCGCTGTCGAGTTTGCCCAAAAGCAGGGGAAAGATATCGTTCTCGATCCTAATGCACGGATTGACGACGAAACTTATCTGTTGCTCGCAAAGGCATTCAATAAAGACATGGCACTCAAAATGGAGGCGGAACGTCTGCAGCAGGAGCGTCAAGAGCGGGAGAAGCCGCAGACGGTCACACTCGAACCCGAAAAGAAACAGGAACCCATACTCGTGGTACAGAAACCCAAGGTAGTGGGCAAAATCAATTTGGATCCTATCAAGCACGAAGCCAAAACGGAAGTGTCGAAGCCAGAGGTAGTGGAAGTTGAGCCTGTACAAGAAGAAATAATTGTAGAGGTACAAGAAGAAGTTGCCAAGACAGAAGAGCAGGTAGTACCACAGATTGAGGATGTGAAACAACAACCCGTAGCAGAAGAAAAAGCGGAAGAACCTATAATTGTTGCAGAAGAACCGGTAGCCCAAGATGAGGTTGAGAATGAGTCTGCTGCGGAAGTGCCTGCTGTGGAAGTGATAGAGCAGCCGCAGCCGAGTGCCGTGAAAGAAGAGAAAGAACCTGTCGTTATGGAGGAAAAAGAAGAACAACAACAACCTGTTGCCAAGGAAGTTGCTGCAGAAACGACTGCTAAAGCCGAACCGGAAGTGTTCCGTTTGAATAAACCTGTTCTGCAAAAGAAACCGGTAGTGGTAGGAACGATAGACTTGGATAAAATAAATCAGTCAACTCATCCGAAACAGAAGACCAAGGAGCAGAAAAAGAAAGAACGCGAGGAACGTCGTCAACAACAACGAGGTGGCAATACTACTGCCAATGCATCGACTACCAATGGAGGCAATACTGCCAATGCTGCCGATGGAAAACGGAAACGTGAGCGTATTAAGCAAGGTAAGGTTGATGTGAATAATCCGGATTTCCGCAAGGGAGGTAAGGGACAGAAAGCCCAAAAACGCCCAGTAAAAGTGGAGGTGGATGATGAAGAAGTACAGAAGCAGATAAAAGAAACGATTGCTCGTCTGCAATCGGGCAAGGGCAAGAATACAGGTGCAAAGTATCGTAAGGAGAAGCGTGAGCATGTACGTATGCATCAAGAAGAGATGTTGGAGCAGGAACAGGCACAATCGAAGATTCTTAAACTTACGGAGTTCGTTACAGCCAACGAATTGGCTACAATGATGAATATTTCCGTGAACCAGGTTATTGCCACTTGTATGAGTTTGGGACTGATGGTAAGTATCAACCAACGGTTGGATGCTGAAACCATCAATATTGTGGCAGAAGAGTTTGGTTTTTCTACGGAGTATGTTTCCGCCAAAGTAATAGAAGACATAGGGGAAGATGATGAATATTCGAATGACGATTTGGAACCGCGTTGCCCGATTGTTACTGTAATGGGACACGTTGACCATGGTAAGACTTCGCTACTCGACCATATCCGCAATACGAATGTAATTGCCGGTGAGGCGGGAGGTATTACCCAGCATATCGGTGCTTATAATGTACAACTGAAAAACGGACAGCGTATCACATTTTTGGATACACCGGGACACGAGGCGTTTACCGCCATGCGTGCACGTGGTGCCAAGGTGACGGATATTGCTATTATCATAGTGGCTGCCGACGATGCCGTCATGCCGCAAACCATAGAGGCTATCAACCATGCTCAGGCAGCAGGCGTACCCATGATATTTGCTATCAATAAGTGCGATAAGCCCGGTGCTAATCCTGATAAGATAAAGGAGCAACTGTCGGGAATGAATATATTGGTGGAAGAGTGGGGCGGTAAGTATCAGTCGCAAGATATATCTGCCAAGAAAGGTGAAGGTGTATTCGAACTTTTGGAGAAAGTGTTGTTGGAAGCAGAATTGCTTGATTTGAAGGCAAATCCGAAACGTCGTGCCAAAGGTTCTGTAATTGAGTCGTCATTGGATAAAGGACGCGGTTATATTGCTACCATTCTTGTGCAAGACGGTACGCTCCACATGGGAGATGTTGTTTTGGCGGGTACGGCTCATGGTAAGATAAAGGCTATGTTCAATGAGCGTAACCAACGTATCAAGGAAGTGCATCCCGGTGAACCTGTACTGATTCTCGGTTTGAATGGTGCTCCGCAGGCGGGCGATGATATTGTTGTAATGCCTACCGAGCAAGAGGCTCGTGAGATTGCCAATAAGCGAGAACAACTGCAGCGTGAACAATCGATACGTACAAAGAAGCATGTAGGTTTGGAAGAAATAGGACGGCGCCTTGCTATCGGCGACTTCAAAGAACTGAACATTATCGTTAAAGGTGATGTGGACGGTTCGGTAGAAGCCTTGTCGGATTCACTTATCAAACTCTCGACCGAGAATATACAAGTGAATGTAATCCACAAAGCGGTAGGTGCAATCTCCGATTCCGATATATTGTTGGCGGAAGCATCCGATGCTATTGTGGTAGGTTTCCAAGTTCGTCCTACTGCTACAGCCCGCAAATTGGCAGAGAAAGAAGAAATAGATATTCGTTTGTATAGTATTATCTATGACGCTATCGAAGAAATTAAGGCGGCTATGGCAGGTATGTTGGCTCCCGAATTGAAAGAGGAAGTTACTGCCACATTGGAAGTTCGCCAAACTTTCCGTATTACCAAAGTGGGTACGGTTGCAGGTTGTATTGTACGTGAGGGTAAAATCAAACGTGGTAATAAGGTGCGCGTAATTCGCGATGGAATTGTTATTCATACCGGTGATTTGGCTTCATTGAAACGCGAGAAGGAAGATGTACGTGAGGTCGGTTTAAATACGGAGTGCGGTTTGAATGTACGCTCTTACAACGATATTCAGATTGGCGATGTTATTGAGTCTTTCGAACAAGTAGAAGTGAAGAAAGAATTGTAATAAATACTAAAGATGCTTGTCGGATTGGACTGACAAGCATCGTGTACACAAAAAAGGCTTTCGTTAAGGGAATGATACTCCCGGACGAAAGCCTTTTTTGTGTATGATGCGTATGAATTACGGGATTGCCGTGTTATGCAAAATGGAGTGTAGGAAATCTGTCTTGGATGAAGCCAATGGTTAGTTGAAAAAGAGTGATAAGCCGACAGAGAGTGTAATAGGACCGGAGGGGTTGGTGATGCGTCCTTGGTTGATAGCGGCTTGTTCGACTAATGTAGGCATCAGGTGTTGAGTGTAAGCGGCTTCGGCAAACACACCGAACTGTGGGAATATGAACCATTCCACTCCTGCGGAAAAACGCAAGGTGGGAATGGGGAGGGAGTAATCGGTCATGATGTAAGCATCCTCGGTAGTGTTATTATCATCGCTGATAGGTTGTATATCTTTTACGACGGTAATCTTTACCCCGGGTTCTATGGATACAAAGAAATCCAAAGGGTGGAAATACGGATTTTGGTAAAACTCTCGGATGTTTTTAACGAGTGGGATACGATAGCCTGCTCCCATGCCGATTTCGTGATACCATACTTCACCTGAACGTACGGGTGTGCCTTCTATTGTGAGTGATTCGTAGGTATTGCTATGCGCATCGTAAGATAGGAATGCGAAAGCACCGTAATTTTTATGATGCCGCCATCCTAAGCGCATTGCTGAATTGAATGTGGCACTCTCTATGCCGTTAGGAGTAATACCAACACCCAATACAGTAGGCAGATCGAGGGCGTCGAAGAAATCGCCAAAGGTATAGCGGTGATTATTTGTAGAGGATATGGAATCGGTATTGTTAGCAAAGATGCCATAACAAGAAATTTGCAAAAGTAAGAAAATAAGTAGCGTTTTTTTCATAGGTCAGATGTTGCTCCGTTAGATATTTTGGCGCAAAATTACGGCTTTTTTGTGGTATGTGCAAGCCTTACGACGGAGTTGCGCGGATGGACAAAATGAAGGCAGACAATTTTGCTATCGTGATTTTGCAATGGGGTGTTGCAAAAATGTTTTCTATGGAGGATATGTTGTGTAAGGGATCTGTTATGGTAAGTGTTAGAATGTGATGGAAAGGTAAAAGATAGTGACATAATTATATTGTTTGTGTATAGTACTATATGTATGTGTTGGTGTGTTTTTGCTATGAATATGCGTATAATTGAGCGCATTGTTGTGTTTTTTGGGATTATTTGCGCAAAAATATGCGTGTAGATTCCGTTGTATTCGTAAAAAAGCAGTATCTTTGCAGAATAAATAAATTATAAATAGCAATGAAAGCACTTGTAAAACGTTATCCCGAACGCGGTATTTGGTTGGAAGATGTTCCTATGCCGGAGGTAGGGGTGAACGATGTACTTATCAAAGTAACGAAAGCCGCAATATGCGGTACTGATTTACATATGTATAAGTGGGATAAATGGTCGCAGACGCATTGTAAACCTCCTTATACACAAGGGCATGAATTTGTAGGTGTGGTAGTTGAAGTAGGACAAGGAGTTCGCACCGTTAAGGTAGGCGAGCGTGTAACAGCCGAAGGCCATATAGTGTGTGGTTGCTGCCGTAATTGCCGCCGTGGCATGGGGCATGTGTGCGAAAACAGTTTGTCGGTGGGGATATTTGGTAAGGATGGTGCTTTT
The DNA here is from genome assembly GCA_023666945.1 of Paludibacter sp. Lineage (GTDB taxonomy): Bacteria > Bacteroidota > Bacteroidia > Bacteroidales > Paludibacteraceae > Colicola. Next base: position 95,832 of record JAMPAY010000002.1, read on the forward strand.
GCGGAGTATGTTACGATTCCGGAATCGAACATAGTACATTTGCGTGATGAGATATCCGACGATTTCGCCGCTATTATGGATCCGTTCGGCAATGCTACCCATACGGCGTTGGCTTTTCCGTTGTTGGGCGAAGATGTGCTGATTACGGGAGCAGGCTTGATAGGAACAATGGCTGCAGGTATATGTCGTTATGCGGGTGCCAAGCATATTGTGGTAACGGATATCAATCCGCTGCGTTTGGATATAGCCAAGCGCATGGGGGCTACTCTCACGGTTGACGGTTCGAAAGGCGAAACAGTGGAGGATGCGATGAAACAGTTGGGAATTCGCGGTTTTGACGTCGGTTTGGAGATGTCAGGTGCTCCTTCTGCTTTCAACGATATGATTGCCCACATGTATAAGGGGGCTAATATTGCTCAATTGGGTATTTTGCCGGATGACACGAAAGTGAATTGGTCGGATGTTATTTTTAATGCGCTCACCATAAAAGGTATTACGGGCAGACGTATGTGGGAAACGTGGTATCAGATGGAACAGATGTTGTTGGGCGGATTGGATTTGAGTCCTGTAATTACGCATCGGTTCAAATTTGAAGATTTCCAAAAGGGTTTCGATATAATGGAGTCGGGACAATGTGGTAAGGTGCTATTGGAGTGGTAATACGGTTATAAATAACTATGTTGGCATGCTTTTTGAACAATTGCCGGGTAAAAACGAATAAAATATACAATTTAATAATATAATAAGATATGAAGAAGACATTGTTTGTAGGTATACTGCTTTCGATAGGGGTTCTTTCTTTGCATGCTCAGTTGCAGGAAGGACTTACGCAGTATAAGTTGGAAAACGGACTGACGGTCTACTTATGGGAAGACCAAGATGCTCCGGATGTTACCGGATATGTGGTAACACGCGCAGGTTCTATCGATGAGCCGGCCGAATACACAGGTTTGGCGCACTATTTGGAACACATGCTTTTTAAGGGTACAGAGGAAATAGGTGCACTTGATTGGGAGAAAGAAAAACCTCTTTATGAGGAAATTATTAAACTTTATGATGAGTTTTCTGATTCGACCGATCCTGCAGTACGTGAAGAATTAACAAAGAAAATCAATGAAGTATCTCGTGAGGCGGCAAAGTACACAGCCACCGACGATTTCTCGAACTTGATTGCCGGTATGGGTGGCGAAGGTTTGAATGCCTTTACCAGTTACGATTTGACGGCCTATTTCAATAGTTTCCCCGCTTATCAGATGGAGAAGTGGCTGACTATTTATGCCGATCGTTTGGTAAATCCGGTATTCCGTTCTTTCCAAGCCGAGTTGGAGAATGTCTTTGAAGAGTATAATATGTATCAAGACTATCCTTCCGAACACGTTACAAACTTTTTGTATTCGCATCTTTATGAGGGACATCCTTATGAGCGTGATGTCATTGGTACGCCCGAACACTTGAAGAATCCGCGTCTTTCGCGTTTGATAGCCTTTTATAACACTTGGTATGTGCCTAACAATATGGCATTGTTGCTGGTAGGTAATTTTAATGCGGAAGAAACAAAACCGTTGATAGAAAAAACGTTTGGTAAGTTGGAGAGCAAACCTTTACCGGAACGTACAGTTTATCCAGAAGTAAGTTTTGCGGGCAATCCGAAATACAATACGAAGGCCGGTTATTATCCTCAAATAGTATGGGGTTTCAAGGGAGTTAAACGTGGGCATGAAGATGAAATTGCCTTGGATTTTGTTGTACATTTGTTAACGAACTCTATGAGTACCGGTTTGTTGGATAAACTGACAATGGACGGTATTGTTTCGTATGCGGGTGCCAATATGGACGCACGCCGTGACCAAGGTCGTATTTTAGTTATGGCTGTTCCTTATTTTGATATTAACCAACGCCAATACGAATCGAATAAGGCTACAGAAAAGATTATTGCTGCAGAGATAGAGAAACTGAAGAACGGAAACATCGAAGATTGGTTAATTGAGTCGGTAAAAGAAAACTACAATCAGTCGTATGCACTGATGTTGGAATCGTCGTCTGCCAAAACCAATATCTTGATGGATGCATTTGTATATCAATTACCTTTGGAAGACCAATTTACCGACATCGATAAAATCAATGCACTAACCAAAGAGGATATTATTCGCATTGCCAAGAAGTATTTCGATGCCGATTATATTACGCTTGCCATAGAGGAAGGTACTCCGAAAAAGAACAAACTGAAGAAACCGAATATCCAACCTCTTGAACCACCTACCAATGTGGAAACCGACTATGCGAAGATGTTTAAGCAACTGCCTACGGGGACAGTAAAGGAAACCTATAACAATTTTGCAGATGTACAGAAAGTGCAGTTGGATGAGCAGGTAAATCTCTACTATACCCCGAACCCCAAGAACGATATCTTTACATTGACTATGCGCTATGGCGTAGGTGCCGAACAGATGCCTATGTTGCCTTATGCAGTGTCGTTGTTGGAAAATGCAGGTATTATGCCAAACATCGATGCTCAGCAGTTCCGCCGCCAATTGTCGGAATTGGGCGGTCGTTGTGGCTATGCTTGCAATGAAAACTACTTGTATGTACAAATTGTTGGTAAGGATGCGAATTTGGAGAAGATTTGCGAGTTGGTAAATCGTCAGATGTTGATGCCGAAATTGGATAAGCAGCAGTTGGATAATATCAAAGGTTCTGAGTTCTCTTCACGTCTTAACGAGTCGAAACAATCTTCTGCACAAGCAAATGCTTTGTTGGCGTATGCTTTGTATGGCAATAAGTCTCCTTATTTGGATCGTGTATCGTTCATGGATGTGTATAATCTGAGTATTCCTCAGTTGCATGGATATTTCTCTGAAGCGAAACAATATGCGTTGGATGCTCACTATGTAGGAACACGTTCGTTGGACGATGTGAAGTCTGTATTGGCTCTCACGGAAGGCATGAAACCCACAAAATCGCCTTTTGTGCGCGAACGCGTAACTTACAGCAAGGGGACTATTTATTTCTTGCCTAACACTGAAATGCAGCAGGCAAAGGTATATTTCTATATCAATGGAAAGCCCTACGATATTAAACAAGATGTAAGCAGAGAGGCATTCAATCAGTATTTCTCCGGTGGTTTCTCCGGATTGGTGATGAACGAGATTCGTGAAAAACGTTCAATGGCATATACGGCTTATGGAGCCGATGTAACTCCTGATTTGCAGGGTAAAGATGCCTATTTTATCGGTTATGTGGGAACCCAGTCTGACAAAGTTGCCGATGCGATAGATGTGTATATGGATTTGCTTACGAATATGCCTGAATATGCAGATCGCGTGGATGATATAAAGACATATCTCAAGCAATCTTCTTTGACTTCTAAACCTTCGTTTAGAAGTAAGAGCCAAGTATTTGCCGAATGGCAACGTATCGGGTATACGGATGATCCTGCTCGCTTGAATATGCCCGGTATAGAAAACTTGAGTTTCGAACAGATTCTTGATTTCTATAAAGAGAATATACAAGGTAAGCCTATCACGATAGTTATTATGGGTGACCCGAAACTGATTAACCTGAAACAAATTCAGGCAAATCATGGAAAGGTGACAAAACTATCGAAGAGTAAGTTGTTCAGTCCGTTGGATTTGGATTTTTAATAGATTGATATTTAATTATTTATTGGGTGATATTCCGTTGAGGAATGTCACCCGATTTTTTTATGATATATACTATGTATTTTTTTTTACTATGCCTATTGTGGTATTAGTAAAAGTGTCGTATATTTGCATCGTTATTTCAAAAACGGATATAACCTGTTTACAAGCCAAAGTATGAGCCGATTGATGTGTTTGTTTACTATAATTCCGGTTTTCTTTAGCACCTCATGGTTTATGAGAGGTGTTCTTAAGAAAAGATTTTTTGGCAACATAAAGATACCGTTCTTCGTAAGTAATATCATCTCTTGGTACTATAAATATAAAAATCGACAGATAATTCTATCTGTCGATTTTTTTGTAATGTTTGTGCAACTGTATTTCTCGGAAAAAGGGCGTTTGCCTTATATAATACAAACTAATAAATCATTTCAATTTATGAAGATGAACAAATTCTTTGCGGTATCTCTGCTCTGTTTGTCAGTAGGATTTACTGCCTGTGATGAACCGGAAATTGGTGGTGGTGATAATACCACAAATCCGTCAGACACAACTGAGGTGTCGAACATTGTGACAATTCCGTCAACACCTACATTGAACATTCCCGAAGGGACTCTGACTGTCAGCGAAGCGAGGGATTTGTGTGCAACGCTTAGTGATAAAGGTGTTACATCTGACCAATACTATGTAAAGGGATGGGTGAAACGTCTTGATCAAGGTAACACTACGGCTATTGAGAATTATGGTAATGCTTTGTTCTATTTGGCAGAGGAACAATATACCGATGGTACTTTTAGTGAAGATGAGTTCTATGCTTTTCAAGTTTTTAATTTAGACCAGAAGAAGTTCTTTTCGGCAGAACAAATTCAGGTGGGCGACTATGTGGTCATTCGTGGTAACCTCACCAATTATAATGGTATTTATGAAACTACAGGAAAGGGTGCTGCGTATGTCTATTCCAACTCACGTGATATCTCAACAATTCTTCCTCCCGAAAAACCTGAACTCGGTCCGAATGATACGGCTACAGTAGCACAGGCACGTCTGTTGCAAGATAATAGTGTGCATTGGGTAAAAGGATATATTGTAGGATATATACTGACTTCAAGTAGTGGAAACGTACCTTTCTTCCGCGCTCCGGAAGGCAGCGATGGTGCCACAACATACAATGTTATCATTGCAGATGATGTCAATGAAACCAGTTCGTCTAAAATCTTGTGTATACAAGTATCCGACGGTAAGATGCGACAAGCCATCAATCTGCGTGATAATCCGGATAATATCGGCAAGATGATGGCTGTGAAAGGTAATTTGACAAAGTATAGCGGATTCCCCGGTTTGAAGAACCCTATCGGAGTGATGTTGGATGGTTTTGACGTATTGCATCCTTTTGATGCAGAACCGGAAGGTGCATTGTATTATTGGACGTTCGATGGCGACTACGAAAGCGATAAGTATGGCGAGTTTACTTTGGATGTACTGAATGCCGGTTCGTATCCCGGTGAACTTTGGCATGGTGACGGCACGTTCGGGTGTGTACAAGGGGCTGCGTATGACTTTAATAGTAAAAACAGTTATACGGGGTCTGCACGTCTGGTGTCACCGGTGTTGGATATTACCGCATCAGCAAAACCTGTTATGTCGTTCTTGCATGCAGTAGGAAATGGAGTTCCCGACAAGAACTTGGAAGTGCTTGTTTCTACCGATGGCGAAACATGGACCAATATCAATAGCCTTGTAACATGGCCCGAAGGTAATGCCAACAGTACGTACGTGTCGTCGGGCGAAATAGACCTGACATCCTATAAGAGCAGTACATTCCAAGTTGCTTTCTCTTATACGGCGAAGTCTTCTCCTGCACTGATATGGAACTTGCGCACATTGCTGATTAAATAAGCGTTAGCCAATAGTAAAAATAGAGTAAGGTATCTTTTGTTTTATAAGGTGCCTTACTTTTTTGTTTGAAAACATACATAATGTTATGGTCGGCATATTGCCTTTTCTTTCGAGACCGTTATGAGGTCTCGACGATATCTTGCCTTGTTTTTAATTCTGTCAAAAAACAATACTTGCGTAATCTTACTTGAAAATGTACACGAGCATCCGGTGGTATTCCAAACAATGTCGCATGAAAACGTTGATGCCGGTGTGAGGTGAAACATTGGCATGATTTGCAGAAGTGAGGCTAAAGTAGTATCTTTGCAAAGTGAAAATATGAAATGGATTGTCTATGGCACAAGATAATTTTGGCTTTGTTCGTGTGGCGGCAGCCGTACCGAAACTCAGACTTGCCGATTGCAAGTACAATGTACAGGAAATAAAGCAACAAATAGACGAGGCTGTTGTTCAGGGAGTTCAGGTTATTTGTTTTCCTGAGTTGAGCATAACGGGTTATACGTGCGCCGATTTGTTCTTCCTGCAACAATTGCAGAGCAATGCTTTGTCAGCATTGGAAGATGTGTGTGAATATACGCGCGGAAAGTCGCTGATTGTAATAGTGGGCGCACCGTTGAAAGTGGATAACAACTTGTATAATTGTGCCTTTGTGATGACCGATGGGGGAGTTAGTGGTGTCGTTCCGAAAATCAATCTGCCCAACACGGGAGAGTTCTATGAAAAACGTTGGTTTACGTCAGGGCGTACCAATTTGCCTATGATTGAGTTGTGGTGTGGTGAGGTTCCTTTTGGAGCGGATTTGTTATTCATGACGCGTAATTATTGTTTTGGTATTGAGTTGTGTGAGGACTTGTGGTCACCATTACCTCCTTCTACGCAGTTGGCAATACAAGGTGCCGAGATTATATTTAACTTGTCTTCTTCTAATTGCATTGTGGGGAAACATGCTTTCCGACGTCAGATGATTACGCAGCAGTCTTGTCGTGTGCATTGTGGATATGTATATACATCATCCGGCATAGGAGAAAGCACTACGGATGTAGTATTTTCCGGAAGTACATACATTGCAGAGAATGGCGAAATGCTGATAGAGGGAGAACGCTTTCTCTGCGATTCTTCTATGGTAATATCGGAGATTGACGTAGAACGTTTGCGTACCGACCGTCAGCGTAATACCAATTTTACGGATGATAAGCGTGGGCAGTATCGAAAAATATATGTGGCTCCTTTGGAAGAAGAAGACTATCGAATAGAACCTATACATCGGTCGTTTCGTCAACATCCGTTTTTGCCGGATGCTGCCAATACTAACGATTATTGTGAGGATGTGCTGCGTATTCAATCATCGGCATTGGGGCAACGTTGGCAGCATACACATGCGCAGACACTGATTGTAGGAGTATCGGGAGGGTTGGATTCTACTTTGGCTTTGTTGGTATGTACACTTACGGCAGAGCGGTTGGGATACAATCCGAAGCAGATAATAGGAGTAACAATGCCCGGTTTTGGCACTACGGGGCGCACCTACGACAATGCCGTTCGACTCATGGAAAGATTAGGTGTTTCTATGCACGAAATACCCATAAGAAACGCTGTGATGCAGCATTTTGAAGATATAGAGCACAATCCCGATAATCATGACATTACCTACGAGAATGCACAGGCGCGCGAACGGACGCAGATTCTTATGGACTTGGCTAATAAATACAACGGCTTGGTGGTAGGTACGGGCGATTTGTCGGAGTTGGCATTGGGATGGGCTACTTATAATGCCGACCAAATGTCTATGTATGCGGTAAATGCAGGAATACCCAAAACATTGGTGCGGTGTTTGGTGGAATATGTTGCCACAGAAAGGAGAGACGAAATAGGATATATTTTGGATGATATATTGGATACACCGGTTTCTCCGGAATTGTTACCTGCAGATTCCGAAGGTAATATAGCCCAAAAAACGGAGGATAAGGTTGGCCCTTATGAATTGCACGATTTCTTTATCTACTATTTCTTGCGGTTTGGTTTTTCTCGTGAAAAGATAGCCTATATGGCTCGTTTGGCATTTGAGGATATTTATACGGCAGAAGAAATACAGCATTGGTTGGATGTGTTTATGCATCGTTTCTTTATGCAGCAATATAAACGTTCGTGCATGCCGGATGCTCCCAAGGTGGTGTCGGTGTCATTGTCACCACGCGGTGATTGGCGCATGCCATCGGATGCTCATGAATTTTAAAAGTCTATGAAACGGAAATATAGTCTGATACTTCTACTCTGTCTGTCGGCATCATGGATGCAGGCACAGTTGGTCGAACCGGTGCGTTGGACGTCAGATCGTGTACAAGAAACCGATACAACTGCCGTTGTAACACTTAGGGCACAAATAGAGGACGGGTGGCATCTGTATGGAATGGATATAGCAGAAGGAGGCCCTAAAGCAACCACTATTCGTTTAGCCAATGCAGAACTGATCGAATCACCGGTGGCCTCTGTTATGCCGAAGTTATCGTACGATGAGAACTTTGGTATGCTATTGTCTTTCTTCGATGAGGAAGTGGTGTTTGCAGTGCAGTGTAGAGCAACTCCCGACGAAACGATAGTAGGGAGTGTGGAGTATATGGCATGCAATGATGAACAGTGCCTGCCTCCTACTGTATATGAGTTCAATTTGACGAACGCCGTCCTGTCTTCGCCAAGCGTATTGGCAACCTCCGACAGAGGCTTGCTATGGATATTTCTGATGGGGTTGTTAGCGGGATTCCTTGCTATTTTTACTCCTTGTGTGTGGCCCATTATACCGATGACGGTTTCTTTCTTTATGAAACGCTCCACGGGGCGCAATGGGTTGCGCGATGCTTTGTTATATGGGGTGGCAATTGTGATTATTTATGTCGGACTGGGATTGCTTGTCACCTTGTTGTTTGGAGCGAGTGCGCTCAATAGTTTCTCTACCAATGCAGTAGTTAATCTGTTCTTTTTTGCTTTGCTGATTGTGTTTGCAGTCTCATTTATGGGAGCATTCGAACTGACTTTACCCTCATCGTGGACAACAAAGATTGATGCCAAGGCTACGGCAACTACAGGTTTTCTGAGTATATTGCTGATGGCATTTACGTTGGTATTGGTATCGTTTTCTTGTACGGGTCCAATCATAGGGACATTGTTGGTAGAGGCGGCAGGCAGGTCGATATTGGCTCCAACGGTAGGAATGTTGGGGTTTGCCTTGGCGTTGGCATTGCCTTTTACATTGTTTGCGTTATTCCCTAAATGGCTGAAGAGTGTTCCTAAATCGGGAGGGTGGATGAATACGTTTAAGGTGACACTTGCTTTTTTGGAATTGGCATTGTCGCTCAAATTCTTCTCGGTGGCGGACCTGGCGTATGGTTGGCATTTGCTTGATAGAGAAGTGTTCTTGTCGATATGGATAGTGCTGTTCTTCTTGTTGGGACTCTATTTGTTGGGCTTGATACGTTTTCGTAATGATGAGGCGGTTTCTTCTATTTCTGTTTTTCGTTTTGCGTGTGCAGTGCTATCATTGGCATTTGCCGTCTATTTATTGCCGGGATTGTGGGGAGCACCTTTGAAAGCGGTTTCGGCATTTGCTCCTCCGTTGTCTACGCAAGACTATGTTCTGACACAAAGAGGTGCTGCATCATCAACGACCATCGAAACAGGGGCATTTGAAGACGGTCTGGCATTAGCCGCAGAAAATGGTCGTCCGCTATTGGTGGATTTTTCGGGATATGGTTGTGTTAACTGCCGTAAGATGGGAGCAAAAGTATTAGCGGATGAGCGTGTGCAACAACGTTTGCAGCATTATGTGGTGGTAACGCTTATGGTAGACGACAAAACTCGTTTGCCGCAACCTTTAACGGTGGTGGAGAATGGTAAATCAATAAAACTTACGACAGTGGGTGACCGTTGGAGTTATCTGCAGCGTTCTCGTTTTGGTGCTAATGCTCAGCCGTTCCTCGTGCAATTGAATGCACAAGGGGAGATGATTGCAGAGCCTTGCGCCTATACCGATGATGTGGAAAACTTTTTGCAATGGTTGAAATACTAACAATAACCTGAAATATATGTTCTATAAAACTAATAATAATCGTCCTGCGCAACGCAGAGAAAATAGGTCGGCAACCTCCGAGTATAAAACACGTCGTCCGAAAGAGAAAGAGATGATATTTGGCATTCGTGCCGTGATGGAAGCCATAGATGCCGGTAAGACGTTAGATAAGATATTATTACGTCGTGATATGTCTTCTTCGTTGGGCAAGGAATTGCTGACACGTCTGCAGGGAACATTGGTACCCGTACAACGTGTGCCTGTCGAGAAATTGAATCAGTATACCGATAAGAATCATCAGGGAGTGATAGCGTTTCTGTCGCCTATAGAGTTTCATCGTTTGGAAGATATTGTACCGGCTCTTTATGAAGACGGAAAGGTGCCGTTCTTTGTAGCGTTGGATGGTATAACCGATATGCGTAATTTTGGTGCTATTGCTCGTACATGTGCTTGTGCAGGTGTTGATGCTTTGATTATTCCTGCACGCGGTGCGGTATCGGTAAATGGGGATGCTATAAAAACTTCTGCGGGAGCCTTACATTCGTTGCCTTTGTGTAAGGTCGAAAGTTTGCCGCAAGCCCTTGGCTTTTTACGTGATTCGGGATGTAGTGTAGTGGCGGCAACCGAACACGCCGACAGCGTGTATACATCGGCTCCATTGGCTGATCCTTTGGTATTGGTGATGGGTGCGGAAGATGTGGGGATAAGTGAAGATGTGTTGCGACTATGCAATTGCCGTGTGCGTATTCCGATGTCAGGAGTGATAGAATCGCTGAACGTATCTGTGGCAGCGGGGATAATGATGTATGAAGTTGTCAGACAACGCGCATGACCGTTCTATACGAAGATAATCATATTATAGCCGTCAATAAGGCTGCGGGCGAAATAGTGCAAGGTGACAAAACCGGTGATACACCGCTTTTAGACCTTGTTAAGGCTTATATCAAAGAGAAGTATAACAAGCCGGGCGAAGTCTTTTTAGGGTTGCCGCATCGCTTGGATCGTCCTACCTCGGGAGTGGTAGTGTTTGCGCGCACCTCAAAGGCATTGGTTCGGCTGAATGCTATGTTTCAGCAACACGAGGCTATCAAGAAAACCTATTGGGCAATAACGCAACATGTGCCGAATCCGCCTATCGGTAGAATGGAAGACTGGTTGGTGCGCAGAGAGGCACAAAATAAATCCTTTGTTGTTGCTCCGGGTACGAAAGACGCGAAGTATGCTGTGTTGGAATATGCACGTATTACTCAGTCTGAGAGGTATAATTTGTTGGAGATACGTTTGCTGACGGGGCGTCATCATCAAATTCGTTGTCAACTGTCGGCGCGTGGTTGTCCTATTCGGGGTGACTTGAAATATGGTGCTCCGCGTAGTAATCCGGACGGCAGTATTTCGTTGCATGCACGTAGTATTCAATTTATTCATCCGGTTAGTAAGTTGCTGCTGACAATAGTGGCTCCCGTTCCGCAGGATACGTTGTGGCAAGCCTTGGAGCGCAATATGCAATAAAAATCATCCGGCAAATACTATTGCAACAAATGCGATGTATTTGCCGGATGGTGTGTTGACGTAAATAGTACTGCTCTGCCAGATGTAGTAAGGATCGTTATTCGCAGTTTCCGCTACATCCTCCTCCACAATCCTCACAATGGTCATGGTGGCAACCGCAGTGACATCCTTCGCCACGTATGGCTTTTAGTTCTTGTTCGCTTGCGTCGCGAACTTCCAATATCGTACCAATGAAATGCAAGTTTTCACCTGCCAACGGATGGTTGAGGTCGATAGTAACTTCTTTATCGGTTATTTCTACAATTTGTGCGTTTACTATTTGTCCGTCGCTTGTAGTCATCGGAACGACATTGCCAACGAATACGCGTTCTTCATCTAACTTACCGTCAATTTCGAACATTTCTTTTCCTAATGTGATAACACCATCGGTATCATACTCGCCATAGGCGTCGTTACATGCAATGCGGAAGTCAAATTGTTCTCCTTCGTTTTTACCTGCCAGATTGGCTTCAAACATCGGCAACATCATGTTTTCTCCATGACAATATACCAACGGATGCTCAGTCGTGGCTCGCTCCATGAGTTCTTCTTTACCGGCTTCTTCGCCGTCTACATACAAGTCATAAATGACTTTTACTACTTTTTGATTTTCAATCATACTGTTATTGTGTTAGATTATTTTTTTTAGGATGTGTATTGTTTACCACCAACTTACACGTTGATTGGTGCTTTCGGCACTCGACTTGTCGTATTTCAAGTCAGCGAGCATACTGGCATTTACACCGATGTGGAAGGTATAACTTTTATAGGGACCAAAGGGAACGAAACTGGCTGACATACTCCAGCAGTGGAGGTCGCGGGTGACGTTGAAGTTGGTGTAGGTGAATTGTTTTGCCTTAAAGTCATATGATGTCGTTGCACTTACTTTCCAACCGTTACCAAATCCTATGGAACCGGAGAAAGACAGATTGTGAGTCCATACCATTTTATAGTACATTTTCTTGTAGTCAAACTCATTTCCCTCACCGTATCTGACTGTATAATTGATGCTCAGGCTCCACGGTATTTCGGTTTTAATATATCCGTCTTCCACCTCATCGTTTTTGTTTTTTGTTGGTCGTCGGTTCTCCTCTTCTGTTGGTCGGGTGGGGTCGAAATCGGTATCTGGATTGTCCGGGTCGGTTTCTTCTTTAGTCTTTTTGCCAAACCATTTTCTGAATGTATCGTTGTTAAAGGTATAACTGAAAGAGGTGCTTGTGCCTTTGAAATGCGGAAATCTGCCATTGCTCCAATAGAATTTGTTGATGCGTTTAGGCGTGCCTGATGCGGTGAGTCCGTACATGTAAGGATCAAATTCACCGGAGAGATTGAGCGTATAGTTCAGTGGTAATTTCAGACGTAGTTGCACGCGGAAGTTACTTAGTTGCATAGAGTCTGCCAGGAAATTGTAACTGCCGGAAATGGATAGGTTGTCAATGAGTGATATTACTTTGTAGGGTTCTTTTCCGGTGGTATCTTTGTCGTTTCGTATCTTCATCTCTATGTTGTTACCCAATGAAAAGCCTAAACTTCCGTTGCTCCCCTGACTTGGCGTGCCATAAAGTGCGTTTTGGAAACGGGAATAATTTACCGTTTCCATAATCGTATCACCGGTGCTGCGGTCAACTACGGGGCGTTGATAACTACCGTAGTAATTGTGGTTGAGTTTTGCACGTATGTCTTCGCAGTCGGGTGTGTAAGTGAAACTGATACTGGGAGTGATTACATGACGAAAACGGTCTACTTTGTCACCGAACAGTTTGCGTATAGGCGTATAGAAAGCGTATAGTTTGGTCGACATGCTGAGTGATGTACTCAAATCCCATACACGATAGAATCCGTTGGTGGTGTCACGATGAACCTGATTCTCTTTTTCGTCCCAACTTTGGTCGGTTCTTTGGAAATACCATCGCTCGTTGTAGGTTATAGACGGACTGATGGTCAGATATTTGAAGGCCACAAACGAGGCGGAAACAGGAATGTTGTGTTTAACACCGTTTTGCCAGTCGCGCACGAAGTTCGAGTGCAGGAAATCTTTTTCTTTGCAACTGATGCTGTTTTTTATGTTGCCGGAATAGCGGATCGAAATCTTCTCGTACCATTTCTCTTTGCCGATAGGGTTTTTCCGCTTGAAAGGATATATCGTGCTCATATTAACGGCAATGTCCGGCAACGTAAGGCTTAACGTGGAGTCTTTGGTGCGTTGGCTCACCAGCGCACTCATAGAGATGCTCCAAGGCGAATTGGGAAAACGTTGTGTGTAACTGATAGAAGACGATTTCGTATTTTCTGAGTTGGCTGCTGCGTTATAGTAACTATTGATATTGCTTCTGTTATAACCGGAGGTCGAGAAATTGACGCTTGCAGAGAAATTGCTGTAAGGGTTGGCTTTCGTATCTTGTGTATGTGTCCAACGGATACTCATGTTGGTGGCTTTGGTGTAATCTGGCATCCCTTTCTCACCGGTGACATCGTTGCGGTAACTGAATGAGAAATTACCGTTGAATTTGTAACGTTTCACATATTTCGATTGGGCCGTTACTGCCCATGTACCTTTTGTGTAAATATCACCCGTTACTTCCAAATCCACATAGTCGTTTATGGCAAAGTAGTAGCCTAATCCACGCAGATAGAGTCCGCGTGTGTAATCATCACCGAAACTGGGCATTATCAGACCCGATGAATAAGTATTTGTGAATGGAAAGAAGCCGAAAGGAATTGCCAACGGAAGCGGAACATCGCCTACTACCAAATAGGCAGGACCGGTGGCTATATAGTCACCCGGTTTGGCTTTCGCTTTGGTTAGTGCCAAATAGAAGTGGGGGTGTTCATGGTCATCGCAAGTAGTGTATTTGGCATCTGCCATCATCAGAATATCTCCTTCGCCCTTCTTCGTTTTTTCAGAGATGACGTATCCTTCTCCTTGTTCGGTTACTACGTGCCGTATGTAGCCTTTTTGGGTGCGAAGGTTGTAGGTCATTTCTTTCGATTCGTAGCGATCGTTGCCATCGGCAAAAACGGGCAAGCCTTTCCATTCACCCGTAGTAGTATCCAATACGCCTTGGGCATATATCAACGAACTATCCATCTTTACACGAATATATTCGCTGGTCAGATTCATTGTTTTGTATTTTACATCGCCCGAACCATGCAAAAAAGCCGTACCGTTGCCCAATAGAACAATGGAGTCGTTGGCTTGATAGTTGATAACGGCATCAATCATACTTGTCTTTTTGGGGAGAGTGTCGGGTGTCTGTATAAGGCTGTCCTCTGAAACCGACATATGTGTTAAAGAGTCAAAGTATTGTGTGGTGTCGGGGATAGTAGGAAATATAGGGGCGGAAATGGGCGGTACAGAGTCTTCTATGATTGTTTGTGCAGCAGCGGTTAGGGCAAAAAAACAAAAAATACACACACTTACGAGACTTTTTAGATAGTCCCGAAAAGAACGTGGTGAGTTGATATGTAGAGTGTTGTGTTTGCTCACTTGTGCTATGCGTATGGTACGCACAATATCTGGCAAAGATACGAATAATCTGTTGTATATCCAAATAAAAAAATCCCATGGTTTCAAGCCTGCGGTTAAATAATAGAGGACACTGAAAATATCTTCCAATGTCCTCTATGTGGATGGTTATGCAGACTTGTTTAGTTACGGAATGATAACTTCCCTTCACTGACGTCTACAATAACGGGTTTGCTATGTTCTACTTTTCCTGCAATGATTTGCTTGCTCAATTCGTTGAGTACCAATGTTTGCAGGGCACGTTTCACGGGGCGTGCACCAAATTGCGGGTCGTATCCTTCGTGGGCAATGAACCGTATGGCATCATCGGTTATACGCAGGTCTATGCCATTGGTTGCTAACATGTTGCGTATCGATGCAATTTGCAAACCTACAACCTCCTGAATCTCGTTCTCAGACAAGGGAGTAAATACAATGGTCTCATCAATACGGTTCAGAAATTCCGGACGTATGGTTTGTCGCAAGAGTTCCAACACTTGTTGGGTAGTCTGTTCGCGTGATACTTTGTTTTCTTCATTCTCTCGTATGAGTGACGATCCCAGGTTGGAAGTCATTATGATGACGGTGTTCTTGAAGTTTACGGTACGCCCTTTGTTGTCGGTAAGCCGACCATCGTCCAATACCTGCAAAAGTACGTTGAACACATCAGGATGCGCTTTTTCTATCTCATCAAATAAGACGACAGAGTAGGGTTTGCGGCGTATGGCTTCGGTAAGTTGACCGCCCTCATCGTATCCTACATATCCGGGAGGCGCTCCGATGAGTCGGGTAGCGGAGAATTTCTCTTGATACTCCGACATGTCAATACGTGTCATCATGTTCTCATCGTCAAATAGATAGTCTGCCAAGGCTTTTGCAAGTTCGGTTTTTCCTACACCTGTTGTGCCTAAGAATATGAACGAGCCGATAGGACGTTTGGGGTCTTGCAGACCGGCACGGCTGCGGCGTATAGCATCACTGACGGCACGAATGGCTTCCTCCTGACCGATAACGCGCTTGTGCAGTTCTTCTTCCAAATGGAGCAACTTGTCGCGTTCCGATTGCATCATTTTTGTAACAGGAATACCTGTCCAACGGCTTACTACCTCGGCAATGTCGTCTTCATCCACTTCCTCTTTGATGAGTGCGTTTCCGCCTTGCAATTGATGCAACTGTTCTTTGGCATGTTCTATGTTGGCTTCTGCTTCTTGTAGTTTGCTGTAGCGTATTTCTGCCACTTTTCCGTAGTCGCCTTCGCGTTCCGCCACTTCTGCCTTGTGTTTCAGTTGCTCGATGTTTATTTTCTCTTGCTGTATAGTGTCAATATAGTTTTTCTCTTCTTTCCAGCGTGCACGCATTTGCTCTGCCTCTTGCTTCATCTTGCCTATTTCTTCTTTAAGGCGTGCTAATTTGTCGGTGTCGTTTTCACGTTTGATGGCTTCGCGCTCGATTTCTAACTGCTTGATATTTCGTTCCAAAGTGTCGAGTTCTTCAGGTACGGAGTCCATCTCCAAGCGTAGTTTCGATGCCGCTTCGTCCACAAGGTCGATGGCTTTGTCGGGCAGGAAACGGTCGGATATGTAGCGGGTGGAAAGTTGTACGGCTGCAATGATGGCATCATCTTTAATGCGCACTTTGTGGTGGTTTTCATACCGTTCTTTCAGTCCGCGTAAGATGGATATTGTGGCTGCCTCATCGGGTTCTTCAATGCTGACAATTTGGAAACGCCGTTCCAAGGCTTTGTCTTTTTCGAAATATTTCTGATACTCGTTCAGTGTGGTAGCACCTATGCAACGCAGTTCACCTCGGGCCAATGCCGGTTTTAGTATGTTGGCGGCATCCATGGCGCCTGCCGACTGACCGGCTCCTACCAAAGTGTGAATCTCATCGATAAACAGAATGATTTCTCCTTCCGACTTCACCACCTCGTTAATTACCCCTTTCAGTCGTTCTTCAAATTCGCCTTGGTATTTGGCACCGGCAATGAGGGCTCCCATGTCAAGCGAAAAGAGTTGTTTCTTTTTAAGGTTTTCAGGAACGTCGCCACGAACGATGCGATGTGCAAGTCCCTCGGCAATAGCTGTCTTACCCACACCGGGTTCTCCTATTAAAATAGGGTTGTTTTTTGTACGTCTGCTCAATATCTGCAACACACGACGGATTTCGTCATCCCGGCCTATCACCGGGTCCAATTTACCCGAACGTGCACGTTCGTTGAGGTCGATGGCGTACTTGTTAAGATTTTCGTTGTTCATAGTTGTTATGGTTTTGTTGGTTTGTTATTTTCATAGTTATCGGTCAGCCTAATGGCAACCGGGTTTTGCAACTAATCATGCAAGTGTTGTGCCAAACCTATATCTCTGCCAAAATGGCAGAGATGAATGTGTAGGCTGCGATAGTGTGCCGATTCACACCAAATGTCCCGTAAACATTTGTGTTTACGGGACATTTGGTAACTTTTTAAGGATTGGGGTTAAACTTCTATAGCCGTGACGTCTTCAACAATGTTTTTCTTAACAAAGGTATGAATATTTTTCAGGCGGAAAGCGATGAAGCAAAGTGCAACGCCTGCAATAAGCAAACCGCAACCCGATAAAACGATAACGAGAGATGCACCTAATTTCAGAGGATTCAACAATATCGCCAACGATAAAACGAGTAACAATAATCCGAAGAATACTTGCCAACCTGCTCCTGAAATACCGAATGTACGCATACGACTCCAGAAATCTATCATCTGTATGCTGCGGAACAATATCCAAATACCTAACATAAGAGGTAATAGGGCTGCCGATAAAGCGATATTGCTGCATAAGAAGATTCCTAAAATAATGTCAAGAATACCACCCAATAAGTTGAGCCCTGATGCTACAAAATAACTGTGAGAGGTGCAATAGAGTACTATTTCCACAATACCGCTCAATAACATGATAACGCCAAATACAATGCTGAGGGTAAGATAAAATTCAGCGGGACAACAGAATGCTGCAATGCCTGTGGCGATTCCGAGAATACCGCAAATGAGTACTAACCACCAATGCTTAACGGTTTGTGTGGCTTTGCGTGCCAACGTTTGTAAACTATTTTCCATAATTGTTTTAATTTAGGGTTACGAATGTTTGTTAGATAAAATTGTACAAATGGTGTGCCAAAATGAAATCAGGGAGAAAAATATGATCCGGGGCTGCTCTAATATGACGTATGTAGGGGAAAGGCGGATATGTGTGGCAATGTTTCTTTATAGTGTAGTGGGGTTTCTTAAAAAATAGTACAAACTATTGTTGTGCGGGTCAAAATAATGTCGTACCTTTGCAGCGGATATGAAGTACCGCTTGTGCCTTGCTCTTACCCTTCTTCTGTCATATGCAACTCTGCTATGGTCTCAAGAAACAGAACTCCGCTACGTCAATGCATTGGAGTTCCGCATTATCAACAAAGGATTTGACGATTCGCTTACTCCCTTTACCCGTATTCCTGCCTATCTGAAAGATAGTGTACGTACCGATCTTTGGGAACGTGCCAAATGTTCAACGGGTATGGCAGTACGTTTTGCTACCGACTCCAAATGTATAGGTGCCCGCTATAATCTGCTGACCAATATGCACATGGCACACATGGCAGATACAGGTATCAAAGGAACCGACCTCTATCGCTTGGGAGAAGACGGTAAGTGGCATTACGTAAATACTGCACGCCCTACTAAAGACAGCATACAACACAAAGTGTATGTAAGCAATATGGAGGGTGAGATGCACGAGTATATGATATATTTGCCGCTCTATGATGGTATCAATTGGTTGGAAATTGGTGTCGATAGTACTGCATGTATCACACAGCCGCAAGTGGATAATCCGCGCACAAGCGGGCGAATAGTGTTTTATGGTACGAGTGTGATGCAAGGTGGGTGTGCTACACGTACGGGAATGGCGGCAACATGTATGATTCAGCGTGATCTGAATGTGGAATGTGTTAATATAGGTATTTCCGGTGAGGGGAAAATGGACTATTGCATGGCACGTGCTATGGCACAAATGGAGGATGTACTTTGCTATGTAATTGACCCTGTACCCAATTGCACAAAAGATATGTGCGACACGCTTACCTATAACTTTGTAAACATTATTCGGCAAGCCAAGCCCGATGTGCCTATTGTAATGGTAGAGGGATTAACCTATCCCTATGCCAAATACGATGCGTTCTTCCGAGAGTATCTGCCGGCAAAGAACGAGGCTTTCTATCGTAACTATCAACTGCTCTTACAAGACAATCCTGACAACCTTTACTATATGACTACCGACGGACAAACGGGACTGAACGAAGAAGGAACGGTGGATGGTATCCATCTGACGGACATAGGATTCAGAGCCTATGCCGACCGTCTGGAAAAGATACTCGAACGGTTAATCAATCAACCACTTAAATAATTAACTTTTTATGAAAAAAACTTTCTATCTGTTCCTCCTCGCAATGCTGTCAAGCAGTCTGTTTGCGCAGGGGAAGAAAGTCATGGGTACGGTTGTCGATGCCGACAATCGCGAACCTTTGATTGGTGTCAGTGTTGTAGAAAAAGGTACGACCAATGGTATTGTAACCGACTTGGATGGTAATTTCTCTCTACAGGTAAAAAGCGACGATGCAGTGTTGTCGTTATCTTATGTAGGATACGCCACACAAGATGTAAAAGTGAAGAAGAATGCCACCAATTTGGGAACTTTAGAATTGAAAGCAGAAGCCGTTTCCCTTACCGACGTTACCATTACGGGGCAGATTGCCGTACAACGGAAGACACCGGTGGCAGTCAGTCAGGTTACGGCACTCGAAATAGAGGAGCGTATCGGTGGCGGTGAGTTTGTTGAGGTGCTGAAAAATACGCCCGGTGTACACGCCAACAACAATGGCGGTAGTTGGGGCGATAGCGAAATATGGATGCGTGGGTTTGACAATACGAATGTGGCAATGCTTATCAATGGTGTTCCCATGAACGGTATGGAAGACGGCCGTGTCTATTGGTCGAACTGGCAAGGATTGGCAGATGTTACTTCTGTCATGCAGACGCAACGTGGTTTGGGTGCATCCAAAATGTCCGCTCCCTCTGTAGGCGGTACTATCAATATCGTAACCAAAGGTATCGACGCTAAGCGTGGAGGTTCGTTCTCCTATTCTATGGGTAACGACGGATACAATAAAGTATCTTTCTCCGTATCTACGGGCTTGATGTCAAATGGTTGGGCGGTAACTGTATTAGGGTCGCGCACATGGGGAGATGGATATGTACAAGGTACCGATTTTGTCGGATATAACTATTTTGCCAATATAGCCAAGCGTATTAACGAGAACCATCAACTCTCTCTCACGGCTTTCGGTGCTCCGCAAGAGCACTACCAACGCTCTGGTTCCGGAGGGGCACTCACCATGTCAGAATGGAACAAAGTACGTCAATACATGAAAAACGGCATGCATTTCTCACGTTATAACCCCACCTATGGCTACGATGACTTTGGCAACCGTAACTCTGCCAACTACAATGTATATCACAAGCCGCAGATTTCGTTGAACCATGTATGGCAAATCGACTATAAGTCATCGCTCTCTACCACTCTTTATACTTCTATCGGACGTGGCTACGGACGTACTGCCGAACCAGGAAAGGATTCGCAATATAAGTATACCGACCTTACTTATGGTGCCAACTATGGTGTTCTTTCCACCACTTTCCGCCGCGAAGATGGCACGTTCGACTATGGTGCTATCTACGAAATCAACGATAAGAACAATCCTATTTACGATGAGTCATCCGAGTTGTACGAGCGTCCGTACTATGGTTCGCAATTGGTAATTTGTGAGAACCGTAATTATCACAACTGGTACGGAGTGGTTTCTACCTATCAGAATAAGTTTGCCGATGTAATCGATTTCTCTGCCGGACTTGATGTACGCTACTATAAAGGTATGCACACTGCCGTCATCTCCGATATGCTGGGAGGTGATTACTATATCGATGCTACACGTTCATCGGTTAATGCTGCCAACAATAGTGCGGCACTTAATCCTGAATGGGTAAATGAAAAATTGGGTATTGGCGAAGTGTGCTATCGTAATTACGATGGCTATGTAGTGCAAGAGGGTGTGTTTGCACAAGCCGAATACAATAAGAATAAGTGGTCGGCATTCCTCAACGGATCAATCAACTACAACCACTATTGGAAAGTAGACCACTACTACTACGATGCCGAACATGGTCGTTCTGAAACATTGGGATTCTTGGGAGGAACCGTTAAAGCAGGTGCCAACTATGCCTTCAACCGCTATAACAATGTCTTCGTGAATGTCGGTTATATATCGCGCGCTCCTAACTTGGATAAAGGTGCGTTTATGTCGGCAAGTACAAGCAATGCTGTCAACAGAGAGGCTAAGAATGAACAAGTAGCCAGTGCCGAAATCGGTTATGGATTCCACAATGAGTATGTCAACATTGCAGTTAATGCTTATTTCACAGAGTGGATGGACAAGACGATGACAAAGACCAATACGCTCAACGACCCTGCACAAACACGCTACAACCTTAATATGACGGGTGTGAATGCACGTCACATGGGTGTTGAAATAGAGTTGCGTGCTAAACCTACCAAGTGGTTGGAGATTAGCGCCATGCTATCACTCGGTGATTGGCGTTGGGATAGCGATTCTGTTAAAGGATATATCTACGATGAACAAGGACGTGCACTCACTGTCGATGGTAATCTTACCGAAGCAGGTGCTGCCGATCATGCATGGGCAATGGTCAATATGAAAGGTATTCAAGTAGGTGGTGCTGCACAGACAACGGCAAACTTGGGTATTACTTTCAAACCTTTCAAAGGTTTCCGCATTGGAGCGGAATATACCTTGTATGACCGCAACTATGCTTACTATTCTTTCTCCGGTAACGATCTTCAAATCGGCAAGACCATGAACTTGCTCAAACCTTGGCGTATTCCTACCGGCGGTTCGTTGGACTTGAGAGCATCTTACCATTTCCAAATCGGCAAATTGGATGCTGTGTTGTCGGGTAATGTAAACAATTTGCTCAATCAATACTATATAGAGAAAGCATGGAACCCCACAGTACTCTCACAAACCATTACAGAAGTGAATAAAGACAATGTCTATTTCTATTTCTCACAAGGCAGAACTTATAACCTGCGTCTGAAAATCAATTTCTAAAACAGGGGACTAATAACATGTATAACTCATAAATTACAGACACAATGAAAAAGATTATATATATCGTATTGGCTGCTTTATGCTTGGTGTCGTGCGAGAACTTCTTCTTGGAACACCAACTTAATTACGAGCCTTCTATTACTGTAGTGCGTAATTTCACCTATACGCTCTCTGAAGCCGATTACGCTACCATCGCTGCCAACAAAACAAATATACAAACGGCTTTGGCTATGGGAAGTTTCGACGGCGATTCATCAGTCTACAATCGTTTGCAAAATCTGGCTACCGACAAATACTTTGCCGATACACTCATCGCGCCGGAAGTGTTTATTCCCGCTTTCATGGCTGATAGATATCCGCAATATTCCGAAGGAACAATGTGTGAAGTTACCTATCGTATCACGGCAGATGCGCCTATCTACTATGCCGATTTCAAGGTAGTACGCGATTTCAATCCGGCAACTCCACTCACATCCATTGGTGAAATCATTCCTGCACTCGATGAACAAGTAAACGCACTGATGAAACGTAATGGCTATAAGTTTGTAGTCAATTTCTCGGATGATATTACCTATGTCTATCAGTATCAGAACGATGCCTTTTCGCTCTATGAGTCTGAAATGATTACTCCTTTGGCACTCACCAACAACGATTATGCTGAGATTGGAACAAAACGTATTGCTACACCGGCAACCACATTGAATATCTACCTCTCACGCCGTTTCCCCTATGCAACTGCAGATACCAAATATCTGGTTATCTATAAGAATGAATTGGGTTCTAATTCGATCAAAGAGTTTTCCTACGATGGTACACAATGGAATATGTTGGAAGATGTAACCGAAGAATCTATGTCATTCGAGATGAAGGATGTGTGGAAAGCCAATATCTCAACATATCTCTCCGAACCTTTTATCGGACATGGTCAGGGCAACTTTGTCATACAAAATGTCTATCTGCAATCACCGCTTACCTATGTATGGTACTATTCTTCCACCTATGGAATGTGTGTATCTGCTTATAAAGATGGCGAAAGTTGGGATAGTGAGGCTTGGCTTGTTTCACCCGTCATCAAACTGAAGAAAGCACACAATCCGCAACTCATCTTCGACCATGCTTTCAATAAAGCCACCAATTTTACGGAAGAAGCTGCAGTATTGGTTTCTACCGATTATAAAGGCGATGTAACTACTGCGACATGGACGGCTTTGGAATGGGCAAAGAACGAAGACGGAACGCTTAACGTTCCTGCCGGTAGTTCATGGGTATTCCAAACATCCGACAACTTGGATATGTCTGCTTTTGCAGGTCAGTCGGTCTATTTGGCATTCCGCTATACTACATCTGGAAAAGTTTCCGGTACTTGGGAACTGAAGAACGTATTGGTGTACGAACCCGAAACGGCAGAATAAGCAGATAGAAAGCAACTCTTAACTCAACAAATGGGCTGTCTAAAACTTGTTAGACAGCCCATTTGTATGAATATCCCTATGCTCTTTCTGTATTTCTTCAAAAGGTGCGCTTATATGTTGTGCTAAGATATAACAAATACAATGTTGCTGCGCTAATGTTTTAATGTTACTGTATTTTGTGTAAATAGGGCATTTTGCTTTTGTTGTATACGATTGTTGGCTGACAAATTGAATCACTCAAATGTGTATTCATTCTATGAGATTGTTACAACATCTCGTCCTGTTTTCGTTCTATCAATACCTACTGCTTGTCCAAATCACTATAAAATACACCTGGTTTCATTAATATGTAGTTTGGCTAAGGATGAATGAATTTGCAGATAATAGTAGTGTGTGTAATATAATAAAGAGGGCATTAGCAGGATATGTTTACTTGCAGATCTTCCTTTTGTATTTGCAGCATATGTGTGTTGCATTAACAAAGAAATAGATGAAACAAAAAGGGATATCCATCAAATAGCCACATTTATTATTTTAATATCAGATGGTTGTCGTGCTGCTCTTTTTGTTGTTCTTGAAGTTGTTGAAATAGGTATATACGACTATGCAGCAGGATTGAATTTCCTGCTGCATAGTCGTATATATGGTTTTTTAGTACAGATGTTGTTTGAGTGCGTTGGCAACGCTGTCGAACTCTTGTTTGTATTTGTCGGGAATAGGTTCTACAGGAGGAGCCTCCATGGTGAGGGGATTAATGGGAGTTCCGTTTTTCCATACCCGGAAATCTAAATGCGGTCCTGTGCTGCTTCCCGTGCTGCCTACATAGCCGATAATTTGCCCTTGCTGTACGCGTTTGCCCACTTGTATGTCTTTGCCGTATTTTGAAAGGTGTAGGTAAGCGGTAGTGTAAGTAGAGTTGTGACGTATCTTCACGGTGTTGCCTCCACCGCCTTTATAACCTTTTTCTGTTACAACCCCATCGCCAATGGCAACTACAGGTGTACCCATCGGTGCGGCATAATCAACGCCCGTGTGTGGGCGAACTGTTTTGTAAATAGGATGTACACGGTTGTAGGTGAATGTCGACGATATACGTTTGTAGTTGAGAGGGGCTTTCAAGAAGGCTTTCTTAAGGCTTTTTCCTTCGCAGTCGAAATACCCGTGAATATCGTTGTTGTCGTAGTAGAAAGCATACAATGTGTCGTTGTTATGTACATAAGCGGCAGCATGTATGCGTGATATTCCAATGGAAAGAGTATCTGCATAGGCTTGGTCGTAGTAAACCACAAAGCAATCACCCTTTTGTAATCCGAAGAAATCAACGGTCCAAGCATATATGTCCGATAGTTCAATGGCAAGTTGAGGCGATGTGCCCGCATTGACAAAGGCATTCCATAAAGACGATTCTATGGTAACACGGCAAGTGTCTGAGCAGTAAGTTATATCTTTCTGCTGACGTTCTATGTGCAGCGTGTCGGCCAGGTGGAAGACGATGCTTTGTACGGCATCTTGTCGGTAAACAAAGTAATGCAACAGTGAATCCTTATCGTAGAAGGCCAACCAATTTTTGCCGGGGCGAATAGAACGAACATCAAAGATGTTTCGGTCAACTAAAGTCAGTTCTTTTATGTTTTGTGCAGAGGCACCTATCTTACTGAAAATACCGCCTAAGGTTTCTCCTTGTTGCACTGTACCATTGACGCAAGAGAACGAATCAATGGGGATTCCGTATTCGTAACGTATCTCCTGTATTTTAGTTTCCGTATTTTCGGTATCTTCGTTGTATTGTTTATTTGGTTGACATGCATTGCTTATCAGCATGAGCAACATCACTGCCAATAGGATACCGATAGGTGAGAGAAAACGAGGACTATTCATAAGGGCTGCACTGTAGAGGATTGTATTATTTTTGCGGATATTTTCTAAAGAGCGATTCTAAACGCAGCCTTATTACCCCCAAGAGTGCTTCGGAGAAGATGCCCCCCGACATTTTGGATGTACCTAATACACGGTTAATAAATATGATAGGTTTCTCTTTTATTTTGAAACCGCATTTGTAGGCGGTAAATTTCATTTCTATCTGGAAAGCGTAGCCTTTGAAGCGAATTTTGTCGAGTTCGATGGTTTCCAATACCCGACGACTGTAGCACATGAAACCGGCAGTGGTGTCGTGAATATCCATGCCCAAGATAAAGCGGACATACTTGCTGGCAAAGTACGACATCAGAACACGTCCCATAGGCCAGTTTACTACATTAACGCCCGATACATAACGACTTCCTATGGCAACGTCCGCCCCTTCGTTGGCGCAAGCATCGTAGAGCGATAAGAGGTCTTGCGGGTTGTGCGAGAAATCGGCATCCATTTCGAAGATGTAGTCATACTGATGTTCTATTGCCCACTTGAAACCTGTTATGTAGGCAGTACCTAAACCAAGTTTGCCTTCGCGTTCCACCAAAAAGAGTTGGTCGGTATATTGCTGTTGCAAACGTTTTACAATATCGGCAGTTCCGTCGGGTGAGTTGTCGTCAATAATCAGAATATGAAAATCAATGGGCAAGGTGAATACTGCTTGTATGATGTTTTCTATATTTTCTTTTTCGTTATAGGTGGGGATAATTACCAAACGTTCCATAATATAATGATGGTTATAGGTGTTTCTGATTATTGGATAATAAATCGTATATAGGGGAGGGAGTCAGGCGTTCTAAGGTAACCAAGTTGAGTTCTTTATCAATTTCTATACCTGCACCTTCCAGATAATTACGTACGGTGTTGTAGGCTGTTTCCGGTGTGTTATTCTCGTGACTTAGGTGACAAAGGAACACATTGCGCAAACCTGTGTGATAATGCTCTGCCAATGTTCTGCCACAGGTATGATTACTCATATGGCCGGTATCTGATAAGATGCGCGATTTTAGGTAAGATGGATAAGGACCATTCAGTAGCATTTGCTCATCGTGGTTTGCCTCTATTACCAAATGATTGGCAGTCTCAATATAACGACAGAAGATGTCATCTACTTTGCCTACATCGGTTGCCATAACAAAACGTTGTCCGTTGGCATCTATTACATAGGCTACACAGTCGGTCGAATCATGTGAAATGGTAAAAGTATTGATAGTCATATCTGCTAACAGAAATGGCACACCTTTTTCAAAATACTTACGGCAGGTGCGTAGTTTCTCTTTTACACCATAGTTCCTGTCAATACCGGCATGTATTTCTTTAGTTCCGTATATGGGTATATGAAAGCGTTCCCCCAATGTTCCAACGGCACGAATATGGTCGGCATGATCGTGTGTAACCAATACTCCGGCTATGTTATGGAAATCCAATCCCATTTCGCGTAGGTTGGTTCTGATAGTGCGTGCTGAGATACCAGCATCGATAAGTACGCCTTTTCGATGCGTTCCCAAATAGTAACTGTTCCCGCTACTACCCGAAGCAAAACACCTAAAGATAAGTTCAGACATGATTAACCGCAGTTCGTGTTTGTTGGTTGTGATGCCATGGTTGAGCATTCAATCTACAAAAGTACAACAAAACTTTTGAATCTGCAAACAGAGTTGGTCAATATCTTGTGTTCCGTCGTTGTTGAGTACCAAATCGGCTTTGGCTGCAGTCTGCAGCGTTGCAGACTGATTATGTATGCGGGCTAAGATCTGTTCTTGTGTGAGATTGTCGCGTTGCATCACTCGTTCAATACGCACACTTTCGGGGGCACTTATACATATAACTGCGTTGCACAACTTGTCAAATCCGCTTTCGTAGAGTATGGCAGATTCAACGAAGAAGATCTGTGAATTGGTGTTACTTACACGGGTATGTATATCAAACGCAACAGCAGGATGTACTATATGGTTGAGTTTATCCAATAATACAGGGTCGGAAAATACCAAAGAAGCAACTTTTTTCTTGTTGTAGTGGTCGTTTACGAATATGTCGCTTCCGAACAAGAGTTCTATTTGACTCCTGACGCATAGATTGTCGTGTATGATGCGTTGTGCTTCACGGTCGGAGTCGTATACAGGGTATCCTTTCGCTCTAAGTGCGTTGGCTATATACGATTTGCCCGAACCGATTCCTCCGGTAAGTCCTATGATGCAGGTCTTTTTCATGTGCAAATTAGAATTGAAAATAGATAAAGGCTTGCAAATCGGCTGTGACAAACTGATATACGAAGAAAACAACGCATACCACCAACAGTGCTATACACCAAGTCGGCAATAACGCAAAATTGATACGATACCACCGTTTGAATTTGTCAGGCAACCAATGTATTAACATGCCTATCGTAAAGAGTACGAATATATTGGCATAGTCAATAACTATCTGTGGAATGGGCGATAGATTCCACGCTGAACCGATTTGGGTAACCATGTTTTGTGCTGTTTGCCATGCTACCTGATTAGCGGTTGCAGGGTCAAGGTTAGAGCCGGAACGGAAAAACAGACGCGTGAAAGTGATAAAAGTAAATGTTTGCAGCACAGCCCAACCCGTTGCTATGGATTGTTGCCAACCATTGATGGGAGCATCTTTATGCCGTAAGCGATAGTAGAGAAAATTCAGATAGCGGACAAGTGTCCCTATTAGTATACAGAGCATCCAAACACTGAGCAGGTTGAGAAGTGGTATCGGATAGAAGTGGCGAATAGTGCATAATAACATTGTAAGTAGTATGACGAGGATTATTCTGCAATGCCAATTCATGTCTTTCCACCATTTGTAAGCAATCATTCCAACACCGTTCAAACCGCCCCATATCATAAAGTTCCAACTGGCTCCATGCCATAGTCCGCCTAATAGCATGGTGATGAACGAGTTCAAGTTGGCATAAATCTTCTTACGACGCTCGGGGCAAAGCCATGCTACTATACTTACACCAAATGCAACTGCAATGATAATGATACACGCATAGATGCTGCCTGTAAGAATGAGTGCTATCAGGGCTATCACTGTAATCCAAAACCAGGTACCGAAAGAGGCGCTGCGGTTACCTCCCAAAGGAATATATAGATAGGTCTGCAACCAACGCGATAACGATATGTGCCAACGTTTCCAGAAATTTTGCGGGTTGGGTGCTTTATAGGGTGAATTGAAATTTTGCGGTAGATAGAACCCCATGAGCATGGCTATACCAATGGCAATATCCGTGTAGCCGGAAAAGTCGGCATAAACTTGCAACGAATAGGCAAATAGAGCAAACAAGTTCTCAAAGCCGGTGAAGAGTAGCGGATTATCAAATACACGGTCAATGAAGTTGACGGCTAAATAATCGGATAATACGATTTTCTTTACAAGTCCGTTAAGAATCCAAAAAACGGCAATACCGAATTGTCGGCGCGATAGAAAAAAAGGTTTGTAGAGTTGTGGGATAAATTCGGATGCGCGTACGATAGGTCCTGCTACCAACTGTGGAAAAAAAGATACATAGAAACCAAAATCCAACAAGTTGCTTACAGGTTTTATTCTCCGATAATAGACATCCGCCGTATAGGAAATAACTTGGAATATATAGAATGATATGCCCACCGGTAGTATTATCTTGTCTACACTGAAACGTCCTTCTGCCGAAAAACCATTGCCTATCCACGAAAATACATCAAATACGTGTAGTTGCCAACCGAATAAATCGTTTATCATGTTGGTTAAAAAATAGGCGTATTTGAAATAGCAGAGCAGACCTAAGTCAATGATGATGCTACTGATAAGCCATATTTTGGCACGTATCGGTTTGGCGTGTTGTTGGGCCGATGCTATACGTTTGGCTATTAAAAAGTCGGAACAAGTCACAAACAACAGAATCAGTACAAACAATCCGCTGGTTTTATAGTAGAAGAACAGACTGACAAAAAATAAGAATGTATTACGCAGCAAGCGTTTTGAATGTACTAAACTGAAAACGGCATATACCAATGCAAAGAAAGCCCAAAAGTAAAATTGGGTAAAGAGTAGTGGAGTATCCGGATTGAAAGCGAATATATGTCGAAATAAATCAGTCACGGTGGTTAGAGGTTATATTCAACGTGTTAGTTGACGATTGCAGTGGTGCTGAGGGTGCTTGTTGTTGCTTGCGCCAACTATAGTAATGATAGCCGGTAAACAAGGCATTACTCAGCATATCGCCTATTTCGTTGGCTCCTTTGCGGCTGAAGTGTATGTAGTCGCTGCCTGCCAATCCTGAGCGAACCCATTGTAACATGGCATTCCTGCCTCCCATCGCATCATACATACTCCAGTAGGCGACACCTTGCTGGGTAACGGCATTGGCCAAACGTTGGTCAAATTCAGGGAGAATAGGATAGGTTTGCATCTGACCTTGTATACGTGTACTCATATCGCTCGGACCGACAAACAGAATGGCAGTATTGGGCGCTATGTGCTGTAAGTAAGCAATTTGCGCAATAAGGCTGGCAATGTATTTGTCGGCACTTTCTGTTGTCTTCATATAGGGCATGTTGTTCCCTCCGTATTGCAGTATTATGAGTCGGGTGGCTGTTTGTTGAAAATAACTACGGAGTTGTGTTGCGTTTATACCGGTAAAGATAGTGCCGGAGCATCCGCGCATGGGTATGTTGTCTACATTAACTCCCGTAACATTGTCAAGCATTACGCCGTATATATCACCCTCTCCTTTTAATGTAAGATTCAGTAGGGTGGTGCTGTCGCTTAAGTTAAAGGTGGTTAAGCGTAGTTTGTCTTTCCCCGGTTGAAGGTTAATGGTTTGCCCTTTGCAGACGACCGTTAGTGGATGGTCTGACGATGTTAGTATTTTTACTTGATTGAAATAGTGGGCACTATACATACCTGTCTGTTTGCTGCGAGGACGTATAGACATACTGATAGTGCTATCTATCTGTGCAACTTGCCCCATCGGACCATATAGGTTGCTATCCGAACGGCGATACAGTTTGTTGCCGTATATCATATAGCGTTGAGGTTCATACGAAGTACTTTGTCCTATGGTAATCGATTGCACCGATTGATATAAGGGCACAATACCCACACCGCCTCCTCCGAATTGTTCTTGCATACGTTGGCGTATGATCGAGGTAATGCGATCTTCTTCTATTTGCGAATCTCCATAATGAACAATGCGTACAGCGGTGCTGTCGGCTTGCTCTAAAGCCGTATAGAATGTGTCAAAATAGGTAGAGTCACCCATCTTGCTCCCCTCTTTCTGTGGGAAATGCAGACGAGCGGGATTTTCTGTGAAAAAACGAATAAACTGCTGCTCTTCTTCTATACGCATTTCTTGGACTCGCAAGGCAATCAGTTCTTCGGGGGATAATTCCGGTTCGGTTATAGGGGCTTCTTCTTGCAAAAACGATTGCAGAGTCGGAAAACGCAGTGTGGTTTCGCCTATGCTGATACCGTCTTCGGGATAGATGGCTGACAAACCTGCTAACAAAGTGATAACCGAAAAAATAAATAGTGTAATGTAATAGGGGGTGGTACGCATGGTGTTTATTTTTTCCAAAGGGCGGGGGAGAACAGTAATAATACGGTAAATATCTCTAAACGTCCGATAAGCATTACAAGAGTCATTACCCATTTGCCTATCGTGGGGAAGTCGGCGTAAGTTCCCGAAGGACCAAAACGACCGATACTGATACCCACGTTACCGATGGCGGAAACGGTTGTGCCTATCGATTCGTCAAACCCTACACCACAACAGCAAAATATCAATACCGTGGCAATGATAATCAGTACATAAAATATCATAAATGCCATAATATTGTTTATGGTTTGTTGGGTTACGGGTTTACCGTTGTATTTTACGGGAATGATGGCATTGGGGTGAATACGTCGCTTAAATTCGGCAAATCCATTCTTTATAATGATGGACAAACGAACCCATTTGATGCCTCCCGATGTACTGCCTGCACTGGCACCGGTAAACATCAGAAAAAACACTATCACCCACAACACCAAGGGCCATTGCATATAATCGGATGTAGTGAAACCGGTCGAAGTAATGGCTCCTATCACGGTAAACAATCCGTCACGAAAGGCATGCTCGGCTTCTCCTACCGACCAAGCGGAGCGACTGATATACAAGCCGATGCTTATGATAATGCTAAAGAGTAATACTGCACCTATATACCAGCGTGTTTCTTCATCTTTCAGTAAATGATGTGCTTTACCCATCAGTAGATAAATGAGCAAGGCGAAGTTGATACCGGATGTCAACATAAAAAAGGCTATCGTGTACTGAATGGCTGCCGAGTCATAATAGGCAAGACTGAGGTTCTTTGTCGAGAAACCGCCTGTGGCTATCGTCGAAAACGAATGACATACGGCGTCAAAAAAGTCCATACCGAACAACCAAAGCAGTAGCAGTTCACTAATCGTTAGAAAAATGTATAATCCCCACATAAGTTTGGCTGTGTCCGAAATGCGCGGTGAGAGTTTCTCATAGTTTAGTCCTGTAACCTCAGCAGCATATAGTTGCATACCCCCCAATCCGAACATGGGTAAAATGGCAATAGAGAGTACGATAATTCCCATACCCCCTAACCATTGGGTCAGACTACGCCAAAAAAGTATACCATGACTGAGCGACTCTACATCAGGAACTACAGTGGCTCCGGTAGTCGTAAAACCTGACATCGTCTCGAAAAAGGCATCGGTAAAACTGGGAATCGCACCACTGAGATAGAATGGCAATAACCCAAATATGGAAAATACAATCCATACTAAGGCTACAATAAGATAACCTTCGCGTGCACCAACATGTTTCTCGGCTCTCCTGCCTATACAAATACCAATCAGACCGAATAGCAGCGTAATACCCGTAGATATACCGAAAGTGGTAAAGTCCGATTCATGATAGAACAGACTTACCAATGTGGGCATAAGCATAAAAAAAGCCTCTATTAGGAGCAGGGCTCCCAAGGTTTTTATCACAAGGCGTGTATTGAATGTGCGTGTCATCGAAAATGAGCAATAGGCTTATTTGAAATACTTTTCCAATTGGTGTATGGCATGCGACTTGCAGAATACTACCACTTGGTCGTTGGGTATCACTTGTGTTTCTCCGTTTACCAATATAGCCACTCCGTCGCGAACAATGGCTCCTATGTTTATGTCGCGCGGGAGGTTGGTGTCGCGTATTTTGTGTTTCGTTATTTTGCTGCCTTCCGTGGCTCTGAATTCCACTATCTGTGCATCGGCAGTTGTCAGATTGCGTACATTGAGCACTGCCGCATCTAAAAGCATTTGATAGATATAACTGGCGGCAATCGTTTTTTTGTTCAGTACGGTTCCTATGTCCAAACCTTCTGCCATGGGTATATAGTCGATGTTTTCTATCTCGGCTATCGTTTTTCTGACGCCTAAACGCTTGGCGGCAAGGCAGGCGAATATGTTGGCTTCGCTGCTTTCCGTCACGGCAACAAAGGCATCTATATCGCGTATGCCTGCTTCTTTCAAGGCTTCCATATTGCTCCCGTCTTCATTGATGATAAGAGCATTGCCCAATTTCTCCGATAGTTGATAACAGGTGTCGCGATTGGCTTCTATTATTTTTATGTTCAGGTTATCGGGGAGCGACTGTACCGCTTTTTGGGCAACTCGTGTGCCGCCCACAAACAGTACGTTGTGTATGTCGCGTTTCTCTTTTCCTGCTTGTTCTCTTACGAAGTCTATATTCTCTTTCGTGCAGACAAAATAAACCAAGTCTCCGGGCAATATTTCATCCGAACCTTTAGGTATGATAGTGTCCTGCTCTCTTTTGATGGCTACCACACGATAACGTCCGTGATTGAATGTTCCTTCTTGAAACTTATGATTCACAATGGCGGCATTTTCTCTAACGCGTACCACACACAAGTGCAGTGTGCCTCCTCCCAGTATCAAGTGATAACGCATCCAGTTGGTTTGCAGGGCCTCGCATATTTCATTGGCTGCAAGTACTTCAGGATAAATAAGGTGGTTCAAACCGAGGTGTTCAAAGAAACGACGATTTTCCGGCAATAGGTACTCGTAATTATCAATACGAGCCAATGTCTTTTTTGCTCCCAAACTGTTGGCGATAAGACAAGCAGTCATGTTCACACTTTCCAAGGGAGTAACGGCTATGAATAAATCAACATCCTTTACGCCTATTTCTTTCAGATCGTGCAACGATGTGGGAGAGCCTACACGAGTTTGCATATCGTACATGGCTTCCAAATTGCCCAAGCGGTTCGGATTTTCGTCCATCAGGCTGATATCCATATTTTCTCGTGTCAGAAGTTTGGCAAGATGAGTACCAACTTCTCCTGCACCTACGATGATAATTCGCATATCGTTCTCTGCGGTCTTACCGCTACTTGTTTTTGTCAGTTTATTGTTTTTGTTCGTTTAGTTGCTCTCGGATGCGTTGACGTATTCCAGCTGCATCCATACCCAACATATGATATAACTCTTGTGTTGAACCGTGTTCCACAAATTGGTCGTTTACGCCTATGCGGATCAGTTTTGGAGTATAACTTTTGTCGGCAAAATGTTCCAATACACTGCTTCCCAATCCACCTGCTATTACACCGTCTTCTGCGGTAAAGACAATGTCAAAGTGTAAACCCACATAGTCAAGCAAATCTTTGTCAATGGGCTTGAGCCAGCGCATATCGTAGTGAGCAACAGGGAGGTCGCTAATAGCATCGGCTACGGTGTTACCTATGGAACCTATACTCAGTACTGCAATACGTGGATGCGCATCATGTTCCAATGGCAGAGAGCGTAAACAGCGTGCTTTCCCCGTGGGGAGTTTCTCCCAAGGAGCATGTAGGTCTGTTTGTTCTGGTGCGCGACCGCGCGGGTAACGTATGGCAAACGGACTCACTGTAAACTGAGCGGTATAGAGCATCTGACGTAGGTCGGTTCCGTCCATGGGAGCACAGATGGTTATGTTCGGTATCGGACGAAGATAGGCCAGATCAAACAGACCGTGGTGCGTGGCTCCGTCAGCACCTACAATGCCGGCTCTGTCTATGCACAATACCACCGGAAGACAAGGAAGGGCTGCATCATGAATGATATTGTCATAGGCGCGTTGCATGAACGACGAATAAATGTTGCAGTAGGGCAACATTCCCTCTTTTGCCAAACCGGCAGAGAAAGTTACTGCATGACCTTCTGCTATACCTACATCAAACACACGCTCAGGCATCTCTTTTTGTAGGATGTTCATACTGCATCCGCTCGGCATGGCAGGGGTTATGCCTACAATCTTCGGGTTCGTACGAGCCAGTTCCAACAAAGTCTCGCCAAACACCTCTTGCCAAAGTGGCGGTTGCGCTGTGTGTTGTTTTTCGCAGACACGTTCCCCTGTGGCTACGTCAAACTCACCCGGAGCATGCCATATCGTTTGGCATTCTTCAGCGGGTTTATAACCTTTCCCCTTTTGTGTGATGATATGTAATACGCGAGGTCCTTTGTAGGTCTTTATTTCAGAGAGTATACGCACCAAATCCTTCACATTATGACCATCGGCAGGACCGAAATAGCGCAAGTTTAACCCATTGAAGATATTCTTCTGCTGATGGCTCAGCATCGTTTTGATACTGTTGTTGAAACGTTGTACACGTTGTTTCTTCTTGTCGTCAATCAAATGTAGGCGTTTGGCAAGCAAATAAAGGCGATAACGCATCTTGTTATAGCCTGCCGAGGTTGTTATGTCTAACAGATATTGGGTAAATCCTCCATGTATGGGGTCTATCGCCATGTTGTTGTCGTTCAGAATAATCAGCAGGTTGTTTTTGTCCATGCTGGTGTTATTCAGACCCTCAAAAGCCAATCCGCCCGTCATCGCACCATCACCTATTATGGCAACCACCTGTCTGTCTGCGTTCAGCAACTGGCTGGCAATCTGTTCTCCCAAGGCGGCAGATATGGAGTTACTCGAATGACCGGCAATAAAGGCATCATATTCACTTTCCTTGGGTGTGGGAAAGGGGGCCAAACCTTTGAATTGACGATTCGTATGGAAACGGTCACGTCTGCCTGTCAGTATCTTGTGTGCGTATGCTTGATGACCAACGTCCCAAATCAAACGATCCTCCGGAGTGTCGAATACATAATGAAGTGCTACTGTCAGTTCTATCGTTCCTAACGACGATGCCAAATGCCCCGGATTATGACTTAGTTCTTGAATAATAAAATCACGAACCTCTTCACACACACGGGGTAGTTCGTCTACTTGCAGACGTTTCAAGTCAGAGGGGTAATTGATATGTTGCAGATAGGTATATTCCATGTTGATAGACATACTTTTTTCCAATCTGCAAAAATACAACAAATAACTTAATTGTACAACAAATAATCCCCCGCCTCTACTTTCCCTATTGTCAACTACGCTGCCTAAATGGTCTACTTGCTTGGTCCGATCGGGCCAAGCAAGTAGTGAACGCAATGCATGGTCGTATTAATCATACAATTGATGTGTGTTTAATAATATATATACACAGAAGACCTATGGGGGTAATCTGAAAGCCTATTTCTTGCTATATGCTTTCAGTTCAAACTTGATTTTATATTTGCGTTCGGGGTGGCTGTATGATGTTTCGCTTTTATAATAGGCATAATTATCTCTATGTCCATATCCTTTTATGGTGAAACTTTTGACCATATTGGACTCAATTTCTATATTCTTCTTGAAGTCTTGATAATCAAGCATGTTATTATTCATGTCATAGTAAATAATACGCCCTGATATAGACGTGACGGTAGATGGAGTATTATTTTTTAGTGTGATGGTGGCATCGGAATGAACCCAATCGTGTGTATAGTTAGCCAGCGTTATGGCATTGGCTTGAATGGCAGGCGTAGATGAACTTGTAGCCGTAGCAGAGGCGGATGTTTGAGTGGATGTTCGAGCCGTTTTGGTAGGTGTGTTTTGTTGGGGACTTGTTGCCGTATTGTCGGCTGTGTTGTTTTTGAGACCGGAAACCTCTTGCCGTAGGATACTTATTTCATTGCGAAGTTGCTGTATCTCATATAGCAACTCGCTCTCAATGGTATTTGGTATAGGTTCTGTTATTTGATTTTCAGTCGTTTCCTGAGTATGATCGGTATGTAAAAACTTATTGACTAACATTATAGAGAGTAGGATAACTACCACAATAATTATAATGTTTAGAATCGTAATGTTTCTCTTTCTGCGTTCTTCAGGTTCGTAAATGATACTCATAGTAATAATTTCTAAAGGTTAGTATTATGGTTATAATAGGGTTCATTCTTGTATAAGAATAAGGGTGTATTGTGGTGCATGGTATGTATACCACATTATTTTTGCAAAGATACGAAAAAGAGTATAATATACCAATACGAATATGCAAAATATCCTAACCGATTGTGGCGTAAATACGTAAACAAAAACAAGAGACACTTCATTTTTAGGGGAAGTGCCTCTTGCAAAATGTATCTACGCTATAGTTAATCGTTATTTATATAAGAAACGGCGGATGCT
The DNA here is from genome assembly GCA_023666945.1 of Paludibacter sp. GTDB lineage: Bacteria > Bacteroidota > Bacteroidia > Bacteroidales > Paludibacteraceae > Colicola. The sequence continues at coordinate 132,550 of JAMPAY010000002.1, forward strand.
ACGTTTGGGGGTCTTTTCAAATTCTTTTTGTACCAATTCTATTTCCGAAATGTGTGCATAGTGTGGCAACTGTTTATTTAGTTTAGGAAGTTGTCCTTGTATAAATTCTTGTAGTGTCTTGTCGCCCAATTCTGTTTTCCCCTCCAATGTATAATCAGGAAATACCAATGCTACCAATTTATTATTACGACTTACTACTACCGATTCTATTACTCCTGTCAGATTGTTTATCTTATCTTCCAATTCTTCAGGGTAAATGTTCTGACCGTTACTGGAGAGTATCATGGCTTTGCTACGCCCTTTTATGAATAGGTTACCGGCTTTGTCCATAGTCCCTAAGTCACCGGTATGTAGCCAACCTTCTGCATCCAATGCGGCTTGAGTGGCTTCTTCGTTCTTGTAATAGCCCATCATTACATGCTCGCCGCGGAAGAGAATCTCACCGACGGTATTTTCCGGATCTTCCGAATCAATGCGCAATTCGCATCGATCTACCACCTTGCCGCAGCAACCTTGCACCTCGTTGTACCAATGGTCGTAGCAAATAAGGGGACCTGCTTCGGTCATGCCGTACCCTACCACAAAGGGGAATTTTATGCGGCGGAATACTTTTTCCACTTCGGCATTAATGGCAGCCCCGCCTGTAATCAACCATATCAGATTACCACCGAAAGCCTGCATCAGTTGTTGGTAAATCTTCTTCTCTACAATCTTGCACAAGATAGGAGTGTTCCATAAAAACTTTACAACGGGTTTCTCCAATGCAGGGAATATTTTGGCTTTGAATATCTTTTCCAATACCAATGGTACGGTTAGTATCATATAGGGTTTTGTTTCTGCATAGGCACGCATCAGAACGGTAGGAGACGGGGTTTTACTTAAAAACCATACATGGCATCCGCCTGCTACTTGGTAAAGAAACTCTATCGTCATGCCGAACATATGTGCCAATGGCAACATGCACACTTCACTCCAACCTGCGTGGTTAGGAATCGTTTCTTGCGAATAATGTACATTGGCGGATATGGCACGATACGACAACATTACGCCTTTAGGTTCACTGGTAGTGCCGGAGGTATAGTTGATAATCATCAACTCCTCCATGTTGTCGGTCGGCAATGCAATGTGTTGTTTGCCAAAACCTTCAGGGTAGCGGGCTTTAAACAAGGTGTTACGTTGCTCATATGCGGTTTGTTGTTGCTCGCTACGAGCGTATAGCAATTCAAAGTTTTCGGTCGATAGGACCAATTGTATATGGGGAAGATGGTTGATGTCTATTTTCTTCCATACAGAGTCACCTACAAACAATGCTTTTGCGTCGGAGTGATTTATCAGTTTCTCTATATCAGAACCTACAAAAGCATCCATCACAGATACAATCACGCCTCTGTTGGCGGCTATGCTTAAGAACGAAACGGCCCAGTTGGCGCAATTCTTGCTGCATATAACGATTTTGTCACCTCTTTCCAAGCCTGCTGCCGAGAGCAGTACTTGCAGACGCATCATTTGCTCTGCCATTTCTCCGTAGGTGTAGTTCTTGTCGCCATCGAAATCGGTCAATGCCGGTTCATTCCAGTTTTGAGGAATACGTTCGTTGAAATACTCGAAGAAATGTTTCACGGGCGTAAATTGTTTTTTCTCTGTTGCCATAACGGGTCGGTTTTATAGTGGTTATGATGTTGTTTGTGTATTTTGTACATTATCTCCATTGTACATTATCTTTGCCTGCTCCTATCTCAAAATGATATTTGGCAATACCAAGGTCGGTTTTTGCATAACTGAGGGCAAAGCGTGTCTTTGCCTCCACCGTATTGTCTTCATGCAGTATAAATTCAAACTTTTGTTGGTTGAGAGCAGTTGGGGCAAGCAATGCGGCTTCCATGCCGTTCTTAAACCATTCGGGCATCTCTTGTTTTGTCGTGCAGTAATAGTCCATGGGGTGTTTCTGCGGATGTTGTACACCATTGGTCTGACCATAGCCGAAAGCGATAAGTGCAATCAGTTTCTCACCTTTTTCAATCTTAAATGCTTCCGCTGTTTTTGAATATGTCAAACCTACCCAACAACTGTTTAGTCCTAAGGTTTGCATCAAGAGTACTATTTGTTCGCCATAGTAACCCGCATGCTCTTCTAATAAGGGCGTTTTCTTTCCTACTATGGCAAGATAGTTGCTTACACCTTGAAACTTTCCGTATTTGGCAAGACCTTTTGAAAATGCCTGCGGTTCATTGGTTACCACTTGTATATGTAGTTCGCTTTCTTTGTTGCAAGTCTCTGCCAAGGCACTGATTTGGGCAATTTTTGTTTGTTCAATGGGTTGTGCCGTATATTGCCGTACACTATGACGATTGCGTATGGCTGTGTGTAGTGCTTGAATATTCATGGGTAGTATTGTTACTATCAAACAAATGATTAGTTTTGTTATTTACTTTGCAAAAATGATACCAAACTATTGGTGCAAAAGGCGCGAAAGTTGGATGTTTTGTACAAAAAGGCAGGGTCGTTGTTTACAATGTTTTGTTTGCAAAGATAATACTTATTTTCTTAAGCACAAGCGGCAGAAAGATTTTGTCTTTCTGCCGCTTGTGCTTATATTGGTATCTGCTTATTTCTGCAAGGCTGCAATGCTTTCTTTCAGCGTTGCAATTCTGCTCTCGGCATCGGCTTGTTTCTTGCGCTCCAATGCCACTACTTCGGGTTTGGCATTCTGCACAAAACGCTCGTTGCCGAGTTTCTTCAGTACGTTTTGTAAGAAACCTTCTTGATAAGTCAGATCGGCTTGCAGTTTCTGCAATTCTTCTTCCACATTGATGTGGCTACCCAATTGAATCGCATATTCGGTTGCATCCGCCATAAATGCCGTACTGCCTTCCGCTTTTTGTGCTACATATTCTATTTCCGACAAATTGCATAGTTTGCTTATCACAGAAGCCTCGCCTTCACTGAATCTGTTTTGGCGTATTGCTTGCAAGGCTAAGGACTCTTTCTGTGGAATGTTGCGCTGCAAACGTATGGTACGTATTCCTGCAATAATGGCTTTCAATGTTTCCATTTCGGCTATGATATCGCTTTCTGCCGGTGGGGCAACTGCTATCTGTGTTACCATGATGCTTTCCCCTGCTTTGCGTTCTGTCAGATTTTGCCACAATTCTTCGGTGATGAATGGCATAAACGGATGTAGCAATTGGAGCAGTTGCTCAAAATAGGCAAGCGTTTTGCGGTAAGTGGTAGCGTCTATGGGTTGACCGTAAGCAGGTTTTACCATTTCCAAATACCACGAAGAAAACTCGTCCCAAAATAGTTTGTAGATAGCCATCAAGGCCTCCGATATACGATATTTCCCAAACAAATCTTCCATCTCGTTGGCTGTTTGGGTCAGTTTGGCGGCAAACCAATCGCAAGCCAATTTTGCATAAGCAGGTTGTTCGGTCTCAGCTACATCCCAACCTTTCACTAAGCGGAATGCGTTCCATATCTTGTTGTTGAAGTTTCTACCTTGTTCACAAAGCGATTCATCAAACAAAATATCATTGCCGGCAGGGGCTGATAACATCATTCCCATACGCACCCCGTCTGCACCGAATTTATCAATCAAGTCAAGTGGATCGGGCGAATTGCCTAACGATTTCGACATCTTACGTCCCAATTTGTCGCGGACTATACCCGTAAAATACACATTGCGGAAAGGCATCTTACCTTCATATTCGTAACCGGCCATTATCATACGTGCTACCCAGAAGAAGATTATGTCCGGTCCCGTTACCAAGTCGCAAGTCGGATAGTAGTATTGCATCTCTTTATTGCCGGGATTGTTGATGCCATCGAAGAGCGAAATAGGCCACAACCACGAACTGAACCAAGTGTCCAAACAATCTTCGTCTTGGCGCAAGTCGTTCAGTGTAAGAGCCGTGTTTCCTGTCTTTTCTTGGGCAAGTTGCAAGGCTTGTTCGGCTGTTGCTGCCACTACATAACCACCGGGATAACTTTTTTCTCCTGTGCCGGCTGTGTAGTAGTAAGCAGGTATGCGATGTCCCCACCAAAGTTGGCGAGAAATGCACCAGTCTTTGATATTCTCTATCCAGTGGCGGTAGGTGTTTTTGTATTTTGCAGGGTAGAAACGTATCTCGTCGTTCATAACGGGTGCAAGCACCATGTCGGCAAAATGTTCCATCCTTAAAAACCACTGCATCGATAGTTTGGGTTCAATAGGGACGTTGGTGCGCTCCGAGAAACCTACGTTATTGGTATAGGCTTCGGCTTTTTCGAGCAACCCTGCGTCTTGCAAATCGTGCTCTATTTGTTCGCGGCAATCGAAGCGATCCATACCGATATACATACCTGCTGCTTCGCTCAGTGTTCCGTTGTCGTTGAAGATGTCAATGCTCGGCAGACTGTATTTCTCGCCCAACATATAGTCGTTCACATCATGTGCGGGGGTCACTTTCAAGCAACCTGTACCAAACTCCGTGTCCACATAGTCGTCTTCTATCACAGGAATCTCTCTGCCTACTAAGGGGACAATCACATGTTTGCCTTTCAACCATGTGTTCTTGGGGTCATTGGGATTGATGCACATTGCCGTATCGCCCATTATCGTTTCCGGACGAGTCGTGGCAACCAAGGCATAATAACCCTTCTCATCTTTTCTACAGATGTTTCCTTCATCCAAAAGACTCTCATCAATGCTGCACTGTTCGTTGGCTGCTACATAGTATTTCAGATAGTAGAGTTTACCTTGATGCTCTTTGAAGATTACTTCCTCATCCGACAATGCCGTCAAGGCTTTCGGATCCCAGTTCACCATGCGAACTCCACGATATATCAAACCTTTGTTATATAAGTCGCAGAATACTTTCATGACGCTCTCTGAGCGACTCTCATCCATGGTAAAAGCGGTTCTGTCCCAATCGCACGATGCACCTAATTTGCGTAATTGTTTCAAGATGATGCCCCCATGCTCGTTGGTCCAGTCCCATGCGTGTTCAAGAAATTTCTCGCGTGTAAGGTCGGTCTTCTTGATGCCTTGTTGTGCCAAACGGTTCACTACCTTGGCCTCTGTGGCTATACTGGCATGGTCGGTACCCGGTACCCAACAAGCGTTTTTGCCCGTCATGCGGGCATGACGAACCAATATGTCCTGAATCGTATTATTCAACATGTGTCCCATATGTAACACTCCGGTTACGTTTGGGGGAGGAATAACCACTGTGTAGGGTTCGCGTTCGTCAGGTTCTGAATGAAAAAACTTGTGTTCGAGCCAATAGTCATACCATTTCTGCTCAATGTCAGTAGGGTTGTATTTTGTTTCCATAGCCTAAGCCGTAATGTTTGTTATGCTATTCTATAATGTTGTGTGTGTTCGATTGTAATTTTTGGGTACAATAATACTGCAAAAAACATGCAAAGATATATCATTTTTCCTAATTGGGCAAATTATCAGAATCTTACTTCCATCCCTACTTTCAACTACTAACTGCAAAATTAGCGAATCAGTTTGTAATCTTCAAGAAGTGGTGTTGAAAAGTTGATTTTTCGTTTACGATCTTTTGTTGAATTTGTGCTGCACGTCCAAGACTTTTTGGTCAGAAACGACCCCATTACCCATGCTGAATGAGTGATACTTAATAAGGCCATGAAATGCCTTGACTTGATACCTCTGATGGAAATAAATCAACTCGTCCTTCTGCTGTAGTGCCAAAGTATTTACTCCCTGCGTAAAGCATTATAGGCATTAGACTTTTCAATGTCGTTTTGTTGTATTCTAATTTATCGTTGATGGTTGTTTTCCATATTTGTTTTCTGGAGTGTTTATCCACTGCTATAACCTGAACGACAATGGGTGAATAATCATTGCTATATGATATAAAACTCGTTTGAGGTGTTGCAATGGTCGTGGTTCTCATTTGAGGATATGAACCATAAGGAGTATATACCCAATTTGTTGATATTGATGAAGAATATGTATTATATGTATATGGAAGTGTTCCTGACTCTGTTGCCATATTCCCTATTTGCCAATCAAAATATATGATAAGTTCTGCTAATTCTTCAGTTGTATCTTGATAGCCGATTCTATTTAATGTTGTAGCCAACATATCTGCGTATTGTTGAAACTCCAAATCCCCAATAAGATTTGGGTTATTGGGTAATATGTAATATGACTGATTTTGTGGCGTGCTACCTATTGAGGATACGTAACAATAATATCCACAACTGTTCAGCATTATTTCCAAACACACTATTGTAAGTAGTTTTTTCATATTTATTCGTGTTTTTGTGTACCTATGACCTACTTTTACCTACCCAAGTGCAAAATTAGCGAATCAGTCTGTAATCTTCAAGAAGTAGCGTAGAAAAAATGATTTCCTACTTAAAGATCTTCCTTTTGTTGTCGAAAGTTGTATGCTATGTTATTTACTGAATCTCAATCCTGTTATTGGCGGCAAGAAATTTCCCGGTGTAAGAGTTGCCACACTTAAGCAGCATTTCTGGAGTACCGGTAAAGACAATCTGACCGCCTTCTTGTCCACCCTCAGGTCCCAAATCTATGATATGGTCGGCAGCCATAATTACCGCAGGATTGTGTTCTATAACAACAACGGTATGTCCGTTGGCAATCAAAGCATTCATAGCGCACAGCAGGACATTGATGTCATGATAGTGCAAGCCCGTTGTCGGCTCGTCAAAGACAAATAGAGTGGGACTGTATTTCTCATTTGCCAAGAAAGAGGCTAATTTTACACGCTGATTCTCGCCTCCCGATAGGGTACTGCTGGGCTGTCCCAATTTGATGTAGCCTATGCCTACATCTTGTAGCGGCTTCAAACGCTTTACAATCTTCTTTTCGGTATTTCCTTTACCCTCCGAAAAGAAGTTGATGGCTTGGTTTACGGTCATTTCCAATACATCATAGATGTTCTTACCCCTATATTCTACTTCCAGCACATCTTGCTTAAAACGTTTGCCATGGCAATGCTCACACTCTAATACCAAGTTCGCCATGAACTGCATCTCTATGGTAGTGGTTCCCTCACCTTTGCACTCCTCACATCTTCCACCGGGAGTGTTGAATGAAAAATGTGCTGCGGTATATCCCATCTGGTAGGATAGTGGTTGTTCGGCAAATAGTTTGCGAATCTCGTCGTAGGCCTTAATGTAGGTAACGGGGTTACTGCGTGTGGAGGTGCCTATAGGATTCTGATCCACATACTCTATATCGCTCAGCAGATGCATACTGCCTTCAAGTTCACCAAAGTCACCGGTGTGTTCTGCTACACCTCCGTAATATTTCTTCAATGCGGGGTATAGTACTTTGCTCACCAAACTCGACTTTCCGCTGCCCGAAACACCGGTAACAACTGTCATCACGTTAAGCGGGAACAATACATCAATGTTTTTGAGGTTATTTTCGCAGATGTGTGTCAGTTTAATATAATTATTCCATGGCCTGCGAAAACGTGGAATGTCAATCTGTTCTTTGCCGGTGAGAAAATCAAGCGTATAAGAATGTAGTGCAGGGGTGGGGAATTCCTGTCCTGTATGTCCTTGCCATACAATCTGTCCGCCGTTTATGCCGGCTTCCGGTCCTACGTCAATGATGTAGTCGGCTGCACGCATGATGTCTTCATCGTGTTCCACCACAACCACAGTATTGCCGATATCTCGCAGTTCTTTCATTACTTTAATGAGTTGTGCAGTGTCGCGAGGATGCAATCCTATACTGGGTTCATCCAATATGTATAACGACCCCACTAAACTGCTGCCTAACGATTTGGCAAGGTTGATGCGCTGACTTTCTCCACCCGATAACGTACCGGCAAGACGGTTGAGGGTTAAGTAACCCAAACCGACATCCTGCATGAATTGTAAACGTGAATTTATTTCTTGCAATAATTGTTTGGCAATAAGTTGTTCGTGCTGTGGGAGTTGTAAGGCAGCAAACCATTGGTGGAGATCGTTAATGGATAGGTTTGTCAGATCGGTGATGCTGCAACCGTTTATCCGTACATACGATGCCTCTTTGCGTAATCGTCCTCCATGACATTCGGGACAGAGTGTTTTGCCACGATAGCGCGCAAGCATTACGCGATATTGTATTTTCGCATATTGCTGCTCTTCTAACATGGCAAAGAAATCGTTCAAACCTTTGAAGTATTGGTTGCCGGTCCAAATCAATTGTTTCTGCGCTTGTGTCAGTTCGTAAAAAGGTGTATGAACAGGGAAATCAAACAGCGAAGCAGTGTCTATCAATTGCTGATTCCATAGCCCCATTTTTTCGCCTCTCCAACAAGCAATGGCACCTTGGTAGATGCTGAGCGATTTGTTGGGAACCACCAAGTCGGGGTCTATACCTATGATGTTGCCGAAACCATTGCAGACAGGACAGGCTCCTAATGGATTATTGAAATCGAACAAGTGTTCGGTGGGTTCTATAAAGGTCAGCCCGTCGGCTTCAAATAGTACGGAAAAATTGTAGTGCTTACTATCTATGAGTAGTGTGCAATAACCTTGCCCCTCAAAAAATGCTGTTTGTACAGAATCGGCAAACCGATTGGCAGTGCTTTGTTCACCGTCTGCTACGATGCGGTCAATCAGTAGGTATAATTCATCTGTCAATTGGTCGAAAGGACAATCACTGATACGTAATACTTCACTACCTTTCACCAGCCTGCTGAATCCTTGTTGCTCCCAAATTTCGCACCGCTCTTTTAATGTGCGGTCTGTCTCTGAAATGGGGGCAAGCAACATGATGCGCGTACCGTTTGGTTGTTGCATGGCATAATCCACCACATCGCTCACTTGATGCCGCTTTACTTCTGTGCCTGATAGTGGGGATAGGGTATGACCGATGCGAGCAAAGAGTAGTTTGAGGTAATCGTATATTTCTGTTGATGTACCTACTGTCGATCGTGGATTCTTTGCTAATGTTTTTTGCTCTATGGCAATGGCGGGAGGTATCCCGTCTATGATGTCAACCTCGGGCTTTTGCATGCGCCCTAAAAACTGTCGGGCGTATGCCGATAAACTTTCTACATAGCGGCGTTGCCCCTCGGCATAGAGCGTGTCAAAAGCCAAACTCGATTTGCCGCTCCCGCTCAAACCGGTAATGACTACTAATTTGTTGCGAGGTATGGTTACGTCTATATTCTTCAGATTGTGGGTGCGTGCACCCTTGATATGTATCTGCCCGTTGTTCAAAGTCGAAATGCTGTTTTTAGAGTCCTAAAATCTCTTCGTGCAATTGGCGTGCCAACTGCATACTTTCCTCGTTGGTGGTATCAATCAGTTCTTTCGGAAGTTTTGGAATGCGAATCTGTGTTCCTACACCGATATTGTTCGGATTGGGTAATCTGTCTTTATTGGCTTCATATATATATACCCAAAACTCAAAGGCACCATAATACTTTCTGGCAAGCCATGTCAGCCTGCTGCCCTCCGTTAATGTCTCCGTTGTTATAAAATCAGTGTATGCGGTCGGACGCTGCAGCGATGTTTCTGTGGTTGCAGTCAGAGTGTCTTCCAATATAACCTCCGTGCATAGGTTGCTATCTGGCACTTGGGTTGCAATACTACTGTCAGGCAGGGCAATAGAAGTACTGTTCTTTGAGTCGGGTGTCGTGGGCAAAATTGTTTGATTAGGCTCTGCTTGTTGGCTGAGCATATTATCTGCCCACGATGTTATCTTGTGTTGTAAGAAGAAATATCCGCCTGTGAGCAATAAGCAGAAAATCAACATGGTAATACCTGCTGCCATCCATGGATGAAACGGACGTTCTTTCGTCGTTTTGCCTGTTTTAGTGTCAGGTATCATCACCTCGGCTGATTCTTTGGATGTTCCGTTAATTGTTTCTGTCGGTGATTCTATGGGTGTTTCTGTCGTTGGCGTGTCAATAGCAATTTCTTCTGATGCCGTTTGGCTTTGGGCTATGGTTGGGGCATCTTCTTTTTCTTCGGTTACTATTGGTATGGATATTTCAGGTGCATTTTGTTCGCATGCAGTAGCAGTTGGTGTAGAGGTTACTACGCCTAATTCTGCCAATATATCTTTTATTTCTTCGGCTTGTTCATCTAATTTTTGTAACGGATTAGCGGGAACATCGCTTTTTTCAGTGCCGTCAATTACTACTGCTTCCAAATGAGCAAAGGGCTCGTTGATGCGTTCTTTCAGATTATTTTCAGGTACGAATGTTACTTTGTTGTAACCGTCTAAGGTAATGGGTTCGCCTGTTTGTATGTTAACGCTGCGTCGAGGAGCAGTCCACTGTACCTTGAATGTTCCGAATCCGCTGATACGTACTTGGCCGTCTTCTTTCAGACCATTCACAATAGAAACGAACAACCGATTCAAAAAAGTACCGGCTTCTTGTTCACTGCAACCTGTTTTTTCAGCGAGCAGTTTGCGGAGAGTTACAAGTGTAATGCGTTCGTCAGTCATGGTCTGGTAGGGTGTTGATGTCTTCTTTCAGATTGTTGTTCTGTTTGAAACCGATTTGTAACTTGGGTGGAGTAAGTGTGCGTACACCTGTTTTTGGATGTACGGAAACACGTTCGTTCTTCTTTTTGACCTCCAAATCTCCGAAATTCTGTATGCGTATAACTTTCCCCTCCAATAGTCCTTCAACTATGGTTTCCACTGTAGCATTGAGCAATGTATTGGTTTGTTGTTTGCTCATGCCTGTTTGTCCCGCAATATCGGCAATCAGTTCTTTGGTTGTCATAGTGTTATGGTTGTTTATTCTCGGAACTATCCTGCATATTCTCCGTACAAATCGAATGTTTCCGCTCCCACAATACGGATGTTGTAGAAGTTGCCTGTCTGTAGCGGTGTCTGTTTACTTATCAGCACTTCACAATCCACCTCGGGCGAGTCGAACTCTGTCCGTCCTATGTAGTAATCTTCTTCTTCTCTGTCCACAATAACGCGCAGTGTCTTACCTACTTTCCGAGCATTCAGTTCGGCGGCTATGTCTTCTTGTATGCTCATTATCTCGTCCACCCTACGCAATTTTACGTCCTGTGGAATATCATCGTTGTAGTGGCGGTTGGAATAAGTACCCTCTTCATCAGAGTAGGCAAAAGCCCCTAAACGTTCAAAACGCATGTCTTGCACGAATTTTTTCAATTCTTCTACGTCTGCCTCGGTTTCTCCTGGATGTCCCAACAAAAGTGTTGTACGTATGTGTATGCCGGGCACTTCTTCCCGAATGCGACGGAGTAAAGTGTAGGTTTCTTCCTTGCTGATATGTCGGCGCATCTGTTGCAACATGTGGTCGGATATGTGTTGCAGAGCAATGTCTATATACTTGCAAACGTTGGCTTTTTCCCGCATTACGGGTAGTATGTCATAAGGAAACTGAGCAGGGTAGGCATAGTGTAGTCGTATCCATTCCACACCTTTTAGGTCTGCCATTCTGCTAATCAATTCGGCAAGGCGACTTTCACCATATAGATCGATGCCGTAATAGGAAAGGTCTTGCGCTATAACTTGAAACTCTTTCACTCCTTGGCTTACAAGCCACTCCGTCTCTTTTAGAATATCTTCTATGGGGCGTGATATATGTCGTCCGGTAATGAGCGGAATGGCACAATACGAACACATGCGGTTGCAGCCCTCCGATATCTTTATATAAGCATAGTGGCGAGGAGTTGTCAATACTCTCTCTGATTGTAGGTCCGGACAATATACTTTACCAAGGTCGCTTACCAATTGCATGAAATCAAACTTGCCGTAATACTTGTCCACTTCCGGAATCTCCTGCTGCAAATCTTGCATATAGCGTTCCGACAGACAACCCATTACGTAGAGTCGTTTCAGTTGTTTTGTATGTTTGCGTGCGGCAAACTGCAGTATGGTGTTGATGCTCTCTTCTTTAGCGTCGCCTATAAAACCGCAGGTGTTGATAACGGCAATTTCTCCTTCAGGATGTTCGCTATCATGAACACAAGTATAACCTGCTGCTTCCAATTGACGCATCAGACGTTCGGCATCTACCAGGTTTTTCGAACACCCTAAGGTGATTATGTCAATTTCATTTTTGTGCATGCACAATGGGTTAGAAGGTTAATTACCGAGTTCCGATTGGAATTTAATACGCACCAAACGTACTTCTATATCGGTAAAATCATCCTCTCCGAGGGCTTCCAATGCTTTTTGTATGTTGTCGGTTTCTGCGTTTTGGAAATATTCGTAAATCTCATCTTCTTTGTCGGGATCTACCACTTCTTCAATGAAATAGTTGATGTTCAGTTTTGTGCCGGAGTAGACAATTGCCTCTATCTCGTTAAGCAACTCATCCATATCCATTCCTTTTGAAAGAGCAAGATCGTCTAAATCAACTTGGCGGTCTATTGCCTGTATGAGAGAGATTTTTAATTGCGACTTTTTGGCAACGGTGCGTACACGCAGGTCTTCCGGACGGATTATATCGTTTTCCTCTACATACTCTTTTATAATCTTTAAGAACTCTTCTCCATAACGTTTGGCCTTGCCGGCACCCACTCCCGGAATGTTCTGCAATTCTTCCATGGTTATCGGATAACTGGTAGCCATAGCCTCCAACGAAGGGTCTTGGAATAATACAAAAGGAGGAACATTCAGTTTCTTGGAGAGTTTCTTACGTAAGTCTTTCAGAATAGAGAACATCACATCATCGGCAGCAGAACAAGCCGTAATGTTTTGGTCCAAACCTTCTATATCGTCATCATCTTTGTTCTCAACAGGTACTTTGAATTCTGTTGGTTTTTTCAAGAACTTTTTGCCGTCAGGGGTCACCTTTAAATCTCCGTACGACTCTATATCTTTGCGCAGATAACCTTGCAGCATTGCCTGACGAATGATTGCAAAGAGAGTACTTTCATCTTCTTCCGCAGCGGCACCGAAATTCTCCAATTCATTGTGTTTGTACGACATCACGGCAGCAGTTTCGTTGCCTTTGAGTATGTCTACGATGTGTTCGGCTTTGAATTTCTCGTTCAAGTCTTGAATCGTTTCAAAGATAAGTTGGCAGAGTTCGGTGGCATCTATCCACTTGTAGTTGTGCTTGCAGTTGTCACAATTGCCGCAGTTATCTTCTTTGTATTCTTCGCCAAAGTAGTGTAGTAACATTTTCCGACGACATAGTGGCGATTCTGCATAACTTTGTGTTTCAAAGAGCAGTTGGTTGCCAATCTCTTGCTCGGCAATGGGCTTGCCTTGCATGAATTTACGCAAGCGGTCTATGTCTTTGGGAGAATAGTAACATATACATTGTCCTTCTCCTCCGTCTCGTCCTGCACGACCGGTTTCCTGATAATAACCCTCTAACGATTTCGGAATGTCGTAATGTACCACAAACCGTACATCAGGTTTGTCAATTCCCATACCAAAGGCTATGGTAGCCACTATCACTTGCACTTTTTCCATAAGGAAGGCATCCTGATTCTCGCTACGTACAGCCGAATCCATACCGGCGTGATAGGGTAGAGCGGCAATGTTGTTGACTTGTAAGGTTTGGGCCAATTCTTCCACCGTCTTGCGGCTCAAACAATAAACAATACCCGATTTCCCCTCCATAGAGCGGATGTATTTGATAAGGTCTTTGTCTACATCATCTCCCTTGGGACGTACTTCGTAGTATAGGTTCGAACGATTGAACGACGATTTGAACACTTTGGCTTTCAGCATGCCCAGGTTTTTCTGTATGTCGTGTTGTACTTTAGGGGTGGCGGTAGCGGTCAACGCTATAATAGGGGCTTTGCCTATGCGTTGTACAATAGGATGAATACGTCTGTACTCAGGGCGAAAATCGTGTCCCCATTCGCTGATACAATGCGCTTCATCCACTGCATAGAACGATATTTTTACTTGTCGCAGAAAATCTATATTCTCCTCTTTATTCAGCGATTCGGGGGCTACATAGAGCAGTTTTGTCTTACCTGCTAATATGTCTTCCTTAACGGTCGCAATTTCGGCTTTGGGGAGCGACGAATTGATGAAATGGGCGATGCCGTCAACTTCACTGTAATTGCGCATTGCATCCACCTGATTCTTCATTAAGGCTATCAAAGGAGATATTACAATGGCAGTACCCTCCATAAGCAAAGAGGGTAATTGGTAGCAAAGGCTTTTGCCACCGCCGGTAGGCATTAGTACAAAGGTGTCGTTGCCGTCCATCAGATTTTCCATAATGGCTTCCTGGTTTCCTTTGAAACCATTAAAACCGAAATGCTGCCGCAGGGCGTCAAGTAATTGTTCATGTCTATCCATCGAACCGGTATCTTAAGTTTGATTGTTTAGTATTTGTTGTGTAAGGCTTTTTCTGAAAGACTTACAACGTTTTTTTTGTGGTGGAAATTAGGATGGTGGTTGTGCAACCGTATCCTTGTTTCATTGTACAAAAGTATAATTATTTTTCGATTCTACAAATGATAACCGCTAAAAACAATGAAAAATAATAGATATTTCTTTGTAAGTTGTTCTGAGGTAGTTTGTTATATTGCGCTGCACAAGTGCTTGGGAGAAGAAAAACGTCAGTGAGTTGTGGCGCAAGAAAGCAACACGCCCATAGAAAACGCTATGTTCTATGGGCGTGTTGTAGGTGCGTATATTATAGCATATCTGTCTGTGCAGATAGTTTATAATTGGTTCTCGTAGGCTTTCATGCAAGCAGTGAGGGCTTTTACGCCTTCAGCGGTCATGGCATTGTATAGTGATGCGCGGAAACCGCCTACAGAGCGGTGCCCTTTGATGCCTACCATGCCTTGAGCGGTGGCAAACTTGAAGAAGTCATCTTGCAGTTCTTGATACTCGGGTTTCATGACAAAGCATACATTCATGCGTGAGCGGTCTTCTGCTTGAGCCGTACCTTGGAAGATGCGACTGCTGTCAATGGCATCGTAAAGCAAGTTGGCTTTCTCGATATTACGCTTTTCGGCTGCTTCTACTCCACCGGTAGCCTTTAACCAACGTAGTGTCAGCATGGCGGTGTATATCGGCAATACGGGAGGTGTGTTAAACATGCTACCGCCGTCAATATGCGTTTGATAGTTGAGCATCGTGGGAATATAGCGACTCACTTTACCCAAAATGTCGTTTTTCACAATCACAAAAGTAACACCTGCGGGAGCAAGGTTCTTTTGTGCACCACCATAGATCAGGCCGTATTTGGCCACGTCAATCGGGCGGGAAAGTATGTCGGATGACATGTCGGCAACCAAGGTTACATTCCCTGTCTTTTGGTAGATGTCTTGCAACTTTCGATCGTTTACTTCCGTTCCATAGATGGTGTTGTTGGTTGTGAAATGGAAATAGTCGGCATCTTGTGGAACAACATAGTCGGTCGGAATGAATGTGTAGTTGGCATTTGCCGATGTGGCAACCTCTATGGCCTCACCAAAGCCTTTGGCTTCTTTGAGTGCTTTTTTTGCCCATACACCTGTATTCAGATAAGCGGCTTTCTTTTCCATAAGGTTATAGGGAACCATGCAGAATTGCAGGCTGGCACCACCTCCCAAAAAGATTACGGAATAGCCTTCGGGAATGCCAAGCAACTCTTTCATGAGTGCTTCTGCCTCGTCTAATACGGGTTGAAAATACTTGGCACGGTGTGAAATCTCTAAAATAGAGAGTCCTTCTCCTTGAAAATCAAGTACAGCATCGGCTGTCTGCTTGATAACTTCCTGAGGCAGGATGCTGGGTCCTGCATTGAAATTGTACTTTTTCATATAGGTATATGTTCTATAAGGTTATTCCTTTTCCATCCAAGCGATAGTGCTGCCTTTGGGAGCAGTTTCGCCTTGCTCGAATTGTGAACTGACAATACGGCTATCGGCAAAAGCGGTGAGTACCTCAATGCCGTGAGCGGTTTGCAAGGCACATACAGGTTCGCCTTTTTTGTAGAGTTTGCCGTGTACGGGTTTCATCGATTGCTCGTTGTAATCAAATTCCCATAGCACTTTTCCGCTTACATGAGCCTGTAGAGGTTCGGCTTTGGGGTAGAGTACGGCCAACTTGTCGGCTGCGGTCATTTTGGGGCCTCCGCCTGCCACTTGCTTGGCTTCCATACGTTGGAGCAAATCTTTGTTGAATTGCTCTTTGGCTTGTCCGCTCTTGTATTCGCGGTATTGCTTCTCATGCATGGCAAACTCAAACAGTTCTTCGTCGTCCTGTCCGCGATCCCAACCGAGTTCTTCCATCTCTTTGATGAAACGTGGCAATTCGTCGGGGTAAAGTGCTTGCGGGTCTTCGGTGTAAAATTCGTACCCCTTCTCTTTTGCCAATTCTACAATTTCAGGCGCAAGTGTACCGGGCAATTTTCCCGATTTGCCCAAAATCATGCCCCACATTGCAGGATCCATGCGGGTGAATGGTTTCTCGCCCATCGATTTCGAGAACAAGTTCATCAGGGCGGCATTTTTTACATATTGCGAAAATGGGGTTACCAAACATGGGGTACCAAGCATCGGCCATATACGTTGTACTTCTTCAAATAGTTCTACCAATAGTTCGTCTTCGTTCAGTTCGGCTTGTCCGCGTTTTTTGAGGTTGGCGTTGATTGCAGCGTGCATACCTTTCAGGTCTGCCATAAGTGAGCCCATCATACCTCCCGGTAAGCCGCATCCTACAAGCAGTGAGGTCATTTTTGAGTTACGCGGATCAATCCAATAACCGAGGAAATCGTCAATGAAAGATTGGGTCAGACGACGTGCTTCCATGTAGGCTTTCATGTTGATGTCTTTCACTTGGAAACCTGCATCGCGGAGCATGGCCTGAATAGTAATCACGTCAGGATGTACCATTCCCCAAGAAAGTGGCTCCATGGCTACATCCAATACATCACCGCCGGCCTTGGCTACTTCGAGCATTGAGGCAACGGAAAATCCCGGACCTGTATGACCATGGTATTGTATAACAATGTCGGGATGCTTCTCTTTAATGGCGGCAACAATAGTACCAAGCATGGCGGGGCGTCCTATACCTGCCATGTCTTTGAGGCAGATTTCTTGCGCACCGTTCTCAATAAGTATTTCAGCCAAATTTATATAGTACTCGGCAGTGTGTACCTGAGAGTAGGTAATGCACATGGTGGCTTGTGCTGTCATGCCTGCTTCTTTAGCCCATTTGATGGACGGAATGATATTGCGCGGGTCGTTCAGACCGCAGAATATACGTGTAATGTCTACGCCTTGTGCGTGTTTTACCTTGTACATCAGTTGGCGTACATCGGCAGGAACGGGGTTCATGCGCAACGCGTTGAGTCCTCGGTCAAGCATGTGCGTTTTTATGCCGGCCTCGTTAAAAGGCTTTGTAAAAGTACGGACGGCTTGATTGGGATTTTCTCCATACAGAAGGTTTACTTGCTCTGAGGCTCCGCCGTTTGTTTCTACACGGTCAAAACACCCCATGTCAATAATAACGGGAGCAATTTGTGCCAATTGGTCTTTACGTGGAACGTACTTGCCTGAACTTTGCCACATGTCACGATAAACCAAACTGAATTGAATATCTTTCTTCATAGACTTATAATAGTGTTGAATAGGTTATTGTCAATTATTTGCGTTGATTATTTGCGTTGGCGAAATCATATCACCGCAAATTACACTGCAAAGGTACGCTTTCTTTTTTTAACTTGCAAGAGGCTTTTTCGCATCTTGCAGAATGGTGTTTGAAAAGATTGTCTGTTAAAAGATGTCGTTTTGGTATTGTTTTTGTATAAGTGCATGCAGTTATTAATCCTATAAACCCTAAATGTATGAAAACAATGCCTGTCGACGGAAAGTTCTCTCTCATCGAACTTCCTTACAATCCCAATGCGTTGGAACCTGTTATCAGTAGTCGTACGCTTTCTTTTCATTATGGAAAGCATTTGCAGACGTATGTGAACAATTTGAATGCTGCTATAGAGGATACTCCTTTTGCCGATAAGTCGCTCGAAGAAATTGTTTGCACGTCAACGGGTGGAGTGTTTAACAATGCGGGGCAGTTGCTGAATCATAATTTGTATTTTACTCAATTCGGTGCTCCGCAAACCGATAACAAACCATCGGGACGATTGGCTGCCGCTATAGATGCTGCGTTTGGCAATTTTACTGCTTTTCAAGAGGAATTCCGGAAAAAAGGAACCACACTTTTTGGATCGGGATGGGTATGGCTTTCTGCCGATGCCGACGGAGGATTACATATAACACAAGAATCCAATGCGGGTAATCCGTTGTGTCAGGGTTTGCGCCCCTTGTTGACGTTCGATGTATGGGAACATGCCTATTATTTGGATTGGCAAAACCGTCGCCCCGACCATTTGGCTGCATTGTGGCAAATAGTGGATTGGAATGTGGTGGAAAAACGTTACGAATAGATTGCTCGTAGCAGAAAATGCTTGTGCATTTCTAAAACTTGCATTACCTTTGCACGTCTGTTTCAAGAATGGAACTGACGTGCATTGTTTGTATGAAGCAATATTTGGTTGCTCGCTTGAATGATTGATAAACAGAATACTATAAGCCTAATGGAAAGAAAAGTAAGGGTGCGTTTCGCACCATCGCCCACGGGGGCATTACACATTGGCGGTGTACGTACTGCCCTTTATAACTACCTTTTTGCCCGACAACATGGTGGTGATATGCTTTTGCGTATTGAAGATACCGATTCTACACGTTTTGTACCGGGAGCGGAAGAATACATTATAGAAGCGTTGCAATGGTTGGGCATAGGTATCGATGAGGGAGTAGGCGTAGGAGGTCCGCATGGTCCTTATCGTCAGTCCGAACGCAGAGATATTTATCGCAAATATGTGCAGCAGTTGTTGGATGCGGGTAAGGCTTATATCGCTTTCGATACACCGGAGCAATTGGATGAGCAGCGTAAGGCGCGCCCTAATTTCCAATACGATGCCACTACGCGTTTGGATATGTGCAATTCGCTGACGCTAAGTAAAGAGGAGGTTGCACAACGTATTGCCGACGGATGCCAATATGTGGTTCGTTTTAAGGTCGAACCGAATGAAGACGTTCATGTGCACGACTTGATTCGTGGTGAGGTGGTAATCAATTCTTCTATTTTAGATGATAAGGTGCTTTATAAATCTGCCGACGATCTGCCTACCTATCACTTGGCCAACATAGTGGATGATTATTTGATGGAAGTATCGCATGTTATTCGCGGTGAAGAATGGTTACCGTCGGCACCGTTGCATGTGTTGCTCTATCGTGCATTCGGATGGGAGGAACGTATGCCGCAGTTTGCTCATTTGCCTCTGCTCCTGAAACCGGACGGCAATGGTAAACTCTCCAAACGCGACGGAGACCGTTTGGGCTTTCCTGTTTTCCCACTTGAGTTCCACGACCAAAAGACAGGGGCGGTTTCGAGCGGATACCGTGAAACGGGCTATTTCCCCGAAGCGGTCATCAATTTCTTGGCGTTGTTAGGATGGCATGCCGGTGGCGATAAGGAAATCTACAGTATGGACGAGTTGATTGAGGCGTTCTCGTTAGACCGTGTAAGCAAATCGGGGGCTAAGTTCGATTTCGAGAAAGGTAAATGGTTTAATCATCAATATCTGCAAATGAAAGACAATGCGGAGTTGGCAGACCTCTTTATCCCCGTTCTGAAAGAACATGGTGTAAGTGCCGACAAGGCTGTTGTAACGCATGTGGTCGGACTTATGAAAGAACGTGTCAATTTCGTGCATGAGTTGTGGGAACAATGCTCTTTCTTCTTTGTGGCTCCGACTGAGTATGACGAGAAATCACTGAAAAAACGTTGGAAAGAAGATTCTCCGCGTCATATGCAGGAATTGTTGGCGGTATTGGAAGCGCAAGACGATTGGTCGTCCGAGGCTTTGGATGCTACGGTTATGGGCTGGATTGCCGCTAAAGAATATGGCGTTGGTTTGGTGATGAACGCATTTCGCATCTGCTTGGTAGGTGCTGCTCGTGGTCCCCATATTTGGGAGATAACAGGCGTTATCGGCAAAGAAGAAACACTGAGCCGTGTCCGTAAGGCATTGGAGATGCTCGGCTAATACAGCATAATCGCACACGTTAGTATCGTATGTATAAAAGGTGGAACTCTCTGCGAGTTTCACCTTTTTTTGCTTATGGAGTGTTAGGGGTGGAAAAGGTGGACTATTGGCAAAAGCCAAGTATTGCCAAATTAAAAAAGTCTTCTTACCTTTGTTGTCGGTTATGAAAACTGTTTTGACTATCGCATAAGATTCTTCGTGAGTAAATATACCGACATATTACGGCATTATTGGGGATATTCCGATTTTCGTCCTTTGCAGGCGGATATAATTGAGAGTATCGGTGCGGGGCATGATACCTTGGGACTCATGCCTACGGGAGGAGGAAAATCACTGTGTTTTCAAGTGCCTACGTTGGCACAGGAGGGACTTTGTTTGGTTATAACTCCGCTTGTTGCACTGATGAAAGACCAGGTGGAGAATCTGAGTAAGAGGGAAATAAAAGCATATGCCATATATAGTGGTCTGACCAATAGAGAGATTCAGATTATATTGGATAACTGCCAATTCGGTAATTATAAGTTTTTGTATGTATCACCGGAACGGTTGGAATCGGAGCAATTTCGCAAGCGACTGATTCAGTTGCCTATATGTATGATAGCCGTCGATGAGGCGCATTGTATATCTCAGTGGGGGTATGATTTCCGTCCTCCGTATTTGCGTATTGCACAAATACGTAAGGATTTGCCGGAAGTGCCTGTGTTGGCACTTACTGCCACAGCAACGCCTGATGTCGTACAAGATATACAAGATCGCTTGTCTTTGCCTGCTAAAACTCCACACATGTGGAATGTTTTCCGCAAGAGTTTCAAGCGGGAAAATTTGTATTATGTGGTCAGGCATACAGACGACAAGTGGGGACAGTTGTTGCATATCTTGCAATCGTTGAAGGGTAGTGCTATTGTATATGTGCGTAATCGGCAGAAGACAAAAGAAACGGCAGAATGGTTGCAGCAGCAGGGAATCAGTGCTACCTATTATCATGCAGGGTTGAGTAGGCAGGCTAAAGACAATGCGCAACGGGCATGGAAAGATTTTCGGGGGAGTGGAGATGAGCCAAACGAGGGAGTGCGTGTAATCGTGGCTACGAACGCTTTCGGAATGGGTATTGATAAGCCCGATGTGCGCTTGGTGGTGCATTTGGATTTGCCCGATACTATAGAGGCTTATTTTCAGGAGGCAGGAAGGGCAGGGCGCGACGAACAACCTGCTTATGCGGTATTGCTCTATAACAAGGATGACAAAACGAAGGCGCAAAAGCGCGTACAAGACAACTATCCTACGCGTGAGTTCATCAAACGTGTATATGAATCATTAGGCAATTGGTATGAGGTAGGAGTAGGATCGGGGAGGGGACATACGTTCCCTTTCCCGCAAGAACGTTTTTGTGCAGAGTGTAAATTACCGTTGTTGCCCGCTTATAGTGCCATCCGATTGCTTTCACAAGCCGGATATTTGGCTTATACGGAAGAAACGGAGAGTCAGCCGCGTGTGTTGTTTTGTTGTACCAGAGAAGAGTTGTATAAAGAAGACTTGACTTCTTTGCAGGAACGTGCCGTGCACTATCTGTTGCGTACTTATACGGGGATATTTTCCGATCCGGTATACGTGAACGATGAGCGGATGGCGAAAGCCTTGGGAGTGCAGTTGAAAGATTTGTCGGAAGCATTGGTGGCAATGGCGCGCAGTGGCATATTGCAGTATATTCCACGTCGGAAGACTCCCTATATAACTTTCGTGTCGGAACGCGAGGATTTGGATTATCTGCATATAAGTGAAGCCGTGTATGAGAACAGAAAAGAGTTGTATGTAAAACGTTTGCAGGCGATGGTTGAGTATGCGGAACAAATGCAGTTTTGTAGGAGCCAGTTGCTCTTGGCTTATTTTGGAGAAACAGATGCACCGCCTTGTGGAACGTGCGATGTTTGTCGTCGAAACAAGATAAAGGAAGGCTGATCGCAAGTTGGTCGCTTTGCTGCAGTTGTGTATGATGTGTTTCGTCTGAAACAGATTGTGCAATGCTGAAAAAGCAAAGCACCATTCAATGTTTCATCACAACGTTTAATTACTGATATTATTAATGCAGTCTTCTTACTATACGTATTTGTAGGTTTGTGCAAAATGTTATGTTTATCTTCAAAAATATAACATTTTTCTTTTGTTGTAGTGCTGTTTGCTTGCAATCAGGGTCTGTATAGGCTTACGAGACAGTTACGAGACCGTAACGAGATCGTAACGAGACTTCGTCGAGCTTTCATTTTGTTAAACTCAATCCGTACTCAAATTCATCAAAGCACGTTCTGTTATTCAACATCTTTTTTTATACGAATCCTAACGAAGTGAACAGAAAAAATCAGAACTATCAATAGTTGTTGGTAGGATGAAATGATTTTTGTATCTTTGCAACCTAAATATAACGCTTGATTTTTATGAAAATTCTTGTTGCGACCGAAAAGCCCTTTGCTAAAGTGGCGATTGACGGAATACGTCGTGTGGCTGAAGAGGCCGGTTATGAAACGGCTTTGTTGGAGAAATATACTTCGAAAGAACAGTTGCTTGATGCTGTGGCAGATGCCGATGCGCTTATAGTGCGCTCTGACCAAGTGGATAATGCCGTGTTTGAGGCGGCTGGGCAACTGAAAATCGTGGTTCGTGCAGGTGCAGGTTTCGACAATATAGACCTTACTGCCGCTACCGCACACAATGTGTGTGTAATGAATACTCCCGGTCAGAATGCTAACGCAGTAGCGGAATTGGCATTCGGCTTGATGGTATATGCGCAACGCAATTTTTATAGCGGCACTTCGGGAACGGAATTGTTGGGGAAGACTTTAGGAATCCATGCTTTCGGTAATGTGGGGCGTAATGTGGCACGTATCGCCAAAGGATTTGGTATGAATGTGATTGCGTATGATGCCTATTGCTCGGATGAGTCAATGCGTGAGGCAGGAGTAACACCGGTAGGCAGTGTGGAAGATTTGTATGCTCAATCGGACATAGTATCGTTGCACATACCTGCAACAGCAGAAACGAAACATAGTATCAACCGCAATCTGTTGCAACGCATGCCCAAGGGAGCATTATTGGTGAATACGGCGCGTAAGGAAGTGATAAACGAAGATGAACTGATAATGCTGATGTCGGAACGGCAGGACTTTAAATATGTGACGGATATAATGCCTGCTTCTGATGTAAAGATGCACGAATTGTTTGAGGGACGCTATTTTGCTACACCCAAAAAGATGGGGGCTCAGACTGCAGAAGCCAATATAAATGCAGGTATTGCTGCGGCTAAACAGATAGTAGGCTATTTGAAAGACGGTAACGACCGTTTCCGCCTCAACAAATAAAAAGAGAATAGCATATCATCCCATCCCATGAAGAAGAGACTCTTCGTTATATTACTTATATGTTGCCCGCTATTGGCGTGTGGAGAGGCTTATCTGTCGGTAAGTGGAGGAAACGTGTGTTTGTTGCCTCAACCGAAAGGGATTGATTATGTGTTTATTTTTGCAGGATTACAAGATGCGGAGTTGCATACCACTGATGCTAATCCTGTATGGTGGCAAATGCAGAACGGTGATTCGGTTTGTATAGCCCAAGGTGTTGACTATTTGCTGCCAGAGGATAATACTGGGTATATCTTGCATACCGACCAAGGACGAGTTACTTTCTGGGTGATTGACTATTTGCAGTATCAATGCCAAATACGTGCTTTTACTGTGGATATGCAGTATGACGATATCTGTACGAATACGCGTTTGTTGTTGGATGCCGACATACCTGCCTTATCGTATGAAACTTACAAAGGTGTTTCATATTCCATAGAACGTGAGTGTGAGGTGCATTATATGTCACTTGGTTTTACGGGAGAGGTATGGGAAGATTCTGCCTGTGTAGAGACATTACCTTTGAGGTCGTCGTTGGTAGTGCCGGCTCCATTGCAGAATACTGTGTTTACGCTGAGTGCTGACCAATTTGCACAGCAATTAGGGCTGCTGCAAGATTCGGTAACGACGGATGTGTACAATACGGTGGCATTGGCAGTGCGTCCGCAGACAATTACCACTATTAGAGGAACGGAATCCGATAATAAGATGAGCAACGAGGTCGATCGTCCGACCGAAGCCACGGTGCTGAATGGGTCGGCACCGTTGGATATATTGTTTCGTGCCAATGGCACTCCTGCTGCTGCTTTTTATCAGTGGAGACTCTATCGGGGAAGCGACTTGTTGGCACAACGTACGGATGCCGAACATCGCTATACATTTGATACATATGGTGAGTATAGGGTGGTGCTTACTGCCACTAATGATTTTTGTGCAACCGATTCAACAGAGTTTAAAGTCTCTGTGAGCGAATCGCAATTGCTTGTACCCAATGTGTTTACTCCTAATGGCGATGGGCAGAATGATGAGTTTAGGGTGCTCTATCGCTCAATTACGGAATTCCGGTGTTGGGTGTATAATCGTTGGGGAAAAAAGGTGTTCGAATGGACAGATCCTGCTAAAGGGTGGGATGGTACTATCAACGGAAAGAAAGCAGCAGAATCAGCATATTTCTATGTTATTCGTGCCAAGGGTGCCGATGGACGATTGTATAAACTGAAAGGAGACATCAATCTGATACGCGGAAAGTGAACGAAATAGTATGAAATAGGTCTGTTATGTAGTAGATAATATATACAATAAGCCGCTTGTTTATTTGCCGACAAGCGGCTTATTGTATATGTTTTAGAAATATAATTCTCCGAAAAAGTCGGGGCGATGAAAGTCCGGTTTGTCGGTAGGTATAGGGTTCCAACTGACATAATGTACGGCAGTCGTATCGTCGGCACACTTGTAGAAATTACCTAATAGTTTTTCCGGTAGTCGTTCGGGATCTATATTTAGTAGCGAAAATGGAATACCTACACATAAGTCCCAACAGAATTGACCGTCTATTTCACGGAAAGGTCGTTTCCCCAACGAACTGTAACGCTCTATTTGTGCAAACTCTTCAGGAGTGCGATAGACAATGTTTTCGGTGCGCGAGGTGCGAGTACTTGCCGTAGCAGTACCGATACAATTGAATTCAAAATTCATATACTGATCGGCATCAGGTAACTTGCAGAAGAATTCTACGCATGAATCTTTCCATACGGGTTCTAAATCGTTTGTATAAACGGCTTTGAGCATAATCCCGTTGACGTGCCATTTAATGAAGAGTTTCTTGTCGGAACGTGCTATGTACACCGTTGTAAGCGGTATATAGGGATATTGATTGGCCCAATTGGCTTGGTCTATACCTATCGCTGTTCCGATATCGTCTAATTGGGCATTGATTTGTTCGATACTCATCTCCGCAAAAGCGGAATGAAAAGGAATGTGCAAATGTTTATTCATGATAGTATCAGTATTAGAAACAGAAATAATTATCCGACCTAATCTCGCTGCAAATATACACATTGTTCTTTGATTATCCAAATCTATTTTGTACTTTTGCACCGCATGTTGTGCCATTATGAGAAGGTACAACAAGTTATATGCATAAGATTATTAAATATATAATATAGCAGTATGAAATTAAAACATTTTGCCCTTATGGCATTTACAGCATGTTCGGTGGCGGTATCGGCCACCAATCCGTTCTTTGAGTATAAGAACTGGAAAACGCCGCATGGCACTTATCCGTTTAATGAGATTCGTCCGGAGCATTATATGCCCGCTTTTGAGGAGGGAATGCGTCAGGGTTTACAAGACATTGATGACATCGTAAATAATCCTGCAGCCCCTACGTTTGCCAACACAATAGAGGCTTATGAGAAATCAGGTCGTCTGTTGTCAGTAGTGGCTTCTTGTTTCTACAATCTTACATCGGCCGAAACGAACGACGAGTTGCAGGCAATAGAAATGGAGTTGTCTCCAAAATTGTCGGAATATTCGGCTACAATACGTTTGAATGAAAAACTCTTTCAACGTATCAAGGCTGTGTATGAACAACGCGATAAACTGAAACTTAACAAAGAGCAGCGTAAATTATTGGACGATGTATATGAAAGTTTTGCCAACAATGGTGCAAACCTATCGCCTGAAGACAAACAGACCTATCGCGAACTGAGTGCCCGCTTGAGTCAACTGACGCTTACGTACGGACAGAACGTATTGAAAGCCACCAATGCTTGGACTATGCTTGTAACAAACGAAAGCGATTTGGCAGGCGTGTCTGACGATACGAAAGCCATGCTTCGTGCTAATGCTGAGAAGAAAGGCTTGGAAGGATGGCTCTTGGATTTGAAACCTACTACCTATATCCCTGTTATGCAAGATTGCGATAACCGTGATATCCGTAGAGAATTGTATATGGCTTACAATAGTCGTTGCATAGGCGGAGAGTTTGATAATACGTCAGTGATATGCGATATAGTCAATACCCGTCTTGCCTTGGCTAATCTTTTCGGTAAAGCCACTTATGCCGACAAATCGTTGCACAAGACAATGGCGGAAACCAAGGAGAATGTATATAAATTATTGGATCAATTACGCGATGCTTATATGCCGGTTGCTAAAGAAGAAGTAGCAGAATTGCAGGCGTTTGCAACAGCCAATGGCTTCTATGCAGAGTTGCAGGGATGGGATTGGAGTTATTGGTCGAAGAAATTGAAGAACGAAAAGTATGCGGTTTCTGATGATTTGCTCCGTCCGTACTTCGAATTGGAGAATGTAAAGCAAGGTGTATTCGGATTGGCAAAACGCTTATATGGCATCACCTTCAAAGAGAACAAAGATATCCAAGTATATAACCCTGAAGTATCGGCTTATGAAGTGTTTGATGAAAAGGGTAAGTTCTTGGCTGTTTATTATGCCGATTTTCATCCTCGCGAGGGTAAACGCGGTGGTGCTTGGATGAACGATTTCAAACCTCAGTGGAAAGAGGGTAAACTTGATTCACGTCCGCATATCGTTAATGTGATGAATTTTACACGTCCTACTGCCGATAAGCCCGCATTGCTCACCTACGATGAAGTAGAAACCTTCTTGCATGAGTTCGGACACGGATTACATGGTATGCTCACTCGCTGCCAATATGCTTCGTTGTCGGGAACCAATGTTCCGCGCGATTTTGTAGAATTGCCCTCGCAGTTTAATGAAAACTTCTTGGGAGAAAAAGAGTTCCTCGATACTTTTGCCAAACATTGGCAGACCGGCGAACCTATGCCGCAGGAACTGATAGACAAGATTAAGGCATCACAGACTTATCATTCTGCCTATGCATGTGTGCGCCAATTAAGTTTCGGCTATTTGGATATGGCTTGGCATACGTTGGAGCAGCCGTTCGCACCTTCGGAATGTACTACAACGATGCAGGCGGTTATTGATTTCGGAAATGAGGCAATGGAACAGGTACAAGTATTGCCTATTGTTCCGGGGACGCAAATGGAGACCGCATTTACACACATCTTTTCGGGTGGTTATGCGGCAGGTTACTATTCCTACAAGTGGTCGGAACTACTCGATGCCGATGCTTTCTCTGTATTGAAGAAAAACGGTATTTTCGATAAGAAAACAGCCAACCTCTTCCGCACTTGCATTCTTGAACGAGGAGGAACAGAGAATCCTATGGAACTTTATAAGCGTTTCCGTGGCGGTGAACCTACCATAAATGCTCTAATGGAGCGTGACGGCATAAAAGCCATTGTGCTGCAATAAAGAAGCAGCGTAAAGGTGTTGATATATATAGCGAGAGGATTCCTAAGTAGGAATCCTCTCGCTATGATTGTTATAATGTAATTAAGGGTTACTGACGTTGGAGTGGTACGTTGCGGAATTCAAGGATAGCACCATATGCGCCCAAAACACGATTATAATCGTGTAATATAACTTTGAATAATGAGAATGCAGCAGCATATTCGTCTATATCTTGTACTTTGATACGTACTTTAAGTGTTACTCCATCAGGTAAAGACTTTTTTGCATATATACCTTTTTGGGGGAGGTGTGGGGTGATAAAACTCTTTACAAGTGCAAACGGACGCCTCACGGCGTCCGTTTTACTATAAGGTATTAGTCTGTTTGATTTTTAAGGTACAAAAAAGATTGTGTTGTTTTGATTACGTTGCAAAGATAAAGGCTTTTTTTTGCCCGCACAATAGCAATTTTTATGTTATACAACATACTTTTGCAACATGTTTTTTCTGTACGTATGCGTCGGTTGTTTGTGTAATCTGCTGAAATGTATTTATTTACGGTCTAATTCGATGATTTCGAGGTCATGAATGCGTTCGCCGTCGATTTGGAGACGTATAAGGGTCTGAACGGTGTGAAAGCCGTACTTCCCCGCAGCCCCGGGATTGACGCAAAGCATACGCAGGCTTTTGTCGTATTGTACTTTCAGTATGTGCGAATGACCGCAGACAAACAATTGTGGCGGATTGGCATATAGTTTTCGTGCGACAATGGGGTTGTAGTTGTGCGGGTATCCTCCTATATGCGTAAGTACCACTTCGACATCTTCCACTTTGAAACGGTAGTATTCTTGCAACGAATAGCGTACATCGCCACAGTCGCAGTTGCCATAGACGGCTCGTGTAGGTTTGAATTCGCGCAGGCGTTGCAACACTTCGCTTGTACCGATATCGCCGGCATGCCATATTTCGTCAACATCTTTGAAATGTTCGAAGACACGTTCGTCCAACAAACCGTGTGTATCAGATAGAATGCCGATGGTTTTCATAGTGCGCACCTTATTTCATTCTTCGAATGGCAAACAGACAGAATAGTACACTTACGGACAAGAACCAGACAACATCGCGTAGGTCGATTACGCCGCGCGAGATAGACCGGTAGTGTTCGTTCAGTCCGCACCATTGCAAACAGTTGGCGATGTGTCCATTGTTGAAAAGTGTGCTGAGCAAGTCGAAGCCGTAGAAGATGAGGAAACAACAGGTGAGACCAACGATGAATGCGATTATTTGACTGCGTGTGATTGCGGATGCCCAACACCCGATGGCGCAGAAAGCCGCTGAGAGAAACAAGAGTCCGATAAACGAACCGAAGAACGCTCCCGCATCGATATTACCGATAGGGTCGGCTAAGCGATATACCAATAGATAGTGTATCAGGCAGGGGAGTTGCGCCAAGAACACCACAGTCCATGCCGCCAAGTATTTCTCCGTTACGATACGTCCGACGCTTATCGGTTTTGTGCGTAAGAGATTCCAAGTGCCGTTTTGTTTTTCTTCGGCAAATAGACGCATCGTAATAGCGGGGCAAAGCAACATAAAGAGCCAGGGGCTGAGTCGGAAAAGTCCGTCGGCTTGTGCATAGCCCGAATCGGGGATATTATATTCTCCCGGTATGACCCACAAGAACAGACTTACGGCAAGCAGGTACAAGCCTATAACGATGTAGCCGGTAGGAGTGGCGAAATAGTAGCGCAGTTCTTTTTTGTAGATGGCAAGCATTGCGTTTCCCCGAAGGTATTGAGTTGTTGATATATTGTTTGTGTGGTGTCGCCACTCTCCTTGGTGTTGACTCCGCAAAGGTACGCTTTTTCGCTGATATATAAAAGCGGAAATACGGGTACTGTTCTTCTATTCTGCTTCGTTGTCAGTCTTTCCAAAAGCCTATCAACCGAAATCTGCCCCATTCGTCGGCACGATAGGCGTCCAACGACATGCGCGGTACACCTACATTCATCGTGTCGGGTACGTGATGTGTGGCTATTATCTTGCTATAGTTATTTTCATCATGTTCCTTTGTATCTGTGAATACGTCTTCTCCCAGTACAGGCGGAAGGTCGGATAGGAGACGCATCCTGCACAAACTGCTGCAGCCAGCAAAGGCTTTGTT
Organism: Paludibacter sp.; assembly: GCA_023666945.1. Classification (GTDB taxonomy): domain Bacteria; phylum Bacteroidota; class Bacteroidia; order Bacteroidales; family Paludibacteraceae; genus Colicola. The sequence goes on from JAMPAY010000002.1 coordinate 162,377, forward strand.
GCCAATTTTGCATACACTCTCGGCTATCACCACACTCATCAATCCATAGCAATCTGCAAATGCCCCTGCTTCTATACTAATAACACCTTCGGGTATTACTATACTCCTCAGTTTTTTGCACCCATAGAACGCATATTGTCCGATACTTGTTACACTATCGGGTATGACGATATTGGTGAGTTTGCTGCAACCAGAGAACGTCCATTCTCCGATACTTGTCACGCTATCGGGTATGACGATATTGGTGAGTTTGCTGCAATGAGCGAACGCCGCCTGTCCGATATTTGTTACACTCTCGGGTATGACAGTATTTTTACATCCGGCAATCAAGGTATTCGATGCTGTTTCTATTATAGCATTGCAGTTATCACGACTATCATATATTGTGTTTCCTGCATCAACGACGATGTTAGTGAGTCCGCTACAACCATAGAACGCCTGTTCTTCGATACTTGTTACGCTATCGGGTATGACAATGTTAGTGAGTCCGCTGCAATCAGCGAACGCCTGTTCTCCGATACTTGTTACGCTATCGGGTATGACAATGTTAGTGAGTCCGCTGCAATCAGCGAACGCCTGTTCTCCGATACTTGTTACACTCTCGGGTATGACGATATTGGTGAGTTCGCTGCAATCAGCGAACGCCTGTTCTCCGATACTTGTTACACTCTCGGGTATGACGATATTGGTGAGTTCGCTGCAATAAGCGAACGCCCCTTCTCCGATACTTGTTACACTCTCGGGTATGACAATGTTGGTGAGTCCGCTGCAACGAGCGAACGCATAATTTCCGATACTTGTTACACTCTCGGGTATGACAATGTTGGTGAGTCCGCTGCAACCATCGAATGCACTGTATCCGATACTTGTTACGCTATAGGATATTCCTTTATAGTTTACAACATTCGGTATTATAATATCCCCCTTATAGGTTGATAATAAATATCTTGTTACTGTAGCAGTGTTGTTTATCGCATCCAACTCATAATACAAACCGTCTATCAGAACCGCCATACTATCTTAATTTTGATGGATATGCCTACTCATTTTGTTATAGGGCTTTTGGGCTTACTCCCATGCAAAAGTACAATAAAATACATAGATACGCAAGCAGGCAGGTGTCTTTTTGCAAATGTGCGGGTGGTTGTTATGGGGGGATGGGACAAGTGGTGGATTTTGACAAAATGAAAGGTCGATGAAGTGTCGTTGATGTCTCGTTACGGTCTCGTAACGCTCGGCTGATACAAGTTGTAAACTTAAATTGTGATATTTATAGAAAGATAATAGTGTTTTGTGCTGTTTTGTAACCTAAGTGTAAGTTGTCAGGAATGTCTGAAGATATGGTTTTGCTTGTCAGAGAGGGGTGGTTGTGGGTGTGGGAAAAAAGTTGTACCTTTGCAATCTCTCCGTGCTGAGGGCATGTTGCCCGCTTTCCGGTTTGATTTTATATATTTATCTATGACTTTTCAAGACCTCGGCTTATGCGACGCTCTTCAGCGCGCGACCGACACTCTCGGCTTTGAAGAACCTACTCCGGTTCAGTCAGCCGCCATTCCTTTTATGCTCCACGAGGAGCGCGACCTTGTAGCCCTTGCCCAAACAGGCACCGGTAAGACAGCGGCATTCGGTTTGCCGATATTGCAACATATTGCTACATTGGAAGATAATACAGATTCGTTGACGCGTGCTTTGGTGCTATCGCCAACGCGCGAACTATGTATGCAGATAGCCAAAGACTTGCGCAATTATGCGCAATATATGCCTCAGGTGCGAATAGTGGCGGTGTATGGCGGCGAAGATATTCGCAAGCAGTTGATGCAACTGGACCATACTCCTCAGATTATAGTGGCAACTCCGGGCAGGTTGATTGATTTGTTGCGTCGTGGCAAGGTATCGCTTGAAAATATTCATCATTTGGTGTTGGATGAGGCGGATGAGATGCTCAATATGGGTTTTCAGGAGGATATAGAGACGATATTGGAGCGTACTCCTGCCGATCGTCGGACGATGTTGTTTTCGGCGACGATGCCTGCGGATATTGCCCGCATTGCCAAAAAATATATGCACGATGCGCACGAGATACAGATAGGCGAGCGCAATGCCGGTACGGAAAATGTGGAGCATATTTATTATGTATGCCGTGCTCAGGAGCGTTATTTGGTGCTGAAACGTATTGTCGATTTGAATCCGGATATATATGCGATTGTATTTTGTCGTACGAAAGCAGAGACGCAAGAGATAGCAGAGAAGTTGATAAAAGACGGTTATAGTGCCGATGCGTTACATGGTGATTTGACACAGGCCGCCCGCGATGGTGTGATGCAGCGTTTTCGCTTGCATGGTGTTCAGATATTGGTGGCTACGGATGTGGCTGCCCGCGGTTTGGATGTGCATAATCTTACGCATGTTATCAACTATCAATTGCCCGACGACCCGGAGGTGTACACGCACCGTTCGGGGCGTACGGGACGAGCCAATGCAAAGGGCATATCTGTAAGTATCGTACACCAACGTGAAACACGTCGTATTCAGAACTTAGAGCGTATGCTGAAGCGTGAGTTCAAGCGGACGCAGATACCTTCGGGCATGGAGGTGTGCAAGCGTCAGTTGTTTCATCAGGTAAGCAAATTGCAGACAGTTGATGTGAGTTTGTTGGAAGAGGACACCGAACTGTTGCGCGATGGAGTGGGCGAGGTGATGAAGATGTTGGATTATCTGAGCAAAGAGGATATATTAAAGCGTTTTGTGGCGTTGGAGTTCAATCGTTTTCTTACTTACTATAAGGATGCCAAAGATTTGAATGTAGAGCAGCCGAAGGCTCGTGGCGAGCGTCAAGGCAGCAGACGCGAAAACTTGGAGAAAGCGCAGAAACGCGGTGGCAGGAAAGTGCGACTGAAAATAAATGTAGGGCGCAATGACGGTATGAATCCGAAACGCTTTTTGGGTTTGATTAACGATGTGACGCACGACCGCACGATTGCCATTGGTGATATTGAGATAACGGGCAATTATACATTCTTTGATGTGTATGCCGATCAGCAGCAAAAGGTGGAGAGGGCTTTCTCGGTATACGAAGATTTGTTTGTGCAAGAAGCCAAAGGCAAGCGTGCTCAAGGTAGTGCAGATGCGGTTTCGGAACGTCCTCGTTTTGGAGGGGATAAATCGAGGGGAAGAGGCAAGAAAGAGGTGGGTTCTTCTCATCGTGGTGAAGGCAAGTCGTCGAACAAAAACAATGCCTCCGACAAGCCTTGGCGTCAGCGTCGTCGTTAGTAGGCTATGGTGATATGAAAAAAGGGCGGTACTGTGCTAATCAGTACCGCCCTTTTTGTTGTTTGCTATGGTGTTATTATTTTGTTTGTACGGGTGTTTTGGGGAAGATGATCCAGAATGCGACAGCCACCACCAGTGCAAAGGCAGCGAAGATGTACCATGCATGTTGCCATCCTGCCCATGTAGCCATAGCCCCTGCTTCGGTAACTTTTTCAGCGAAGACGCACCTATTGACAATGTATTGTGCGGATAGTGTACCTATGGTAGCCCCGAATCCGTTGGTCATCATAACAAAGAGTCCTTGTGCAGATGAGCGCAGGTTTTTATCGGCTTCCTGATCGACATAAAGCGACCCTGAGATGTTGAAGAAATCGAATGCAAAGCCGTAAACGATGCAACTGAGAACAAAAAGCAGTACGTAGGGGAATGAGGGGTTGCCCAATCCGAACAATCCGAATCGCAATACCCAAGCAAACATGGCCATGAGCATTACCGATTTGATACCGAAACGTTTCAAGAAGAAAGGTATGAAGAGAATACATACGGCTTCGCAGATTTGCGAGATAGATATAAGCAGGTTGGGGTGTGCTACGGCAAAGGTGTCGGCAAAATCCGGGATGTTCTTGAAACTGTCGAGGAATGGGTTGGCATAGCCGTTGGTTACTTGCAAGCACATGCCGAGTAGCATGGAGAAGATGAAGAATACCGCCATCTTTTTCTGTTTGAAGAGCGAGAATGCCTCCAGCCCCATAGCTTCCAACCAGGATTGTTCTTTCTCGGGTTTGCCTTTTACGGGGCATGCCGGCAGACTGAGTGCATAGGCAGCCAAGAGTATGCTAAGTGCTCCGCTTACAACGTATTGCCAAGCGGTACTTTGCAGTCCTCCCAAGTCGACCAACCACATAGTGACGATGAATCCGACAGTACCGAGAACGCGAATGGGGGGGAAGTCTTTGACGGTATCTAAATGTGCTTTGTCGAGTGCGTTATATGCCACCGAATTGCTCAAGGCGAGTGTTGGCATGAAGAAAGCAACGGACAAAGTGTAGAGGCAGAAGAGTGGGGTGAAGAGGACTGCATCGGCGGCTATGTATCCGTATGCTCCTGCTCCAATCATGAATATGCCCGCCAAGGCATGGCATAAACTGAGCAACTTTTGTGCCGGTACCCAGCGGTCGGCAACAATGCCCATAAGTGCGGGCATAAAGAGACTGACAATACCTTGTATGGAATAGAACCACCCGATGTTGGTTCCCATACCGTGATTTGCCAAATAATTGCCCATGGATGTTAAGTAGGCTCCCCAAACGGCAAATTCGAGGAAGTTCATGACCATGAGTCTGAGTTTCATGTTTTTCATACGATTATGTTGTTAATGATGATATGTTCGGTTACTCGTTGGTTGAAATTTGTCAGAACTCGCTTGTAAAGTGGAAACGGATGTGCGTGTAGTCTTGTTGTGCCATTTGCAGTACGTATCCGGAATCGGCGAGGAATACATCGCGTCCTTCTTTGTCGAATGCCATGTATTGTGCTTTTCGTTTTTTGAACATTTCCAATTCTGCGGCGTCATCGCTTTCGATCCAGCATGCTTTGTAGAGCGACAAGGGTTCCCAGCGGCACTTGGCTTGGTATTCGTGTTCGAGGCGATATTGTATAACTTCGAACTGCAGTTGTCCAACCGTACCGATGATTTTGCGCCCGGTTACTTGGTTGACAAACAACTGCGCGACACCCTCGTCCATGAGTTGGTTGATGCCTTTGTCCAATTGCTTCTGCTTCATGGGGTCGGCATTTTCGATATATTTGAACATTTCGGGTGAGAATGAGGGTAGGCCTTTGAAGTGCAGCGTTTCGCCGGCAGTAAGTGTATCTCCGATTTTGAAGTTTCCCGTATCGGGCAAACCTACTATATCTCCTGCGTATGCTTCGTCGACCGTTTCTTTCTTTTGTGCCATGAAGGCAGTAGGTGCAGAGAAGCGCATTTTTTGGTCGAGACGGATATGCCGATAGTAGACATTGCGCTCGAACTTGCCCGAACATATCTTTACGAAGGCGATGCAACTGCGGTGGTTGGGATCCATGTTGGCGTGTATTTTGAATACGAAGCCGGTGAATCCTTGTTCCATGGGGGAAACGGTGCGCTCTGCTGATTCGATAGGTCGTGGTGAAGGGGCTATCTGTACAAAACATTCCAAGAGTTCTTTTACTCCGAAAGTATTGAGTGCCGAACCGAAGAATACGGGTGCCAAATCGCCGGCGAGGTAGTCTTGTACGTCAAACGGAGAATAAACCCCGTCGATGAGTTCGAGGTCTTGCCTGAGTTTATCGGCGTCTTGTTCGCCAACAAGGTTGTCGATGGCGGTATCGTTGAGGTTGCTGAACTGAATGGATTCGGAGATGGTTTGTTTGTTGGGAGTGTAGAGGTCGAGTGTTTGTTGGAATATGTTGTAGACTCCTTTGAAACGTTGCCCCATATTGATAGGCCATGAGAGCGGTCGTACATGAATTCCTAATTCTTGTTCCACTTCATCCAACAAATCGAACGGGTCTTTACCCTCGCGATCCATTTTGTTGACGAATACCATGACAGGTGTTTTGCGCATACGGCATACCTGCATCAAACGTCGGGTTTGTGTTTCCACGCCTTTGGCGGCATCGATAACAATGATAACCGAATCGACAGCCGTGAGCGTTCGGAATGTATCTTCGGCAAAATCTTGGTGACCTGGCGTATCGAGGATGTTGATTTTGTAGTTTTTATACTCAAACCCCATTACGGAAGTAGCAACAGATATACCGCGTTGTTTTTCGATTTCCATCCAGTCGGATGTAGCGGTCTTTTTGATTTTATTGGACTTGACTGCTCCTGCCACATGTATGGCTCCACCAAATAGTAGCAGTTTTTCGGTTAGTGTGGTTTTACCTGCATCGGGGTGAGATATGATGGCAAAAGTTCTTCTGCGTAGAATTTCGTCTTGTAGTGTCATAGTTTCCGTTATGCTCTTTTGGGCGCAAAGTTACTCATTTTTCACCTATCTTGCAAGAGGGGGGGGAACTGCTTCCCGGTGCCTACGATTGAATGTTGGAAGAAGTGCGTTCGTCTATTGCTCGGAAATTAGGTATAGAAAATATCAAACAGACTGCACCGATGAATAAGGAGAGTTAGGTTGTCAGGGTAGGGAGTTGATGAAGTCTTGTGTAAGTGTAAACGAGTCGCCGTACATGCTCCATTGCAGTGGCAGAGAGAGGGCGTAGCGACCTTGTTTGATCCACTTTTTCTGTGCGTCAATACGCGAGAGATCGGCATGTGCTTCTTCTTTTTTCATAATGCGGCTGCGCGCCTTTACGAATGCAAGCAGATAAGTACGTTCGTTGCCTTTTTCAGAAGGGGGATTCTGTTTTTGCAGTGCAGCCATGCGTATGCCGTTGAAATTGTCTTCATCATCTCCCGGTCCGTGCATTACCATGGCATCGTAGTAGACAAATTGTCCTAAAGGACTGAGTCCGTCTTCTTGGGCAAATGCTATAGCAGGAAGCATATAGAGGCTGTCAATAATGTGGTTCTGTGCTTGCTGCATCAGCGGGTCGGTTGATGCTTTTTTCCATGCTGCTACAAATGGTGCGTCCAATCCCTCATGCGATGCAGTGCCATTGACGGCACGCAAGGCCGGTAGATAAGATGCTAAAGGATTATCGTAGGGTTGTAGACGGCAGTAAAGTTCCACTACGTCCAACAAATCGTTGGTGGCAGATGTAAACCCGATTAGGCCTGCAGTATAGCCGCGTCCGTCGCCGATGTCCTCAATATAACCGTATTGTTGGGTGTAGTCGAGCGTGGAGTTTTCGGCACTCGATACAATAGCAAAGGCGACCTTGCGAAGGTCGCCTACGGCAATATTGACATTCGGATCATACAATTCATACTCCTTTTGCAACGAACATGCCGTTGCAAGAAGGAGTATGAATAAACTATTAAGGCAAAGCCTTTTCATCTGCTAATTCTTAACGCAATCGGGCATTGAATCGCTCTTCATACGTTTTTTGCAAGCGCGCCATAACATTTTCTATCTGCTTGTCTTTAAGCGTATTTTCCGGGTCTTGCAACGTAAATGAAAGGGCGTAACTCTTTTTGCCGGCTTCCAAGGTTTTTCCCTCATATACATCGAACAATGCCACCCTGCGTAATAGTTTGCGTTCTGTTTCGAATGCGGCTTTACGCAAATCGGCAAATTCGACCGACTTATCCACCAACAATGCCAAGTCGCGTTTTACTTCGGGGAACTTAGGCAGGTCGTTTATTACGGGTTTGTATTGCTTGTTTTGGCGCAGCAGTGTATTCCAATCCAAGTCGGCATAGAATACGTCCGATTCGATATCAAACTGCTTAAGCAGTTTTTTGTTGACAACTCCCATGAATCCTAATGTCTTTCCGTCAGGGGCAATGAGTGTCAGTCCTTCATGGAAGATGTCGTTTTGCAAGGGTTGGAAGGTGCACTTATCGGTATTGCCACCCAAGCGGCGCAATATATTGTTTACGTAGGCATGCAGTTGATAGAAAGAGGTTTTCTCTTCGGCACGAACCCATGTTTGTGCCGTTTTCTTTCCCGTAAGCCACAATGCCAAGTGGAACTCTTCCGTATATGCTTTGAGCGGTTTTTGGTCGTCAGTGATAGTACGCTTGTGGTAGCAATTGCCAAACTCATAGAAACAGAGGTCGGCATTTTTGCGGTTTGCATTGCGTTGTATGCTTTCCAAACCACCGTAAAGCAAGGTTTGACGCATCAATGCCAAGTCGGCAGAAAGCGGATTCATTACGGTTACACAGGTATCAGGTGTCCAAAGCGTATTCTGTTCGTAATAGGATGTTTTGGTGAGTGAGTTGTTCAGTATCTCGTAGAATCCTTGAGCAGTCAGTTGCTCCGACACTTTGCGTTGCAAGGCTTGTGAATCGGGTTTGTGAGAGAACGACAAATTGCTATGCAGACTTTGTGACAGTTCTACGTTATTATAGCCGTATATACGCAATATGTCTTCTATAACATCGCAATCGCGTTGTACGTCAACACGATAGCGAGGTACTTGAAGACTATACGTTTTGTCTGCTTTGGCAGTGATGTTTATCTCTAAGGCTTTCAGTATTGTTTCTATCAGTTCCGCCCCTAATTGTTTGCCTATCAGACTATCCACCTTTTCTTCCGACAATGTTACCTCCCAAGGAGCAAAGGGCATGTCTGCGCTGAAAGGAGTAATATCGGGTGTGAGTATGTCGGTGGGAGTGGCGACAATTGTTCCGCCTGCCACTTCTTGTATGAGCAATGCGCAGCGTTTCAGTACAGAAAGTGTATTGTTGGGGTCGCAACCGCGTTCGTAGCGGAACGACGCATCCGTACTGAGTTGATGACGACGGGCCGTCTTGCGGATGCTTACGGGATCGAAATAAGCACTTTCCAAGAATACGTTGGTCGTGCTTTCGGTTACTCCCGAGTCTTTCCCTCCGAATACGCCTGCCAAGCACATAGGTTCTTCAGTATTGCAAATCATCAAGTCGGCAGCATCCAATGTACGCTCAACATCGTCCAGCGTAGTAAACTTGGTTCCTGGCTCTACGTTGCGAACAATCACTTTGCCGCCTTTTATCTTGTCTGCATCGAAAGCATGCAATGCTTGTCCCATTTCGTGAAGCACGAAGTTGGTAACGTCCACTACATTGTTAATGGGGCGTAAGCCTATGCTTGTGAGCGCATTGCGCAGCCAATCGGGCGATTCGCCCACCTTGACGCCGGCAATGGTGAGCGCCGTATAGCGTGGGCAGGCTTTTGAATTTTGTATTTCAACACTTATGGGTTGATAGGCATCTGACTGAATGGAAAAGGTATCCACTGCAGGGCGCGTCAGACTGACCGAGTAGCCGTGCGTACGATAGTAGGCATATAGATCGCGGGCTACACCATAGTGGCTTGCACCATCCGAACGGTTCGGGGTGATGTCCATTTCGATGATATAATCGTTATCGACATGGAAATAGTCTTTTGCCAATGTACCTACAGGAGTATCTTCCGGCAATACCATAATACCATCGTGGGCACTGCCTACACCTATCTCATCTTCTGCACAGAGCATACCGAACGATTCCACACCGCGTATTTTGGATTTCTTGATGCTGAACGATTCGTCGCCTTGCCACAAGGTTGTGCCAACAGTTGCCACAACCACTTTTTGACCGGCAGCAACATTAGGTGCTCCACACACGATTTGCAAGGGTGTTTCGCTGCCGATATTGACGGTGGTAACATGCAGGTGGTCGGAGTTCTCGTGGGCGATACAAGTGAGCACTTCACCGATAACGAGACCCTCTAATCCTCCGCGTATACTCTCCGTTTTCTCCACTCCGCCTACCTCCAGACCAATGGAGGTAAGTACTTTTGCTGTTTCTTCCGCCGTATCAGGCAGGTTGATGTAGCGTTTAAGCCAATTATAAGATATATTCATGGTCAGTTTACCTTATTTCATAATACCGCGCAAAGGTAGCCTTTTTTTTCGGAATACACAACAACCTGAGCCGTGGCTATGCTACAGTAAGGGTCAATTTGACGGTTTAATCCAAGGATAGCGGCTTTGTGCTTCGCTGAGCAGTTTGTCGGTGTGTTGTCTGAAGGCTTTGTATTCTTCTCCGTCGGGATGCAGTGGCTTGTGGTTGTGCATTTTGCGTAGTTGTAACAAGGTTTTGATCTCTGTACGCGTATCGATCGACAGCCATGTTTCGCCAAATCGTTCCCATATGTAATCGACTGCTTGTGCGGATGGATGCAGCATATCCGTATCATAGAAACGATAGTCGCGCAATTCGTCCATCAGTATCTCGTAGGCAGGGAAATAGGTGCATTCGGCAGTGGTGCAGGTTGTAAGCAATTGCTCAATAGCAAGTAAGAGAGTGCTTTTGCTGAGTTGGTTCTGATGCAGTCCGTCTTTGCGGTGGCGTATGGGCGAAACGGTGAAGATAATACGTTTATTGCGCAGGGTGGGGAGGGCTAATAAGGAGCGATAGGTCGTCACTATTTCTTCTACACTGAGACGGCGGTATGTGAATGATGATGCAGGCAGACGATGACAATTTCCTACAATTTGCTTTTCATACTCATATACTCGGGCACTGCCGAAAGTCAGAATAAGTACGTCTGATGCAGCCAATATCTTGGCACCTTGCTCCAACGATTGTTGAAGTTGGTTGAGCAGGCTTTCCTTGCAGGGAGAAGAGAATTGCCCGTGATGCAATAACGAGTGGTAAAGCCCGTTGTGAAACACAATGGGCAGTTGTTGCATAACCGAATCAATGTTGCTGTCGATGGTTTGCTGCAAGAGGGTGATGCATTGTGCTATGCTCAGTGGATTGTATAATGTGCCAAAGGGGTTATTGCTGACTTGGAAAAAAGCATCGGCAAGTTTCTGTGTCATGTTGTCGGCAAAGCAAGAGCCGATAAGCAAAATCTTATCTTGATAGGTTATCTCTTTAGATGCGTGTGGAATGTCCACTTTAGTGAGTAGTTCCATGGCGTGATGATTATTCGAAATGCATTACCTTGGCGGGTGAAATGCGGGTGATAATAACGGAAGGAGCTAACAAGACAAGCATGGTCAGCCCAAATGTACCGATGTTGAGCAAAGCCCACCATCCCCAATGGAAAGCAATCGGAACGTAACTGACATAGTATGCCGTAGGGTCGAGGGGTAGGAGGTGGAAGAAATACTGAATAGTACACAATCCCAATCCGAGCAGATTGCCCCATAGCATTCCTTTGCCTACAAGAAATGATGCCTGCCACAAGAAAATACGGCGTATATATGTGTTGTCGGCTCCTAATGCTTTTAGTGTTCCGATAAGTTGAATGGCGTCTAAAATCAGAATGATAAGACCGGAAATGATGTTGAATCCGGATACGCACAACATGAGGAAAATAATTACTACTACGTTCAGATTGAGCAAGTCAAGCCATGAAAAAATGGCGGGGTTCAGTTGTATGATATTCTGTGTATAGAAGAAATTTCCGTCGGCATCTGCTTGGTTTGCAGTGGCAAAATATACCCGGTCGCTCACTTCGGATAGTTGGCTGAAGTCGTTCAAGAGCAATTCGGCTCCCGATACTTGTTGGTTGCTCCATCCATTAAGTTGTTGCACCTGGCGAATATCCCCCAGCAGGAAATAGTTGTCATAGTCGGCAAAATCGGTATTGTACAATCCCGCTATCTTGAACTTGCGGGCGCGCACATTCTCTTGCACAAAATAGCAGAAGAAGGCATCTCCGTTTTGTAATCCGACCAACCGGGCTAACTTTTCGGATACTAATACTTCATTTACTTGTGTGGGCAGATGTCCTTCTACAAGGTTTTCGGCAAAAAACTGCCATTCGGGAGGAGTGAGAGTATCCGACGGCAGTGGTTGTCCTTTGAAAACTATACCTTGAAATGCGCAGTCGGTTTTAACCATGCCGGGTTTGGTGGCAAAACGATGTGCTGAACGTACGCCTTTGAGGTGTTGCAGATGGCTTAACAACGAATCGGAAATGCATACGGGCTGCATTTCGTAGGTATTGTTGTTGTCGAAATTTACTACTTGTATATGACTTCCGAATCCCGTTACTTTGCGTTGCACCTCTTGCTTGAAACCGATAACAACAAATAAGGTGATAATCATAACGGCAATTCCGATAACAATACCTGCCAATGCCACTTTGACGGCAGGGCGCGACATGCGCTTGCCGGAATTGGCAAGCGAGTAGTAAAGGCGTTTCGCTATGAAAAATTCACTATACATAGAGACTACAAAGGTACGATTATTTCTGCAACTGTACAAACGCATTACAAAGTGGTATTGGGGGACACAATGAAGCAAGCAATAGGTTTTTCGATACAATGACAATAAAACAAAGTATCGGCAACGAATAGGGTGCTTCCTTAAGGGTATAGTAGGAAGATGCTCTTATGGAAAAACGGTATTAAAAGATATGCGTTGTGATGTGAATGATTGTAAAAATATGGCGGAATGTTAAAAGAAATGATAGAAGGCATATCTGTGGCACGAAATTTGCAAGACAATTATCAATCGGTAAACAACATAAAAACAGGCTTACATGAAACGTATATCACTATCTATACTTGCAATGCTTACTTTTCTGTTTGTTATGGCACAATCGGAAAATGTACATTGCATGAGAAGTGCGGAAGATGAGGCGGAAAAGCAGACGGAGATGATGCAACGCGAACTTCAACTGACACCTGCACAACGTGATTCGGTGTATGCCATCAACTTAAAATACGCAGAAGCACGTCGTATCTCGAATACGCGTGGAGAGGCACTTGAACGGCTAAATGCAATGGATGCCGAATTGAAAGAAGTGCTGACGCCTGAGCAGTATTATAAGTTTATGAACGTACAACTGAATAATGGTCCGAAACGTCCGGCTACGGTAGTCAAACGGATGAATCAGGAAACGTTGCAACGTCGGACGCTTCGGGGCGATGTCGATAGCATCAGATGAAGCAGCAAAAGACCAATGTGAGACTGCAGACGAATGCAATCGAATAATTCCAAAGAGGAGGGACAGAAGTCTCTCCTTTTTTTAGGACACCGCTTTTGCATAAGCACCAATAGCCCGATAGTGCTAATACGGTACCGACCAACAGTCCTCCTATAATGTCTCCGGGGTAGTGTGCTCCCAAGTACATGCGCGACCAACAATTAAGCAATGTCCAAAGCACGAGCGGAATACTGACACGCCAATTCCGCCAAATGAGAGCAAAGAGCAAGGTGCAACACCAGGTGTTGGCAGCATGGGAAGATACAAATCCGTATAATCCTCCTTTATACCCTCTGACGCTATGCAACAATCCTTGCAGCATGGGTTCGTGTGTGGGGCGTAATCGTTCAACCACATTCTTGATAATACCAGAAGATATGTAATCAGCCAAGCCGATACAGATACCGAAAGCGAGGATAATACCTATACTGTATTTGCCATAGCGGCGTACGATAGCCGCTATCAAGAGGATGTATAGCGGTAGCCATGTGAGACGCTGCGATATGTTCCACAGAAATGTATCTAAAAATACAGTGTGGGCTTGGTTTATCAAAACCAATAAATGGGCATCCGCTTGCAGAAGCATTTGGAATACACCTTCTTGCAAAAGTAGGGTCATACTTGTTCGAGTGCTGTAAGTTTTATCCAACCAACATGATTACCTACACGTATTTCCGCCCAATCGGCAAGTGTCGATTTTATATGTACGGTAGTTCCCTCATGCAAAATAAAGAGGTCTGTTCCCGATTTATCAGGACTGCTTTTGGCATTTACGATGCCTTGCACAATGACGGCTTCGCTACGTGTTGTATTTTCGTGATGACGGATACCTGCAAAACCGAAGCAGACGATACTGAATAACAGACATATCCATGCTGTATGAAATCCAGTTTTACGCAAAGCCAACGGGGTGGCAAAGGCAAAGAGCAAACTGCCGCAGAGTACCAGTATAAACAATGCAAAACTTATCCATATCCATGTTTGTTCGCTCGCAAGTCTTATTAGCAAGGTGGTCCATTGCGAAAGGAAGAAAGTGGAATCGTCTTCCATATTGTCTATAATGCGCGATTGTGCCAACTGCAAGTTGTAACGGGCGTCTTTGTAGCGTGGGCGCAGTTGCAAAGCACGTTTGTAGTGCAGTATGCTTTGTGCGAGTTCGCTTGATTTGTAATAGGCGTTACCGATGTTATAATGCAATTCAGCCGACGGATATATGCTCAAGAGCGAGTCATAACGTACGATGGCTTCCGTATAATCGCCTGCCGCATAATAGGCATTGGCTTCGTCAAAAGCCGTTTGTCCCCAGACCGAAAGAATGGAGCAAAGAATACTTATCGCAAATAAAGAATGTCGTTTCATAGTAGGATTATAAATTGCAGTTTTCTAACCGATTGATGAGTGTGGCAGTTTGTTGATAGATGTCTTGCATTTGATGTTCGGATCCGGATGGAGCGTAGCGGGCAAATTCAGCCGTAGACAATACGTTATGCACTTCTTGTATGATATTTTCGCCAATGCCTTTTTCTTGCAATATCTGTGCTATATTCTCTTTGTTAAGTTGGGCTGTAGGTATCGACAAACGATAACTCAAATAGGTCCATGCAGCTCTTTCTATTTCTTCATAAAATGCCTCTTTCTTATTGTCTGCCAATAGTTTTTTTGCTTGACGTAAACGGCGTTGTGTCACTTTGTTGGCCTTCTTGTAGTGTACGCGTTGCAAATCGGCATTTTCTTTCAGACGCCTGCGGAACACTATAAATACGATGACTGTCAGCAGGAAAGGTATGAGATACAGTCCTCGGAATGCCCATGTGCCGAAACTGATGGTAGTCCGTGCTGCGTTGGGTAGTTCTCCTGTGTAAATGTAGCGAATGTCTGTACCGATTTGCTTGATGTCTTCTTTACTGACGAAATCGGATGTAACGGTAGTTTGGTCGTCAGCTCCGCGTTTTACATGCAATGAGTATTCAGGAGTAGAAAGCGTTTTGTAAGCGCGTTCTTGTGTATCGTAGTAAGAAAAGTCAAGGGGAGGAATCACAAAATCTCCTGCAGCACGCGGAATGGCAAGATATTCGATTGTCTTTGTACCCGATACACCGGCTGTTGTATTTTTGAAATTGTTGGTTACTTTGGGGTCGTAAACCTCAAAACCTTCGGGCCAATCTATAGAGGGTGTTTTTAGGAGTTTCAAATTACCGGTACCACTGATTTCTATCTTGATAGTTACGGCATCGTTGGTTTGGAGTTCGGTGGCTGTAATGGATGAGTTGATTCTGAATTTACCTACGCCTCCTGAAAACCCGGTAGGTTTGCCGGCTGGAAGGGCAGATACGTTGATGGTTATTCCGGGTGCTGTTATATTTTTTGCCACATTGGTATACGAACCGAAGAAATCATCAAATATACTGCGCGCTTGTGCTTTGTTTTGTACACGCAAGATGGCTTCAAATGAGGCAGGTTCGATGTTTATAGTCCCACTATGCTGCGGATATAGCAAGGTTTGATAGAGAATGGCGGTTTGGTAATTGCGCCCGTTATAGTGCTCCAACTCTGTCTGTATCTCACCCAATTCCAAATCTTGTTTTAGAAAACCTTTGTATTCAGGCAACTTGGTGTTGTTGGTGAATTGCGTGACATCCACGCCGGCAAAATAGAGTTTATACGAAAGCAAGATACATTCTTGCTCTTGCACATGGGTCTTGCCGGCTATGGTACGGATAAATATGTTGTCGGAAGATACATTGGTGGCGGAAGCGGTATTGTCGGAACGACCTGCATTATTGTTGTTTTGTTCGGATGATGTTCCGGTTTTGTTGGGAGGCAATACGGTTATCTTCAGTCCGTTTGATGTGTATGTTTGTTTATCTATTACAATGGTGGCAGGATGGATGCTGAAAGTTCCCTCTTTGTTGGCGCAAAGGGTGTATGTGTAGGTTTGTGAGAAAGACGATGTTCGTTTTCCGTTTATCCATTGTGTACTTCGGCTGCTGGAAGTATAAGGACCTGCAAGAATGTCGAAATGCTCCAACTCGGGGGCTCTTAAGTCTTTCGATTGCTGATTGACGCTATACGTTAAATGAAAAGGTTGCCCCAAAACTACTTGTGTGGGGGCGGATGCCTGAAAAGTAACTTCTTCACCGCTTGCAGCCAAGGGTAGAAGAAATGCTACCGCTATAATCAGTATGTGATATATTTGCTTCATATTTTCGTAATTACGTCTGTTTACCAATCTTTTTCAACGCGTTTACCGCCGTTGCTTTGTTGCCGTTTCGCTTTTTCTTGTGTTTCTTGTTCGTCTTGTTCAAGTGCTTGCAGTATTTGTTCAGCCGTTTCTTTGTCCATCTGTTGTTCTTGTCGGTTGTCTTGCTGATTTTCTTGCTGCTCGTTTTGCTCGTTTTGTTGTTCTTGTTCGTTTTGTTGTTGATCTTGATTTTTATCTTTATCTTGTTGTTGCTGCTGATCTTGGTTTTGTTGTTCTTGTTGGGCTTTTTGCATTTGCATGGCCTTAATCAAATTGTAGCGGGTATCGTTGTCTTTCGGGTTGTTTTTCAAAGAACGTTTATAGTCTTCTATGGCATCACCGAATTGTTGTTGTGCATAGTGGGCGTTGCCAATATTATGATCTATACTTGCTTGTTTCTGTGGTGTGTCGGCATATTGCTCCGCTTTCTTGAATTCATCAATCGCTTCTGCAAATTTTTCTTGCTTGAAGAGGGCATTGCCGAGGTTAAAGTGGGCTTCAAACGAGTCTTTATTTTTCTCAAGGCCACGACGATATTCCACTTCGGCTTCGGTGTACTTTTCTTTCTTGTATTCTCCGTTTCCACGTCGTACATTAGTGCTCTCACGTTGGGCAAAGAGTAGTCCGGAGCAGAGTAAAAACGATAGTATATAGAGTGTGCGCTGATTCATTGTGCTATAGTTTTATTTCTTCCATTCTTTGAATAGGTTCACTTTGCTGAGTCGTTTGTTTTTTCTGTTGAAGATAAAGAAATCAACAACCAATAAGAACAATGCAATTAGTATAAATGATTGATATTGTTCGTTGTATTCGGTAAATACGGTTGTTTCTATTTCGCTTGTGGCAAGTGTGTCTACTTCTTTCTGAATAGCACGCATGGCTGTGTTTGTATTGTCGCAACGTACATATATTCCCCCTCCCGCTTGTGCTATTTCCTTACACATGTCTTCGTTTAGTTTCGATACGACAACATTCCCGTTTCTGTCTTTGCGGAAATTATGAGTTCCGGGCATCGGAATGGGCGAACCTTCCGGCTTACCTATACCGGCAACAAACACTTTTATGCCTTGTGCTTGGGCTTGTTGGGCAATATTGTTGGCATTATCTTCGTGGTCTTCACCATCGGTTATTAAGATAATTACGCGCGAAGCCTCGCTTTCGCCACCGAATGCCCGCATGGAAGTTTGCAAGGCACTGCCCAGTGCTGTACCTTGTGTTTTTATCAAGTCCGGCGAAATGTTCTGAAGAAACATTTTTGCGGATACATAATCGCACGTGATGGGCAATTGTATATAAGCCTCTCCGGCAAAAACAACCATACCCACTTTGTCGTCTTGCATTTGATCGATCAATTTCGATAATACCTGTTTGGCGCGTTCCAAGCGGTTGGGCGCAACATCTTCTGCCAACATGGAGTTGCTTATGTCCAAGGCGAATATCACTTCTATACCTTGGCGTTTGATAGTTTGCTCTTTCGTGCCGTATTGGGGGCGGGCAAGAGCAATAATGAGCAATCCTAATACTGCCATATTTAGCGCAAATTTCACAGCAGGGCGTATGCGGGAGGCATTCGGCATCAGTTCTTCCAATAATAAGGGGTCGCCAAATGCTGCCAGTTGTTTACGTTTATGGCGAGTATGGAGAATGTAAGCGGTTGTTAGTAGAGGTATCAACAATAACAACCACAATAATTTAATATGTGCAAACTGAAACATAAAAATTCTGTTAGTTGGTAATGGTGCGTAATATAAAATCTCTCAATAGAATCAAGAGTAACAGACAGCCGAATGCACTCCACAAAAAAGGTTGATAGTTTTCTGTTTTTTTAGAGTATTCTCTTACGCGTATCTTGGTCTTTTCCAATTGATCGATTTCTTCGTATATTTTTTTCAGTTTATTGTTGTCGGTGGCTCTAAAATAGGCTCCTCCTGTAGTCTCTGCTATTTTACGGAGTGTTGCTTCGTCAAATTCAGAGTCCATCATCATATATTGTGTGCCAATGGGTGTTTGTACCGGCACGCGGGCTTTTCCATGGCTGCCTACCCCCACGGCATAAATACGAATCCCGAACGTATGGGCTATCTCTGCTGCAGTCTGAGGGTCAATGTCACCGCGGTTGTTCGAACCATCGGTAAGCAGAATGATAACCTTCGATTTCGTCTGACTGTCTTTCATTCTGTTTACGGCATTGGCTATGCCCAAACCTATAGCGGTTCCGTCATCTATCATTCCGAATTTTACCGATTGGAATAGGTTTACCAATACGGCATGATCGGTAGTCAATGGGCATTGAGTAAAACTCTCACCGGCAAACACTACCAAACCGATGTTATCATTCGGACGATTCATTATGAAATCGCCGGCTACGTTTTTGGCAGCCTCCAATCGGTTAGGTTTGAGGTCTTCGGCTTGCATCGTGCCTGAAATATCCATCACCATCATGATGTCAATACCCTCGGTCGATTCTTTGTGCCAACTATTGGTCAGTTGCGGGCGAGCCAAAGCAATGGTCAATAAGGTTATGGTGGCAGTCAGTAATACAAAAGGGACGTGCAATAACCATATACGTAAGGTCTTCTTGCCACGCAACGCATGAGTGGAAGATATCTGCAGGCTGGCATCGCTTTTGCGCATTTCCCAAATATACCAAAATAGAATGGGAAGCAACACCAAAAGCAACCATAAATATGTCGGATTCTGAAAAGTCATGACACGTATGAGTTTCTACTTTAATTCGTTATCTTTTTGGATGTCTGTAGGGATGTTCTCTGCTGCTTCAGAAATGTTCTCGTCCAATGGTCGGGTGGAACGCACTAATTTGTAAGCACTTTGCAGCGAACGTTCATTCTCATCGGGAAGGGCATTCCATTTGGCAAATTTTACTAAGTCTGCCAAACGAAGCATCTCACCTAATTGACCGAACAAATCCTTCTGCTCTGCCAGCAAAGGCTTAATCTCACGCAGAATTTCTTCCGATGTTTTTTCTTGGCTTGACACCTCAAATCGGCGGCTTATATATTCGCGTACCACATCGGTTAGTTCGGTGTGATATTCTTTCAGCCTGCCTTGCTGCCATATTTTTGCATCTTTTATCTTGTCTAATTTTTCCAACGCTACCTCATCGGCAGGGCGCAACAATTCCGGATTTTCGGCAACGATTTCTGCTTGTTGCCTATGTTTACGCAACCATTTTACCATATAATAGATACCTACTCCTATCCCCGCCAATACCAGCACCAACAATACCCATCTGAATATACCCCACCACCAAATGGGAGCCTTATAAATGGGCTTTATGTCTGTTATGGCGTTGTCACTACTATCCATCTCAAAGGGTTGAATCACGTTCAATGCCAACGACTCCGTGTAGAATGTGTCTTCACCGTTGGCAAAAGGTAACGGAGAAATCAAAAAGAGTGAATCGCAAAACGATGTTATGGTTAGTGTCTGATTTATACTAAGTCTGCCGTCTTTCAGCAGTGTGGTATCTTTGGTGCCTTGCGATACAATCTCAATGCCGTCAATCAAATACTCATTGTAAACAGGAAAATCGACATGTTCTGTCTTTTCGTGAGTGGCTTGTAGGTGCAATTGGGTTTGGTCGCCCACCCATAGTTCGGTTGAATCTATTTGTGCGCTTACTGCGATGCTTAATATCAGTGCAAACAAATTCATATAGCACAATTTGGTTGTATATCTCTTTTTTTAATTACACCCTGAATAATTTCATCAGTGCTTTTACGTAATCTTCATCAGTGCGCAGACTGATGTTGCGAGTCCCGGTTTTTGTCAGTATCTCTTGCCAACTGCTTTGCTGCCTGCGCCAATTCGTGGCATAGTCGTTGCGTACTTGTTTCTCGGAGGTATCTACCCATATGCGCTCTCCGCTTTCAGCATCTTTCAATTTTAGTAAACCTATGGCGGGTAACTCTGCATCGCGATAATCATATACCTGAATTACCGATATATCATGTTTGTTCGATGCTATCAGCAATGGTTTCTCCGTACTCTTTATGGAAACCTCTCCTCGTAATGGCAAGCATAGGTCTGAAATCAAAAATGCCGTGCAATGTCGTTTCTGAGCATTCGTAAAGTAATGAAGTGCGCATGCAATATCTGTTCCTGCAGATGTCGGCTCAAAGTCAATCAACTCTCTGATAATGTGAAGTACGTGCTTGCGACCTTTTTTCGGAGGTATATATTTCTCTATTTTGTCGGTGAAGAAAATAACGCCCACTTTGTCGTTGTTGGCTATTGTTGAGAAGGCTAATGTGGCGGCTATTTCTGCCATCATATCGCGTTTCATCTGACTTTGAGTACCGAAGTTCCTGCTGCCCGATACGTCTACCAAGAGCATAACGGTCAGTTCTCGCTCCTCTTCAAATACCTTTATATAAGGTTTGTTAAGTTTGGCGGTAACATTCCAATCTATCGACCGAACGTCGTCACCGGGCTGATATTCACGTACCTCCGAAAACGTCATACCACGCCCCTTAAACTGGCTGTGATATTCGCCGGCAAAGATGTTGCGAGATAGACTGCGGGTCTTTATCTCTATCTTCCGAACTTTCTTTAGCAGTTCTTCACTTGTCATAACATTCTACCTGTTATCAAGGTACTTCCACTCTGTTGAGGATTTCGGTAATAATATCTTCCGTACTCATGTTCTGAGCCTCGGCTTCATATGTCAGACCGATACGATGACGCAGCACATCATAGCATACGGCACGTACATCTTCGGGAACGACATAGCCGCGACGGTGAATAAAGGCGTAGGCACGAGCAGCCAAAGCCAAATTGATACTGGCACGAGGGCTGCCACCAAACTGAATCATATCTTTCAAACTCTCCAAACCATAGTTTTCCGGATAACGAGTCGCAAACACAATATCTACAATATACTTTTCGATCTTCTCATCTAAATATACTTCACGTACTACCGAACGGGCTTTCTTGATGTCTTCGGTAGAGAGTATGGGCAATATCTGTTTTTTCTCTCCGCTGATGTTTTGGCGAATAATTTGTTGCTCCTCCTCTTTCTTTGGATATCCTATTACCACTTTTAACATGAAACGGTCGGTCTGGGCTTCCGGCAACGGATAAGTTCCTTCTTGCTCTATGGGGTTTTGAGTCGCAAGCACCAAGAACGGTTCGTCCAAACGGAACGTCTCCTCACCAATGGTTATTTGACGTTCTTGCATGGCTTCCAACAAAGCCGACTGAACTTTTGCCGGAGCACGGTTTATCTCGTCTGCCAATACGAAATTGGCAAATATAGGACCTCGCTTTATTTTAAACTCTTCATTCTTCTGCGAATAAACTTGTGTACCGAGAACATCGGCAGGCAATAGGTCGGGAGTAAACTGAATACGCGAAAAATCTGCCTTAATTAAATCGGAAAGTGTCTTTATGGCCAGGGTCTTTGCCAAACCGGGGACACCCTCCAATAAAATATGACCATCGCTCAAAAGACCGATAAGAAGACTTTCTACCAAATGTTTCTGACCAACTATCACTTGGTTCATGCCCATAGTAAGGGCATCTATAAACGAACTTTCGCGCTCAATACGCTCTTGAAGTTCTCTGATGTCAACAGGAGTACTCATACTAAAATATGATTGACTGTTTTTTTTGCTGTTAGCGGTTAATGGTTATCTGAATCGCAAAGACATGTTTGTTATGTATGCGACTATGCCGTAGTTACTGCAAAATTTGTGCCAAATACATTCGTGAGAATGTGTAACACTACTTTTTCAAATGAATTGCATTAATATGTTTTCTTAAAGATCTCATCCGAATCGTTGGTAAGATTCGAAACAGCAATGTTGTAGATATTTTGTAGAGGAGCATCTGCTCAATAAATATATGTACACGTCACTTGTTGCCCTTTGTTTGAATTGTGCAGACTTAATATTCTGCACGTATATCTTAAGAATCGTATGTTTTTTGAGTGGTAAAATACCAAAA
The DNA here is from genome assembly GCA_023666945.1 of Paludibacter sp. Lineage (GTDB taxonomy): Bacteria > Bacteroidota > Bacteroidia > Bacteroidales > Paludibacteraceae > Colicola. The sequence goes on from JAMPAY010000002.1 coordinate 184,430, forward strand.
CTTAGGGTGCAAACCTTAAGAAACGTCAACTTTTTCATAAGAAGAGCCATTTTGGGTTTGGAAAACCTGTTGTAATTTTGCAGCGTGGATTTTAAGGGATGGATGAAATAATATAATTATTTGAAAATGAAGAAACTTTACGTTCGCTTTATGTTGGCAGTGGCAATGTTGGGAATACTGCCTGCAACTACGAATGCCCAACAACTCCCTAACTCCGATTTCGAGGATTGGAGCGGTGCTAAATTCGATGGAAACATACAACCCGCTAATTGGAATGTATCCAACGTTACGCAATTAGGATTCAAGTTTAATTTTGCCTATCAGGAAAACGGACATACCGGCTATTGCTTGCGTGTGCAGAGTCAGGAAGTGGGGGCAGCCGGAATCACGGAGGTGTCGCCCGGATATGTCGCTTTAGGACAACCTTGGGTGTATGTTCCCTCTCTTACCAAACTCAATCAGGCCACGGCGGGAACGTATGGAGGTATTGCTTGGAATTATCGTCCCGACACCATGCAGGTGTGGATTCGGCGTACGGGTTCACATGTGCTCGATGAGGATTTTAACTTGCTTTATTATGCTTGGTCAGGAACGGCTCAAGGCTCTTCTTACAAAGGAAAGGGTGGGGGGTGTACCTCCGTTGCCAAGACCGATGAAGAAAGCGATATTCGTCAAGCACTCGATGGCAATGTTTGTACTACTACTCAGTTTGCCAAGCAAATTGCCGAGGGATGGGTACGTGACCGCAAAGAGTACAATGAGTGGACATGTATCAATGTGCCTGTTTATTATATGAATAGTGATGTGCCTGAAAAATGCAACATCATTTTCTCTGCAAGCAACTATCCTAACTTTAGTGCCACTACAGGATTGTATCATGGCGATGCACTCTATGTTGATGATGTTCGACTTATCTATTCTTCCACAATTCAAAGTTTGTATATTGGTAATAAACGTTGGAACGGATTCAATCCGAATACTACGGAAGAGCAGGTCTATTCTGTGGGCAATGCAACCGAAATACCCGATATCTATGCAATGAGAGGCGAAGGAACTTTGACTAATTCTCGAGGTACTACCGCCAATTTTCCCGGACGTCGTCTTGCCGATAGCGAAATAACCATTCAAAAAGGTACAATCGATGGCGATCCTACGCTTATCACTGTCAAAGCCGAAGACGGTTCTTCCTCTACTACCTACAAAATACGTTTTGTATCCAAACCATCCGACAATGCACGATTGGCTGATATACAAGTTAATGGGGCATCGCTTAACGGATTTAATGGTTATGTTACCAACTATTCTGTAGGATTGCCCTATGGTACAAGCACTGTCCCTAAAGTAACTTTTACACCGTCGGAAGACAATCAGACGGTTACTTGTACGCAACCTTCTTCGGTCAACGGACAAGCGGTTATAAAAGTGGTGGCACCCGATGGCGTCACCACTATGATATATACACTTACTTTCTTTGTGAAAGATTTGGATGACAACACTCTGCTGGGTATCAATGTCAACGGACATGCCGTTCAGGGGTTTAACCCCTCACAGACACTCTATCGTGTGGAATTGCCGCTCGGAACAACAGATATGCCGCAGGTGGAAGCCGTATCTGCTTATCCTACAGGTGCGCAGACTATCACCTATCTCCCTCCTGTCATGATTGATGGAGGGCAATATCAAATTGCAGTCACCACACCGGGTAATACTACTCCCAAAACCTATAAACTGAATTTCAAGATAACGGCTTCGACAAATTCTGTTTTGCAACAGCTCAATGTTGAAGGTGGATATCTTGCAGGATTCGACCCGCAGCAAACTACCTATTACATAACTTTGCCGGTGGGAACAACGGATTTGCCGAAAATATCATGGGTGCAGGGCGACGACTATCAAACGGTTACACTCGAAGAAGGGGGATTGGATGGTACTACGCGTATCATCGTAACAGCAGCATCGGGAGCACAAACTATTTATAAAATAGTGTTCTCTACCGAAAAGTCAGATGTCGATTGGCTGAACAATATCTATGTTGGAGGGGTGGCATTGGAAGGATACTCCCCGGATAAGAATATCTACGATTATGAGTTGCCTTTGGGAACAACCGTGTTGCCGGAAATAACCTACGACCAAGGCGACGAATATCAGACAGTGACCATTCTCACCAATGGAGTGGATGGCGTAACACGTATCACGGTTACGGCTGACAATGGTACAACCAACCTCTATCAGATTCGTTTCTCTGTACTTAAGGCTACCGATGCAACCTTGCGCATGATATATCTCGATGGGACGGAATTGGATAATTTCAATCCTGCGCAATTGGAATATACAATCTATTTGCCACAAGGTACTACGCAACTGCCGGTTGTTACATGGCTTACCAACGACCAATGGCAAACCGTTACCTATCGTGAGGCTGTAGGCTTGACCGGAGATGCGCGTATTACTGTCCGACCGCAGGAAGGAAGTGCGCAAACCTATATATTGCATTTCTCTGTTGCAACATCGGCAAATACCGATTTGCAAATGATTTATTTGGCAGATGTGCCCTTGGATAATTTCCAACCGGAACAAACCGAATATACCATACTGCTTCCCATGGGAGTAAGTGTCATTCCTGCTATTACATGGCAAACAACCGAAGCAACGCAAAAGGTGATGGCGCTAACCGATGGTGATGTCTGCACGGTGCGAGTGACTGCCGAAAACGGAGATACGAAAACCTATACGCTCACTTTCATTATTCAAAAGTCGGAAAATGCTTTACTGAAAATGATTTATCTCGACGGAACTCCGTTGGAAGGATTCGAGAGCGATAAATTGTCCGGCTATGTGGTAACATTGCTCGGAGATAAATGCCCCTTGATTACGGTCGATAAAGAGGCTACCCAACAAGTTACCGTTATGGCTCCCGCTGCAGAGGGAACGGCAGTGGTTGAGGTGCGTCCCGAAACAGGAGCGGAAAACCGTTATATCATAGAGTTCCGCAAACAGGCTACTGCCGATGTCTTGCTTCAAGATATTTTGTTAGACGGAATCTCTCTAACGGGATTCGATGCCTATACCACTGAATATACGGTACCCTATACCGGGCAAATGCCGGTTGTTTCCTATAACACTAACAGCCCCAATCAACGCGTACGTATTTTGCGCGATAAGAATGTTGTTACTTTATTGGTAACGAATGCAACCAATCAAAACACTTCTTATGTCCTTACTTTCAGTCGACTCCAGTCTACCGATGCATCACTGAAATCCATTTCGCTCAATGGAGTCGAACTGCCGGACTACGATGCACAAGTAACCGAATATCAACTGAATAGAACCTCTGCACAAGCCGAACTACAGTTCACCTACGAAAAGAATCATGATGCACAAACTGTCATAGCAGGTTTTGTTGCTGACAATGTCTATCGATTGGTGGTTACGGCTGAAGACCAAATCACACAACGCACCTATACAATCTTTTGCAATCAAGAACGCAGTTCCGATGCTACATTGCAATCAATAGCATTGGATGGGGTGCCATTGGACGATTTCGATTCCCATAAGTTCAATTATGCAGTTACTCTTGAAGGAGGTATGGCGTTGCCTGCACTTTCTTATGTAAATAAAGACGGACAAGCGGTACTCATGTCTACTTCGGCATCTGCTCAGCAAATTGTAGTAGTGGCGGAAGACGGTAGCAGCAATATATATACTATCAACTATCAGACAGTTACTTCTTCAAACGCATTATTGGCAGATATACTCCTCGATGGAGTTTCGCTGCAAGGTTTCCGTAACGATATCTTCCACTATGTAGATACGCTTGCATGGCGCACATCAGTTGTGCCTTCTGTTACTCCGGTGCTTGCCGTTCCTGTGCAGACTGTTACAATCAACTACTCGGCTGTCGATGGAACTACGTATATTCATGTAGTGGCGGAAGACCAACAAACCACTGCCGACTATACAATCGCTTTCCCTGTACGGAAATCTGCCAATACATTATTAGAAACAGTCTTGTTCCATGACGTTGATTTCGATTTCGACCCCGAACAGACCGACTATACAATCGCGCTTCCTTATCAAATGAATACGGTACCTGTGTTGAATTACGAAAAGCAGGAACCGGAGCAACAGGTAGCCATACTTTCTGCACCTGTTACGGATACAACCCGACTGATAGTAACGGCTGAAAATGGCGATATGCGTACCTATAAGTTTGCCTTCCGGCGTACTTACTCCGATAAGCCCAACCGTCTGCAAACCTTGTTGGTGAATGGCGCAGAGGTTGCGCTCGATAAGTTGGAAGAAATAGACGAAACCCATCTCGCTCTTACTATACCGATGCCTTATGGAACTTCTGCTTTCACGGTAGCATGTCTGAAGAGTTTCGATGAGCAAACTTGTCTCGTGCAGCCCGGCGGAATTTATCGTCCGACCATTATTACCGTTAAATCGAATCGTCCTGACGATCCTGATGTCATCTATACCATCACTCCGCAAATCGCACAGCAATCCCCTGCTGTCTTGAAGTCTATCAGCATTGATGGTAATGTGTTGCAAGAGTTCAACCCGAATCAATTCAACTATATACTCAATAGAGAGTCTGCTATATCTTCTCCCGAGGTGAATGTTGATTATGATGCCGATGTTACCTATCAACGATTACAAAACAATCAGTGGCATTGGCAAGCGGTGGTGTCAAAAGACGGATATACAAATACATATAATATCTATTTTCACTATCCGAACAATATAATTCCTAATGCAGATTTTACAGAGTGGGGAACGGCTGTATATAATAATGGTGCGAAACCTATAGGATGGCAAGTTCCTGCTGATTTCTTCAATAAGATTACTGTATTTTGGGTAGATGCTAAAACCGGATTGGAAATTAAAAATCCGGAAACTTCTATAGTTGGATTAGAAACTACCTATTGGAGTACTGCAGGAGGAGCATTGCCGGCTATCATTACATTGGGAAAACTTTCCGGTGGTTTGGCAGTCGCTAATGCAACGCATTACGATTTCTATGATTATATCAGTTTCTACAATACGCCTGATACCATTGCCGTAAAGTATAACTATGCTGACGCAAAGGGTAATGGGGCTCTCTTTGCTTACCGTTTCCAAGATAATAATAATAACGAACTGAATTTTGATTATAAACAATCTGCATCTACTGACGGATATGTTGTACATAAACAACCGCTAACGTTAGATGGAACACCAATTAAAGGATTGAACATAGCAGTGGATGCAACATCAGAAACGAAGGGGGCATCTTTCGGAGCGAAGTTATATGTCGATTGGTTCCAATTCATCTACAATAGTCGCCTTTCCGCTTTACAAGTCAATGGCGAAGAAGCTGCACTTACCGACGATAATACATTTACCTATACTTTCGCCGATGCCGAAAATCTTACGTTACCGATGCTGACATTTACAGGAGAGGTTTCCGACCAGGCACAACAAATCACATGGTCGGAAGAAACACAACAAGGGGCAACGGCAATGCGTCAAGCACAAATACGCAACTACGCCGAAGACGGTACTTTCACCGATTACCGATTGCTGCTTACACGTCCTCTCTCTACACTCAATACGCTTGGCAGTATCGAAGTTGGAGGCAGAAAACTGGAGGGATTCCAAAAAGATATAACCGCCTATACCTACATTTTGTCGGCTGCTTCTGCCGGTTTACCCGATATTACGGCTATTGCTGCTACCGATTTGCAGATCGTTAAAATGACGCAGAACGATAATCTTGTTTCCATTTCTGTACAGCCTGAATATGGCGAAACGAAAACCTATACGATTACTTTCGTGCAGGAACGTTCCTCCGATACGACACTCAAATCTCTAACGGCTGAAGGAATTACCTACGATGCCGAACAACACGAATATACTTTGCAGGCAGATGTAATGCCGAAAATCACTTTCGAAAAACAATCTGACGGACAGATTGTAACAGTAGAGAATGGACGTATCGAAGTTGTTGCCGAAGATGGTACGCGCGGACAATATCAAATCAACTTGCAACCCTTGGAGATGTCTACCTCAGGGCAACTGCTTTCCATCTTGGTGGATGATATCGATTTGCAAGGCTTTGCAAAAGATATCTACCGATATACGGCAGAGCAACCGACAATCACTTCTTTTGTGCGTGACTATGTTACCGATTCTGTTGTTCAACTTATCACATCCGATTCCATTTCTTGGACCGTCTACGGAACAAACACAAATACCTATACCTTGGTTTATCCGCAGCACTTGTCTTCCAATACGAATATCTCTGCCTTGTTGATTAACGGAGAACCTTATGCCGATTTCTTGCCAATGCAAGACGACTATGTCATCCGTACCGATGAAACTTTCGATATCGAAGTAATGCCGGCCGATGCTGCACAAACAATTACAACAAGTGTGGAGAACTTTACCTTTGTCATCGATGTGATAGCGGCTGATGGAACCCAACGTCCTACGCCTTATACCATCGAATTGCAACCCGATTTGTCGGATGTCGCAACCTTGGCAATGATACGTCTTAACGGAATCGATTTGCAAGGTTTCAATCCGGAGACTCTCTCTTATGTTGTCGAGTTGCCTTGTGACAATCCTAAACAAGTAGAGCCGCAGATGCCGGATATTACCTATGTATTGGGACAACGTTCACAAACGGTTGCAATCGAACCGGCACCATTGGGAGGTACATCTTACTTGGTGGTTACTTCCGAAGACGGAAATGTTGAACGCCAATACGAGTTGAAGATTATAGCAGAACCTTCGCACAATAGTGCTTTAGAGGCTATTTTTGTCAATGGCAAATCGGTGGCGCATTTCGAATCCGATGTCTATTTCTATTCAGCACAAGTGGTAGGCTCTGAAGTCAATTTGCAGTATAGTGCTGCCGATGCATTCCAGACAGTCACTCAGTCTGTCGATGAAGAAGGTGTCTATGTACTTACGGTTACTGCGCAAGACGGACTCTCTGTCTCGCAATATTTCATCACAATCTATCAAGAGGCTTTGTCAAATAATGCTTTCTTGCAGAATATCTTGCTCAATGGTGATACTTTCTCCGCTTTCGATGCCAAAAGCGATAATTTCGATGCCAAGCAGTTGCGCTATAATATCAATATCGCTTCAGGAGCAGCATTGCCCGATATTTATGTGCAGTTGCAGCAAGAGGGACAAACATGGAGCATCCTCTCAGGAACCGATGTCGATACGGTGAGAGTCGTAGCACAAGATGGGGTTACATATAACGATTATGTACTCAATTTTGTTCGAGTGAAATCCGACAATGCCTACTTATCAATGATCTACTTGAATGGGGTGGAGTTGGATGGATTTGATCCGTTACAGACACAATACGATGTTCTTTTGCCGGTCGGTACAACCGAGTTACCGGTGGTTGATGTGCAGAAAGCCGAAAACGTACAAAACTACGAAACCACTTCCTTGAATAATACTTGTCAGTGCGTCGTTACTGCCGAAAACGGAACCACATTGACATATAAGATTAACTTTACCATTCTGCGTTCCGATGCCGATACACTCCTTATGGTCTACGAAGATGGAGTGCCTATGAAAGATTTCTTGCCGGAACGTTTCTATTATGCACAAACTCTGCCGGTAGAGGTACGACAGATTCCAGAACTGTCCTACGATGAGGCTGACCGTTGGCAAACAGTCACTATCGATACCATTCCGGCAAACAATATCACTACCTACCGATTTACGGTCGTTTCCGAGAGTGGACGAAAGAATGTTTATACTTTTGTCTACAACTTGCAGCAGTCAGCGGTCGATACCTTGCAGGCTATCTTGATCAATAATGCCGAATTAGAGGGATTCTCTGCCTATAAGTCAGACTACACCTATTATTTGCCCGCAGGTACAAATGTCTTGCCTAAGGTCGATTATATAGTTGGAGACCGTTGGCAAAGAGTGGAAGTTATTACTTTGGATAATGGCGATTGTCGCTTACTTGTTACTGCTGAAAATGGAACACAACGCATCTATACGATACACTTTGTTGTTGCTCTGTCCGACAATACGGAGTTAACAATGATTACGTATGGTGGTAAAGAGATTGCTAACTTCGACGGTGAGATTCTTGTTTATAATATCTCTTTGCCCTATGGAACTGCCGAAATGCCTGTTATTACTTTCACAAAGACGGAAGAAGGACAGAATGTTACCATTTCAGTACAAGATTGGACGGCAACCGTTATGGTCATTGCTGCCGATGGAATAACTACCAACACCTATACGCTCAATTTCTCGGTTAGCCGTTCGGATAATGCACTCTTAAAGACTATTGCTTTAGATGGAGTCAATCTTGCCGATTTTACGCCTGAAGTATCCGACTACGAAGTAATACTGCCTTTTGGAACGGAAACATTGCCGCAAATTACGTGGACTACTGCTGACGAACAACAAACGGTAGAACTTGCCTTCTTAGACGAGTCTATAGCACTGCTTACCGTTACAGCCGGCAACGGAGAAGATATGAGCGAATATCGTATCACGTTCGTGCACGAACTCTCTCCGGTCAATACATTGCTCGATTTGGCGGTTAGGGGTATTACTGTTGATGGATTCGACCCCAACATCAACGAGTACCATTTCTCTTATCCTGCAGGAACAACTACAGCAGAATTCTTCACGGTAGACGATGTTACCTATGCTTTGGCTGACACAACGGCTACGGCTATACTCTCTGCGCAAGATGAAGCCACTATTACACTCTTGATAACGGCTGCTAATGGCGCTGTCAATGCCTATGTGTTAAAACAAGAAATTGCACTCGATAATAATGCTCTGTTGGCCGATTTGCAGGTTAATGGTATTACTATCGACAACTTCCACCCGGAGGTCTTCGAATACGAATATCTCTTGCTGGAGGGGGCTATCATGCCCGATGTCAAAGCATTTGCCCAAAATGAATTGGCGCAAGTTGATATCACTTTGGGCGAAATCGGGGGTATTACCTACATCTACTGTACGGCAGAAGATGGAACCGAATACGAATATACCATTCTTTTCCGTTATGCAGAACTCAATACCGGACTCAATGCCCGAGAAGGGGATGTCATTTTTAAGCACATACCGGGCTCTAATCAATATCTGGCGGCTACTATCCGACAGAATGTACAAGTGGCTGTCTACGATTCCTACGGACACAGACTGATGTTCTTAAATGTGTCGGTGTGCGACCCCAACAAAGCACAAGTGGTTACCGATGCACAAGGGTGCGACCTTTTGGCGGATGTTACCTCCATAACCGAGGGGGCAGTCATTGATATCGATTGGTACTCCACACCGCTCTTCTATGTCTTCTTCCAAAACGAAAAGACACGGATAACATCCGGTAAGTTTATGCTCATTCCGTAGTGCTTTGGTACGGAATTTGTCCAATAGCGGACAGGTATATTGCAAAAAGCGTATACTTGTCCGCTTTGCGTATCATATGTGTAACGTATAAATAATAACTTATGAAAAATCTATGGAAACCGCTGATTTTGGGTATCAGCATCCTTCTCTCGGTTCTTGTACTGTCATTTACATTCTTGTCCTATGCACGCAATCACGATACCGTATCGGTTACAGGATTGGGTGAAACCGTCTTTTCTGCAGATCAAATTGTTTGGCAGGGACGTATCGTTACCGACAATATCGACCAACTGCAGGGATATCGTAAAATAGAAGAGGACAGCCGTATGGTGCTGAACTATCTTAAGCAACAGGGCATCGAAGACGCTGAGGTAACATTCTCGTTTGTTAATGTCGATAAGAACTACGAGAGCGTTTATCAGAATGGTAACTATGCGGGGTCGCGTTTCAAGAACTATGCACTCTCACAAACTTTTACGATTACTTCTGCCAAGGTCGACAATGTAGAACGAATCTCACGCGAAATATCTTCGCTTATAGCCAAAGGTGTCAACGTTGAGTCCTTTACTCCGCAGTACTATTATACGGGACTCAACGACCTGAAATTGGAACTTATTGAAAAGGCATCGCGCGATGCACGTTTGCGTGCCGAAAATGTTGTTTCCAATGCCGGAGCCAAATTGGGTAAAGCAGTGTCGGCGCGATTGGGAGTATTTCAGATAACGGCTGCTACCGGTGAAGAAGAATATGCCTATGGGGGGACTTTCAATACATCCAGCCGCGAGAAAAAGGCACGTATAACTGTGCGTATGGAGTATCGGCTGAAATAATTAGGTATTTAACATTGCCTAAAACAATATCGCCCGTTGCCAAAAGACAACGGGCGATATTGTTTCTCCATAAGATGTTGCTATGCTCTATTGTGTAACCTGCACCTCTTGCAAATTATTTAATTCCTGTGGAAGACGCAACGTATATAATATGGCTTCGGCTTGGCGAAGTGCATTGCGTTTTTTCTGACCGGGAGCAAATACAAATACCTCGGCAGTAACAATGCGTTGGTTTATTTCGTCCAAACGTGTGTGTTGCACAAACGGACCACCCATCGATGCTCCACCATACATCTTCCATAAGCCGCGCACTTCTGCACAATAGGCATTCTTTTGTACGCTTATCTCATTAAATTGCGGAACAATGTGTTTATACTCTGTGCCGGCATACGAACCGTCTGCTATACCCGCAACATGCACCTTCATTATGCTGTCTCTTTTGGCAAGAAGATAGTCAAGGCTGAAGGTTGCCGGGTTGGTATAAGGGTAAGACCAAACGAGTATATCACGGCGTAGACTGCCCTTGTCGTTCACTGCCCATACAAAGTCTGCCGAGTCGGCTACCAACTGATAATCGCTGGGTATCAGTATATCGCAGCCGAAATGCTTCTGTACGGCTTCACGCACATTGGTATTGGTATAGGAGCGATAGAAAGAGGCTTGACGTAGCAACTCTTGTCGTACAAAATAGTGTTGTATACGATTGCCGTATTCACCTATACAAGCAAGAAATGCTTCTTCCGACGGACTCTGTATGCGGCATAAGGCTTGCGGACGCGAAAATACGTTTTCAGCGTATACAATCTTGTTCTTTGTATATTTCTCCGCATTGATGTCGGCAATTAGTATGTTACGAGTCGGCTTAAAGAGGTTGTCAAATAGGGCAGGGGAGACTTGCGAGAGTGTAAAGTAAGGCTCCATCTGTGGCAGACAGGGCATGTCGGCTGCAAGATATTTGCGCACTGAATCTCCCGCTGCACCTTGCCAAGCCTGATTGTCCATTACGATCAATGCCTCGTAAATACTTCCTGTGGCACTGGGGAGAGTACGACCTTGTTGCTTACAACCGCAGAGCAACACAACTGATAGTCCGCAGACAAAAAGAATCTTTTGTTTCATAGTGGCAATGTGTTAGGCTTTCTGTTCTCGACGTTCGCGCGAAGGACTTTCCACTTGCAATATCGAAGCATGCAACTCTTTATTCTGAGCACGAGTACGGATAAGGTCTATCGCCATGTACAAGGCGTGTTGAAAACTGGTGGCATCTGCTTCGTTTTTGCCGGCTAAAGCGTAGGCTGTACCATGGTCGGGAGAGGTACGGATAATGTCCAAACCTGCCGTAAAGTTTACTCCGCTCATGTCAAGCGATTTGAAGGGTATCAAACCTTGGTCATGATACATACCCAATACTGCATCAAAACTGCGGTAATGTCCTGCACCGAAAAAGCCGTCGGCAGAGTAAGGACCAAAGGCCATAACACCGTTAGCCTGGGCCTTCTCTATGGCGGGTTTTATTATATCTTGTTCTTCTTTGCCAATCAAACCATTGTCACCGGCATGCGGATTGAGTGCCAATACGGCTATACGCGGTTTCCTGATGGTAAAATCGTTTTGCAAAGTGCGGTTCAGTACATCCAACTTGGCAAGAATCCGTTCTTCTGTAATAAAGAGTGGAACTTTGCTTAGGGCAACATGGTTGCAAACCAAGGCTACACGCATTTGGTCCGATACCATCATCATCAGCGAGTCGTGTCCTCCGGCAAACAAGTGGGTCAGATATTCGGTGTGGCCGGAATAGGTAAACTGTTCCGACTGAATGTTTTCTTTGTTAATGGGGGCGGTAACCAAGGCATCGGCATTGCCTTCTTGTATGTCTTTGCAAGCACGTTGCAACGAAAGATAAGAGGCTTCGCCTGCCTCTTTGGTCGATTTTCCTATATTCAGAGGCAGATTGTCAGCATAACAATTGATAAAACTTATTTTACCATTGGCGGCTTTGCGGGGACTGTCTATAAGATTGAATTGCAGATTTTGCATCTCCTCGTCCATATATTGTAAGTGCTTACGGGCTACTTGTATATTGCCGTACACCACCGGGCGGCATATCTCCAAAATATGAGGGTGGGACACCGCTTTTAGTAGAATCTCGTAACCTACACCATTGGGGTCACCCGCTGTAATCGCAATAATGGGTTTTGCAGCCGATTGAACGACTTTATTGTTATCACGGTTCTTACTCTTGTTTTCTTGCTTTGTATTGTCCATAATGTATTTTGTCGTATTGAAGTTTGCTTGGATTGATAGGTTTTTTATCTTCTGCCTTGTAGCCTACTGATACTATGCAGAGTACGTTCATGTTTTCGGGTATGTTGCATAACCGTCTGACCAGTTCTTCTGCGCCTTCACGGTTATATACTTGCACCCAACATCCTCCGAGTCCTAAATCTTCTGCACATAGCAATAGATGACAAGCGGCTATGGCTCCGTCGCATTGCCAGGTATCGGTTTTTGATGCGTCTACGCATACGGCAATTCCTAAAGCCGACTGCTTTAGCATTTGGCTGCCGTAGGTACGGCACTGAGCAAGTGTCGACAATATCTCTCGGTCGTCTATCACTACAAACTCCCACGGATTGAGGTGCTTGCTGCTGGGGGCTGCCAAGGCTGCTTCCAAAAGGGCTTGTACCTTTTCCTGTTCTATTGGGCGGTCTGCGTACTGACGAATACTCCTGCGGTGCAGGGCAAGTTGATTAAAAGAGTCCATATTCTTAGCGTTGGAAAATTTGCTCCCAACGGGTGTGCAAATATACGCAAATATATTCGCTTGCGCAAGGTATATTGCATAATCCGATTACAGGTGCAGTAAGTAAGCCGAAAAAAAGACAGCAACCGACACACAATGTCGGTTGCTGTCTTTTTCGGTTCCCGAAACCACTGGCATTAAATGATTTGTGCCAAAATTTCGTCTATGGCTGCTTGCAGACCTTCCGGATTCTTTCCTCCGGCAGTTGCCATGAAAGGCTGACCGCCTCCACCGCCTTGTATGTGCTTTGCAGCCGATTTTACTAAGTTACCGGCATGCAATCCTTGCTGAATCATAGGTTGCGAGAGGAACACCGAAATCATGGGCTTACCCTCGAAAGTAGTTCCGCCTACCACTGCAAAGCGGATGTCTGTGAAATGTCCGCGCAACATAGGCAGTACATTGCGTAGCATGTCAGGATTAACTTCCCCTTTTATGGTAATTAGTTTAACCCCGTTGATGTCTTGTGCATCGCGCAGGAGTTTTTCTTTGAATTGTTCGGTCTTCTCGGCAATATAGCGTTTGATATCCTCTTTCAAAGAAGCATTTTCTTCTATGAATTTCTGTATGGCAGATGTCAAGTCGGGAGCATTGTTGAAGAGTCCGCGCAGTTGCTGCAACGTGTCTTGTTGCATATAGTAGAGTTTGTCTGCTCCTTCACCCGTAACGGCTTCTATACGACGTATACCGGCAGCCACACTGGTTTCCATTACAATACGTATGCTGCCGATGTTGCCGGTTGCGGTCACGTGTGTACCGCCGCATAGTTCTATACTCTCGCCGTATTTGATTACGCGCACATCGTCACCGTACTTCTCTCCGAAGAGTGCCATCGCTCCCATTTCTTTGGCTTTCTGTATAGGAGTGTGCCTACTTTCTTCCAATTGGAAATTCTTACGTACTAATTGGTTGGCAAGAATTTCTACTTTACGGAGTTCTTCGGGAGTCACTTTCTGAAAGTGACTGAAATCGAAACGCAAACTATCGGGAGTTACGAGCGATCCCTTCTGTTCTACATGTTCACCCAACACGGTACGCAATGCAAGGTGCAGAAGGTGAGTTGCTGTGTGGTTGCAGGCGGTGCGTTCACGTCGTTCTGTATTAATGCGGGCAAGTAATGTCCCCTCTATGTTATCAGGTAGTTCTGTTGCAATATGCACCGGCAGGTTATTCTCTCGCTTGGTGTTTAGTATCTGCACATTGCCGAGCCAACCCGTATCGCCTATCTGACCACCCATTTCGGCATAGAAAGGTGTTTGTGCAAGCACTATCTGATAGAACTCTTTGTTTTGCTGACGTACGGTGCGGTAGCGTAAGATGTGTGTTTCACATTCGGTGAGGTCATAGCCTACAAACTCTGTTTCGCCTTCATGCAGTTCCACCCAATCGCCCAATTCACTTTTGGCGGCATTGCGGGCACGCTCTTTTTGTTTCTGCATTTCGGCATTGAATTCGTCTTCGTTGGCGGTCATTCCGTTTTCGCGCAGAATCAGTTCGGTAAGGTCAAGCGGGAATCCGTATGTATCGTATAGGGTAAATGTATCTTTACCCGATATGGTTTTGCCGTCTGCCTGTTGAATAAGTTTCTCCAGCAGACTGATACCTTTGTCCAATGTTCTGAGGAAAGCCTCTTCTTCTTCTTTTATTACTTTCTCAATGAGCGATTGTTGTTTTTGCAATTCGGGGTAGGCTTCTCCCATGTCTTCTACCAATTGAGGTACAAGTTTGTAGAGGAATGCCTCTTTCTGATTGAGGAAAGTATAGCCGTAACGCACTGCACGACGCAGAATACGGCGAATTACATAGCCGGCTTTCGCATTGCCGGGCAATTGACCGTCGGTAATGGCAAAACTGATGGTACGGATATGGTCGGCGATAACGCGCATGGCCACATCGGTCTTGTCGTTTTGTCCATAGGCAATGTTCTGTCCTTCTTCGCTGCATATCTGTGCAATCTTACGCAGCATGGGTTGGAATACATCGGTATCGTAGTTCGATTGTTTGCCTTGCAATGCCATGCAGAGACGCTCAAAGCCCATACCTGTATCAATTACTTTGTTGGGTAAGGTTTCAAGTGTACCGTCTGCCTTTTTGTAGTATTGCATGAATACGATGTTCCATATCTCTATCACTTGCGGATTATCTTGGTTTACCAAGTCACGTCCCGAAATTTTGGCACGTTCGGATTCATCGCGCAAGTCGATATGTATTTCAGAGCAGGGGCCGCAAGGTCCTGTATCGCCCATTTCCCAGAAATTGTCATGGTGGTTGCCATTGATGATGCGGTCGGCAGATAGATGCTTGCTCCAATAGCCGGCAGCCTCATCATCGCGTTCAAGTCCTTCTGCGGGTGAGCCTTCAAAGACGGTCACATACAGACGGTCTTTGTCAAGGTGGAGCACTTCTGTGAGATATTCCCATGCAAAATCAATGGCACCTTGCTTGAAATAGTCGCCAAACGACCAGTTGCCGAGCATCTCGAACATCGTATGGTGATACGTGTCGTTACCTACAGCCTCAAGATCGTTGTGTTTACCGGAAACGCGGAGACATTTTTGTGAGTCTGCCACGCGTGGGAATTGTATGGGGTCGTTACCCAGAATAATATTCTTGAATTGGTTCATACCCGCGTTGGTGAACATCAGGGTAGGGTCATCCTTTATTACCATTGGGGCGGAGGGTACTATTTTGTGCCCTTTGGAAGCCATAAAGTCGAGAAACGACTGTCTGATTTCTTTGCTTGTCATAGCGTTTATATACGTTTTTGTAGGTTGCTTATCTGCGCGTTTTGTTGGTTGTTGTTTGCGCTTGGTCCTTTTGTACCTATTTGGCTGCAAAGATAATGCTTTTCATCGGGGTACGCAAACAATATAAAAATGATAGATTAACGACCACAAAAAAATAACGTAAAGTGATTTGTACTCTTCCTCGCATTGTTGGTGCTTATCGTTCACCTCATTTGACGAAATATAAGAAATCTAATGCTTACCGAATGCTATATCTACCACGGTGCGCAGCGCAACATTTGGGGTATTATTGCCCCGACATTTATTATAGCACTCTCCCAAAAACTAATCAACACATCAACAACACAAGAACAAGCCCCCCGCAACAACTATTGTACACTCCGCCAAAAAACTTACCTTTGCACCGAAGATTGCTAATATAGGCCATATATAGATACCATCTCTGAACACACTACATTCATTGATAAACATAAAGATTTATTCCCTAATGAACAATGAATACTATAGACATACTCCATAAACGGATTTCTTTGGTAAGGATATTCGAACACGATCTTATCGTTCTATTACACTCTTTGAGGCCTTGAATTCTATAAGAATAGGCACATATCAAGTTCCGGTGGACAATATACGACGTTTATATGGTTTGGGGATATCTGCTGTTGCCGGGTATAAGGCTGAACAGAAACGATTACCTTCGTTTCTGTTCAGTGGAGTACTCTTTGATACAAGATTTAAGTTTGATGTCTACGGCTATACTTCTCTGCTAATTGTAGATATAGATAAGTTAGTGTCTGTTCACTCCATAAAAGAGTTGCTCAAGAGCGATGAACATGTTGTGGCAACATGGTTGTCTCCTTCCGGTGACGGACTTAAAGTCTTGTTTTATTTAGAGTATGACAAGCAGTTTCCTATAGCAGATGCATGGATATATCATGAGCATTGTGCATTTCCTCAAGTAGATAATTATCTGCGGCAGACATATGGAATCGATATAGACCCGATGGGAGGCGACATTACGCGGCTTTGTTTTGTTTCTGATGACCCCGATGTGCATCTGAAAAAAAGAATTTCAGCCATTCCAGGTAAACAGCGACTTGACTAAAAATAAAATATGTAAAATTCGTTTGAAATATTATTTCGGAAAAAAGAACGTACGCAATGCATTTAAAGAACAAAGGCAGATAGCCAAACTATTAAAACTAACCTCTATAGAAGAGGAAAACAAATCGGAAATTTGCTGAGGCGACCACTGTTCTTCTTTGAGCAGTTGTATGGCTTGTCTCATTATGTAGGGTGACATTCTTCGGTTGTAACATATTCGTTCGCGTCTTTCCATAGCCATTTCTTGTGCTAAACGCCAACTATAATGTTTTCCTTTGCGACAACTATTTCGTTTTATTTCTCGATAAATAGTAGATAGTGAGACGCCAACGATGCGCGCGATCTCTTTTTTGGGTGTTCCGTTTTGCAGTAAGGCAGAAATTTGCGACCTTTGCTGCGAGATTAATTGTTTGTACATAGCAATGCAAAATTAGTTAATCTTTGGGAGACTTCGGTCTCTTTTTTTGTATTGTTAGTTGAAAGTACGTTTTTTGTCCTACTTTCTATCGTCTTGGGGATGGGGTTCCACAACACCATCCCCAAGACGATAGAAAGTCTTTACGAACAAACAAATATTGTAAGAACCTCAGAACTTTTTCGCACTTCGGTTCTGAAAATACGTGTGTGGAGGATATATAAGACCCGACAAAAGATCAATGAAATGCTTGTTAATTTTGTCCATATCCCTATGTAAAATGCTTAGATACGTATTGTTTTATATATCTTGTTTTTTTGCCTAAATTATGCTATATTATGTATTGTTGTAGCATATTTCTTTTAATAAGGCTATATTGCTTACGCCATAGGTTGTTTTTACGAGAACGTTGGGTTACGAGACCGTAACGAGACCATAACGAGACCGTAACGAGATCTCGTCGGACTTTCATTTTGCTAAATCGAAGGGCGTGCAAATTACTTAACCTTCCCGCTATGCAATTACAGATTCTTTATGCTGTAAAAACTACGATTCTCTGTGTGATCTATTACCGATTATTGCTAATTTGTTGTATCTTTGCAACTGAAATAGTGTATTAAAATGGAGAAAACTACTATTACAAATATAGAACATCCCTTATATAAGGATTTTGCTGATTTATACGCTTCCTCATTTCCGCTATGCGAACAGCGCACTGTCAATCAGCAGCAATGGGCGTTTGAGCAGTCAGACTATCAACTGATTGCCTATTGCAACCGGGGCGCTTTTGTCGGTTTCCTTTCAATTTGGAGGATGCACTCGTGTATTTATGTTGAGCATTTTTCAGTGCAAAAATCGCTGCGAGGAAAAGGGTGGGGAAGTCGTATTCTGCAAGATTTTCAGCAACAAAACAATCATTGTATTATTCTCGAAATTGACCCGGTATGCGATGATGTTACAAGGGCGCGTTTGCGCTTTTACGAACATTGTGGCTTTTGCCAAAATCCGTATCATCACTTGCATCCGCCTTATCGCGAAGGGTTTAAACCGCATCCGCTTACTATCATGAGTTATCCTTCCGCACTGACGCAAACCCTTTTCCATGAATTTACGTCCGATTTGCAGCAAATGATGAAACATACCGAAGATGCTCGTTGACTACCATGAATACGATGAAAAATCCGGGTGAATATATTCCCGACACTTGTCAGGTTTCTATAGAAAGGCATCCGCTTGAACCCTTCCTGCCTCCTAAGGCACGATTGCTCATGTTGGGCAGTTTTCCGCCTCCGCGCACTCGATGGTGTATGGATTTCTTTTATCCTAATCCGCAGAACGATATGTGGCGCATCATGGGACTCGTTTTCTTTGGAGAGGCGGGGTATTTTGTCAATGCCGAAACCCGTAAATTCAACTATAAAGCGATTGTTGAGTTCTGTATTCAACAAGGTATCGCAATCTACGATACGGCAAAGGCGGTTCGCCGATTGCGAGGGAATGCTTCCGATGCCTATTTAGAGGTGGTCGAACCTACCGATATTGCCGAACTCCTATCGGCTCTCCCGCTATGCACTGATATTTGTTGTACGGGGCAAAAGGCTACCGAAGTACTGTGTGCTGCATTGCATTGTGTCAAACCTGCTGTGGGTGCGTTTGCTTGGGGAAATATTGCCGGACGTAATGTGCGCTTGTGGAGGATGCCGTCGTCATCTCGGGCTTATCCTATGTCTTTGGTGAAAAAGGCGAATGTTTACAAATCTATGATCGATAGGGTGTTTGTTGATGTGTGACTATTGTAGTCGTTCGAAGCATATAAGTTGGTCGTAACGTCCTCCGAATGGACGATAATACACGTATATGCTGTATTCATTCTGCGTCTGCCAATGGCTGCCTTCGGTACGTTGAGTTGTTGCTTGGGTGCTGTTCTTGGGGCGAAACCAGTACTGAAAGTCATAACCGCCTTGTTTCAGATATGCCGACAAATAGTAGGTCTTGTGGGTATTGTCATATTGCATTTGGTTTTGTGGACGCATTTGGTTGTAAAATAAGTCACCACCTATAAATACACTGCCGTCAAACCAAGGAGTGTCTTCCGGTAGTAGAAAGTGCACCCACATGTAGTCTGCTTGCCAATCGTCATCATTCGTGCGCTCGGCATTGATGATATACTGACCGTTCGAGTCATATTCGGTAAGGTAAGAGGTCTGTGCTTGATTGACGGAAGGATACAAATAGGCTTGATAGTAGGTGTGGTCAAAATCTATGTAGTCAACGCCTGTACCCATAAAATAGACCGATGCAATGTCGAAATGCCTGTATTCGTTGCCGCCTTCAAAAATCAGGGCGCGCTGGTTGATATAGCGTAAACGATTGCTTTCCACATAAGTGGGACGTGGGTTATAGGCTTGGTTATCGGTGCGGTTGTTTTGCCTTACTACTAAGGTTATTTCTTCCTGATTGCGTAGATTCAATCCCGCCGTGTTTACGTCAATGTCCAATTGCTGATAACGCCCCGAAAGTTCTATGTCTGTTTGGCTGCGCAGAGTGGCGGTTATAGCGGTTAAAGGTTCTAGCACGGAAAAACAGGCATAAGCAACCACCTTGTCCGGGTCTCCGTCTTCATATATGAGGAGGGCATAGTTGCCCGATACTTTTGGTCGCATATCTTCGTTCGGAAATTCAAAACGATAGTGGGTGTAGAGTTGTTGGGTGTTCAGTGAATAGTCGTAGTCTGTGATATCTTGTGTAGTAAAACCGGCTACATATTCGTTGCTGAGTAAGTCGGAGCGGGTCCAATCTGCATTGAGGTGGAGTAGGGTATAGGTGTAGTAGTGGGTGATGTGCGACAACTCGTCAAATGATATTTCCAAGACGTCTTCACTGTTCAATTGTAAGATAGGACGGTCTATACTTTGAGTGTCGGCATAGCGTATGCGGAGCGATTTGATATTCTTCTGATGAACACAACTATAGTACACTTGTTTTCCATTACGAAAAGTCTGCTCACTATAGATGCTTCTAATACATACTGAGTAGCAGAGGATTAGTATGAGTAGTAATCGTTTCATAGGCTTGTACGCTGCAAAATTACGAAAAAAAACTGAATTGTTGTTGGCTAAGTCAAAAAATATGGTTACCTTTGCACCCGCAAAAATAAATAACGATACTTTTAAAACTATGAGTATAGTGGCTACGGTGGTAGTTAGGTAGGATATAGTGTAAAAGCGTCTTCTTTATTTTGTTATTTGTGTTGCCACTGTGGCTCAGTTGGTAGAGCAACGCATTCGTAATGCGTGGGTCGGCGGTTCGAGTCCGCCCAGTGGCTCATTATTTAAGAATCAGTTAGTTACGCAAAAATAGGCGAAAAACTGAACCGAAATTGAACCGAAAAATGTAGTGTCTTTTTTCTTTGGAAAGTCAGTAACAGATTTTACCAAAGAAAAAAAAATGTCCAACTACCAACAGTTCTCCCCGAAATTTAATTTGTACGTTCCTGCAATCCTGAAACACAATAAAAATAATTGGATTGTTGAGTACTATGTCTATTCGCCCATTTCACAGCAAATGGAAAGAAAAAAGATCCGGCTGAATCGATTGCGTAATCATTGCCGTACATTGTCTGAGTTCAAAGGTCAAGCACAAAACATAGTTAATACTATCAACATACAACTTGCCGGCGGATGGTCGCCGTTCGGCGAAAGTGAGAATGTACGCTACTACACTCCTATCGATGATGTAATGGCAGCATACATCGATGAGAAGAGTAAAGAGTTAAAACAAGACAGTTTGCGTTCCTATAAGAGTTTCTGTAACATCTTCGGCAGATGGTGTTCTTCACATATTCCCGGATGCAAGTGCATACAGTTCAACCGAACGCTTGCCGTACGTTATATGGATTATATCTATTCCGAACGAAACGTATCTGCAAGAGCCTATAATAACCAACTTAAAATGGCACGTGCACTCTTTTCGTGGGCAGTACAAAAATGTTATTGTAAAGAGAATCCTTTCGAACTGATAAAGATTAAAAAAGAGCAGGAAAAGAAACGTATACTCATTCCTGCAGATGTCAGAGGGCGTATAAAAGCATACTTCGAAGAACATAGTCCAAATTATATAATTGTGATGGAATTGGTTTTTACATCGCTTCTTCGGCCAAAGGAAATTTCACGTGTGCAGATTAAGCAAATCAATTTGAAAGAGCAGCATATATACATGCCTTCTGACAAAACCAAGAATGGACATCATCGATATGCTTTTTTAAGTGAAGAACTCTGTCGGAGAATAGCCGGAATAATCGGTAAAGCACGTCCGGAAGATTACTTGTTCTCACATGGATATATGCCGGGTATTGATTATGTAGAATCTAAAAGATACAGAAAAGACTGGGACAAAATGCGTAAAGCCTTAAAATTACCGCAAGAGATGCAACTCTATTCGTTGCGAGATACAGGTATCAACAACATGCTGAAATCAGGTATTGACCCGCTTACAGTTATGCAGGCGGCCGACCATCACGATCTGTCGATGACAACTCGATATGCTAATCATGCTGATCCGAATCTGATAAGTACACTCAATGTCAAGGCACCACAATTCTAAAGACAAAAAAAAGAACCCTCCGAAGAGGGTTCAGACCTTGAATGAGAAATAAAAAATACTCTTTCGGCTTTCATCTAAAACTACTAACTATATCAAGGTATAGAGGTTTCTTCCCAGACTCCCTTGGTACGGATTGCAAAGGTAGATGTTTTGCAGTGTATAAACAACGACAAATTAGGACAAAGTAATGATTATGCTGCTGCTCCTATGCCACGGATACTTCCGCCGGACATAATACGAACAATGTACACTACATCATTGTTAAAGGTATATAGTATTGCCATCTTCTTATAGTTCACACGACGGATGTCAGTACCATACATTTGTCGGATATACTTGCGTCGTTGAATGGGATGTCTTTCAGAAAATAATGATAGGGAATTGATGGTCTTGTACAATCCTTCAATATATCGTTTGGCAGTAAGTGGAGCAAAGTAATCATTTGCAATAACATCATGCAATTCTTGAATATCTCGTTTTGCTATTGGTAAGTATATTATTTCATTTTCCATAACGTTTAAGTTTGTAGTTTGTACCATAATGTTCATTCAGCCATTGTTCTGACATATCTATCATCTCATCCATAGTATAAGTTCTTTCTCCTGCTATTTGTTTTTGAAACTCACTCTTCGGCCATTCCA
>JAMPAY010000003.1 GCA_023666945.1 Paludibacter sp.
CAATTGGGCAGATAAAATATTCACTGATTTAATTCAACCAACAGGTTTTTCTTTTAACATAGCACCATCTACTTACAGCCCCATCATTTTATAGGTAAAATTTTCTTACGAGACCATAACGAGACGGTAACGAGACATCGACGACATCGTGTCGAGCTTTCATTTTGCCAAAAACAATTTCTTGCCGGAATTCACATTCCACACCACAGTGCCGGCAACACCTATTGCTCAATACCGTTGCCTTGCTGTTTTTGTGCTTCAAAAATCGGTTATTGAAATAATTGTTGTATCTTTGCAACCGTAAAAGAAAAGACGAAGCAACATGACTAAACGTTATGATGTTCTCATTATCGGCGGCGGAGTTGCCGGAATGAGTTTTGCGCTCAAGATGGCGCGTGCAGGCAGATATAAGATTGCCTTATGCTGCAAAACAACCCTTGATGAAGCCAATACCGCCAAAGCCCAAGGCGGCATAGCCTCCGTAACAAATCTGTTGGTGGATGATTTTGAGAAACACATTCACGACACTATGGTTGCTGGCGATTGGATAAGCGACCCTGCGGCAGTAGAACAGGTAGTCCGCAATGCTCCTGACCAAATAAAAGAACTACTGACATGGGGTGTAAATTTCGACAAGAAACAAGACGGCAGTTTTGACCTTCACCGCGAGGGCGGACACTCGGAGTTTCGCATCTTGCACCATGCCGATGACACCGGTGCCGAAATACAACGCGGTTTAATGGAAAGTGTACGGAATCATCCGGACATAGAAGTATTGGAAAATCATTTTGCCGTAGAAATAATCACTCAACACCACTTAGGGCAGCGCGTTACCCGCAGAACACCCGACATAGAATGTTACGGTGCTTACATTCTTAACCCCGAAACCGGCAAAATCGATACCTATTTGAGTAAAATAACTCTCATGGCTACTGGTGGTACGGGAGCCGTATATGCCACAACCACCAATCCCAACATTGCTACCGGCGATGGCATAGCAATGGTTTATCGCGCCAAGGGACAGGTAAAAGACATGGAGTTTGTACAATTTCACCCAACCGCACTCTTTCATCCCGGTGAAACGCATCCCGCTTATTTGATTACCGAGGCCATGCGTGGTTACGGTGGAATTTTACGACTGCCCAATGGAGAAGAGTTCATGCAGAAATACGATGAACGTTTGAGTCTTGCTCCACGTGACATCGTAGCCCGTGCCATAGACAATGAAATGAAGATACATGCACTCGACCACGTTTGTTTGGATGTAACTCACAAAGATGCGGAAGAAACAAAAAAACATTTTCCGAATATCTACGCCAAGTGTTTGAGTATAGGTATAGACATAACAAAAGACTACATCCCCGTAGCCCCTTGTGCTCACTACATGTGCGGTGGCATAAAGGTCAATTTAGATGCCCAATCATCGATTAACCGCCTATATGCAGTAGGCGAATGTTCATGCACCGGTTTACATGGCGGCAACCGATTGGCCAGTAACTCCCTGATAGAGGCCGTAGTATATGCAGATGCTGCTGCAAAGCATGCTATGAGTGTAATTGACACCTATGGCTTTAATGAAAAAGTACCGGCATGGAATGATGAAGGAACTCTTACGAATGAAGAGCAAGTCCTTATCAATCAAGACATCAAAGAGGTAGGACAAATAATGAGTACGTATGTGGGTATTGTACGCAGCGACCTGCGCCTGCATCGTGCCTGGGAACGCCTCGACTTGCTTTACGAAGAGACCGAAGACCTCTTCAAGCGTGTAAAAGCAACGCGCGACATCTGCGAACTGCGCAATATGATAAACGTGGGTTACTTAATAACCCGTCATGCATTAGAAAGAAAAGAGAGTCGCGGATTACACTACACCACCGACTATCCGAAGAACCCTAACAATAACATTCAAGAAGTATGGTAAAACACGTTGTATTCTTTTGCCTCCTTGACGCTGCCGAGGGAAAGACAAAATTAGAAAATGCCCAAATAATAAAAAATGAATTGGAGGGACTTAAGCATGTAGTACCCGGCTTAAAGACCGCTTTTGTCGGCATCAACATTCCCAATGCGGCAAAAACCGACCATGACATTTGTTTGGAATGCACCTTTGATAGTTGGGAAGACCTCAATATATATGCCAATCACCCCGAACATCTGAAAGTTGCCGCCTACATTGGCAAATGCAAATCAGGGCGTGCCGCTGTAGACTACGAATACTAATTCCATACTCCATTATCATGCACAACAAAGGTTTCCTGTCAGGAATAGTGTTTATTATAGCCTCTGCTACACTGTGGAGTCAAACTCTTGCTTTTCCCGAAGCAGAAGGATTCGGACGCTATGCCCAAGGAGGGAGAGGAGGAAAAGTAGTAACCGTGAGTAATCTGCAAGATTACACATCACAAGAAACTCCTATAGAGGGGTCCTTACGTTGGGCATTAGAACAATATGTTCATCAAGAAATGCATTCACAAATACTACCTTCTGCCATAGATGGGAGCGACTCGGCGGTACAGCGGACAATAACGGTATATGAGCCCTTGACAATAGTTTTTAATGTGGCAGGCAATATCGAATTGAAGGAAGATCTGAAAGTGAAACGCGATTACCTGACCATAGCCGGACAGACGGCTCCCGGAGACGGTATTTGCATTACGGGACACAGTATGTTATTTAACGGAGCAACAGGAGGCGAGATGTGGTATTGGGGACCACGCAGAAAACACTTGATTGTAAGATACATGCGCTTTCGCCCATCCACTCCGACAGCAGAAAATAAGTTCATCACCTATGGTACGGACGTAGAGAATTACGAATATGTTATTTTTGACCATTGTACCATGACATGGGCCAACGAGGAATGTCTTGCCATATATGACAACAAATATACAACCGTACAATGGTGCATTGTGGCAGAAGGTTTGTATAATGCTTATCATCCCAAAGGCACACGTTCCTACTGCGGCGTTTGGGGCGGGCAGTTCGCCACCTACCACCATAACCTGATTGCTCATAACAACAGCAGAAACATCCGTTTTAACGGTGCACGAGCGCACGATACAATTGCAGTGGTAGAGTACAGAAACAATATCGTTTACAATTGGGGACCGAACAATTCGGGATACGGTTTAGAGTTTGATATATGCACACCCGTCAGCCGCAACGAACTAAACATGGTGAACAATTATTACCAACATGGTCCCGCATCGGGCAATACTGACAGCAAAGTGAGCCCTGGCAATAAAGTAAACAGATTGGTACGCATTGACCAGAGTAAGGCAAGTGTAGACAACGGTTATTTATCGCAACATTACATAACAGGGAATTATCTTACTTATTACGACACCGTGAGTGCCGATAATTGGTTCTGCGGTGTACAATACAGTGCCTTTTCCGACACAGCCCAAGCCAAACAACTATTTCGTGCAGAAATGTTCTCACCCGAAGTAGAAATGGGATTACCTGCACACTTAGAGAGTGCAGCCGAGTCTTACGAACGTGTGTTGGCAGAAGCAGGTGCTTGTGCTCCAAGGCGCGACAGCCAAGATGCGCGCATTGTCAACGAAACCCGCACAGGAACTGCTATTGGTATGGGGTCATTAAACAAATCGGGCATCATAGACAACCCTATGGCTGTAGGCGGTTGGCCCTCTTTAAGCGGCATACCTTACACCGATAGCGATGAAGACGGAATCCCTGATGAGTGGGAAATTACCCATGGATTAGACCCCACAAACCCTAATGACGGAGCATTGCTGACAGATAGCGGCTACTCTAATTTGGAAATTTATATAAACTCCATAGAGCAGATAACCACCCATGTGAATTTTATACAGACACAAAGAAATGGCATTGTGGTACGTATAAACGGCTTACTGTATATAAAACAAGGAGAACAATATTTTGACCTGACAGGTAAAGCGATTAAATAAGCACCGACCGAGTGTGTTGATGACATTTTTCGCGAAAGTATTGCGGGAATAAAAAAAATACCGTATCTTTGCAGCCGCTTTTCAGAAAGCGTTATCATTCAATTATTACGAGTTAATAACATCCCCCTTCGGGAGAAGGGACAAACGAATACAAAGATGAAAAGGACATTTCAACCGTCGCAACGCAAAAGACGTAACAAACACGGATTCCGTGAAAGAATGGCAACTGCAAACGGTCGCCGCGTATTGGCTGCACGCCGCGCTAAAGGACGTGCTAAACTGACAATTTCAGACGAAAGCCGTCATAAACATTAACTGTAAGGAGGGCAGAGCAATAGAATCTTCTCCCCTCTCTCCAAGTTATAGCAAAAACATAAATTCGGGAAAAGAGAGCAATCTCCTTTCCCTTGTTTTGCTATAATGAAGATTCGTTTTGCACAAAACATCTTGCTGATGCAATTGCACAGAAGAAATGCAGAATGCCTGATATTTGTAGAACTTAATAAGACATAACAGAATGGAAGCCACACGTCAACAGAAAATAGCCCGTTTGGTACAGAAAGACTTGAGTGATATATTTTTGCGTTATGCACGCAAAATGCAAGGAACACTGATATCGGTAAGTGAAGTGCGTATTTCTCCTGACTTGAGCATTGCTCATGTCTATTTGAGCATATTTCCGTCGGCAAAACAGACAGAGGTGATGACTCAGATTGAACAGGACAAACGACAGATAAGAGGAGAGATGGGGAACTTAGAGCGTCATCAACTCCGCATCATCCCGGAACTTTATTTCCATGCAGATGACACACTCGACCGCATGGAACATATTGACGAGTTGTTGCGTCAATAACACTTCTTCGCAATCCATCCGAATTATACTGAAACCAATGTTAACGAATCTCACTTTCGTATGAATATATCGCTACGCATAGCGTGGCGGTATTTATTCGCCAAGAAGAGCCATAATGCCATAAACATTGTGTCGGGTGTGAGTGCAGCAGGTGTATGCGTAGTCACAGCCGCATTGGTATGCGTTCTATCCGTAATGAACGGTTTTGGTAGTTTGGTGGAGCAGATGTTTTCTGCCTTTGATGCAGATATTCGCATTACTCCTGTTAGCGGCAAACATTTCCGTACAGATACAGAATCTTTCGAGTCAGTCAAATCACTTCCCGAAATTGCCGTATACAGTGAAACCGTGGAAGAAACGGCCTTGGTATGTTTTTCACAAAAACAGTTGCCTGCACTACTGAAAGGTGTAGATGATAATTTTCAAGCCCTGACTGCCATCGATTCGATCATTACGGACGGCACATTCTCGGTATGCGATTATTACGACAATGGTACAAACATGGTACGGGCTTTCGAACGTTGCGTTGTAGGGCGCGGATTAGCCTCTCAGTTGGGTATTAGTGCCCATTTTGTATCCGGCATAAAATTATATGCTCCTAAACATACTGGTACGGTAAATCTAATGCGTCCGGACAAGAGTTTTAATCAAGCGGGAACATTTATTGCCGGTATTTTCACTATAAATCAAGCCAAGTACGACGATAGATATATGATTGTGTCGCTTCCGCTTGCCCGCAGTCTGTTTGAATACAATGAAAACGAAGTAACAGCCGTGGAACTGCGCTTGCAAGAAGGCATATCGGCAAGTAAAGTAAAAAAACAATTGCGGCAACTTATAGGAGATTCATTTCGGATAGAAGACCGCTATGAACAACAAGCAGACTTTTTCCGCATTATGAAGATAGAAAAAGCACTAACGGCATTGCTCTTGGTATTCATACTGTTGATTGCATCTTTTAATATCATTGGGTCGCTCTCAATGCTAATGATTGACAAAAAAGAAGATATACGTATATTGAGTAACTTGGGTGCATCGCATCGTCAGATACAGCGGATATTTCTGTATGAAGGTTGGTTGATATCACTTTTAGGAGCATTTGCCGGATTGGTCATTGGATTAATTATATGTCTTCTGCAAGAAGAATTCGGTTTGCTGAAATTGGGTAGTGGCACAGACTATATTATCAGTGCATATCCTGTAGAAGTACAAGCAACCGACATGCTACTTGTTGCCGTCATAGTACTTCTTATAGGTTTTGCAGCAGCATGGTATCCGAGTAGACAACTTAAAACAACGAATCTTCATCAACCATGAGAAAACAAGTTATATTATACATCATTATAAGTGCACTATGTATCGGTTGCAAAGAGAAGACCGTGATAGAGAAAAAACAACGTGAAACATTCTACAATAGCGGTAGTGCTGTATTTTATGGTGCCTATTATGAAGAAAACGGTATATTACAGAATGTAATATCGTTAGATTTGTACACCCCGGGAGTGTCGCTTGATTCGACAGGACACATTATAGGAACGGGTGTAAACCTTTATTTTTCTGATATATTTATTGCTCCGCAAGATACTCTCTTACCCGCTGGAACTTATGAGTCCGACACTACGGCTTTGCCCTATACTTATCTGCCCGGAATGGATTTTGACGGGAACATAAGCGGTGCCTATTTGTTAGATATTAGCGATGGAGCACTATCGTCTGTAGAAATTCTAAGCAATGGACATTACAACCTTCAATATAAAGGTGATTCGTTGATTGTAGATTTCGTATTGCAGAACGAGAACCGACAATCGTATTCAGCACAATACAGAGGTCGTTTGCCTCTATACGACGGAAGAAAGCCGTAAAGATATGTATAAAGCCTATCACACATATCTTAAGTTGGAAAAGTCGTTATCAGATAACACCATTTCTGCCTACGAACAAGACCTTGACAAACTACGTACGTATTGCCAACAAATTGGGAAATCTCCTATTGATGCGACATTTGACGATTTACAAGATTTTGTTTATCAACAATTCAAACATAGTCAAAATGTACGTTCGCAAGCCCGCATCTTATCCGGGATACGCTCGTTTTACAAATTCTTGATCTATTCTAACCAAATAGACTCCGATCCCTCGGAACTGCTTGAACATCCCACTCCGGAAAAACATCTACCGGAGGTTCTTACAGTGGAAGAGATAGATGCTATGATTGGTTGTATTGACCTTTCAAAGAAAGAGGGACATCGCAATAGAGCCATTATTGAAATGCTCTATGGTTCAGGGTTACGTGTATCGGAACTTACCAATCTAAAACTATCAAACATGTACTTGAAAGAAGATTATATGTTGATAGAGGGCAAAGGAAACAAACAACGACTTGTACCCATTTCGTCCACAGCAAAAACCTGGTTCGGCTATTGGCTGGAAGACCGACAGCATCTCCCTATCAGCAAAGATAATAGCGATTATGCCTTTGTTAATCGTTACGGACGACCACTCACAAGAGCCATGATATTTACTATTATCAAGCAATTGGCAACAGAGGTCGGTATTAAGAAAAATATTTCCCCCCATACACTACGGCACAGTTTCGCCACACATCTTCTACAAAACGGTGCCGATTTACGCATTATACAGCAACTACTCGGTCATGAATGTCTTACAACTACAGAAATTTATACTCATCTTAACATTCAGAATCTCCGCCAAGCCATTTTGCAATATCATCCTGCCAATAGACAACATTGAGACATGCTCTTCTGTATATAATTCTATTATTGATTTCGGTACAATGTTTGGCCATCGAAACCATCGTTGTAGGGGAGATAACCGATAGTCGCACCGGTATACCTCTGCAAAATGCCAATATATATTACAAAGGAACGCATATAGGATGTGCATCGAACGTTGATGGGATGTTCATGCTACGCACCCAATTAGATAAAGAACGTACACTGATAATCTCTGCTATCGGTTATAAAACACAACACTACCGCATATCCCCCGGACAATATATGGGCATAGCCGTTGAATTGGAAGAAAAAACAAATTCGCTGCAAGAGGTGTTCGTATTACCGGGAGACAATCCAGCCGTTGCACTCATGGAACGTGTACGCCAAGAACGTCTTCAAAACGATCTGACGCAGCATCCTCAGTACGAAGCACAATTCTATGAACATAAGGAATTATACATCAGCCAAATAACAAAAAAGCATCTACATAGAAAATTATGGCAAAGTTTACAGAGAGGAATGCTGCAGACACAAGATTCGACTTTCCTTATTCCCCTATATCGCTCAGATCGCATCTTCTTACAAAAAGCAAAACAAGATTATACGCTCACTACGATTGCTGAACGTACAGATTTGTTCACCGAAACAGATTACTCCGTTTTGCTTGGAGGCATTGATCGACCTATCAATTTTTACCATAATCAGATTAATCTCTTGGGACGTACCTTTATGAGTCCTATTGCTGCTGCAGCCAATCAATATTACAAATTTTACATCACAGACAGTATAAACACACCTCGGAAAACATACTCTGTGCAATTCCGAACCAAGAACTCTTTTTTTGCTACCTTTAACGGTGAAATGACAATTGATTCGGCATCGGCTGCCATTAAAGACATCAGCGTATACGTACCACGTGACAACGCGCTCAACTACCTGGCAGATTTACAAATAATACAGACCTATGATAGCGACCACCTATTACAGAACGAATCGTTATCACTCATTTTAGATTTCGCTATTAAAACTGATACATCCCATATATTTCCCACCGTACTCTTAAAACGCGACATTCAGAACAAGCAAACTATCACCCTACCTCAGATACCAATCCCAACCGATTCATTGACGACTCCTTTCGATACTGCTATGGATTCGCTACTGCAGATACCTCTTGTACGCGTTGCAAAATTTGCCTCTACAATCATCCATACGGGATATATACCCACCGGTACGAAAGTCGACATAGGTAATGTAACCGATATTATCCAATTCAATAAACACGAACTACTACATATCGGCTTACCATTACGTACAAACGAGAACTTATGGAAAAACGTATCGCTCTCAGCCTATATTGCCTATGGATTCAAAGACCAAGCCTGGAAAGGCAAAGGTCAAATACAAGTACGCATACCTACCCAACGCCGCCACATACTGAACGCTTCCTATGAAGACCATTATGTTTGGAGCGAAGTATCGGAACTTGACCGAGTTTTGCGTGAAAACTCTATTGGTCCGCGCAACATGGCATTTACGACTGCTCTCTTTAGCAATCTATACACCAACCGGAACGCCATTAACTCTGCTACCCGGCAACGAGAAATGCATATCTGGAGCGACAACGATTGGAATAAGCATTTAGAAACATCGTTTCATATCAGAACCGGTACAATGGGATATGGTTCACCACTAAACGGTTACCAAAATATTCCATACTACCATTATACCTCACTATCCGCATTCTTCCGGTTATCGTGGGGAGAAAGTGCCACAGACCTCTATTTCAGACGCATACACAGATTCAGCCGTTATCCCATCCTTTACTTACAAGCCGAAGCAGGTGCTTATCGTACGAACAATATGCAGCAAGACGACCTTTACGCACGATTAGGCATTAGTATTCAGCAATATATACCGTTAGGGATGTGCGGTGAGATAGACTATGCCGTGCAAGCCGGTATTATTTTCGGGGCTGTACCCTATCCTATGTTGCAATTTTTCAATGGAAATCAGACCTACACCTTTGATCCTTATCGTTTCACATTGATGAACCAAATGCAATATGCAGCCGACCGCTATATCCTATTGCATGCAACCTGGGATATGAAAGGATTTCTTTTCAACCGCATTCCCGGTATACAACGCTTACGGCTACACGAACTTATTGAATGCAAAATGGCTTATGGTACATTCCACTCGCAACATAATGATGTCCTGCCCCTGCCAACCTATACACAAACCATGAAAATTCCCTATATAGAAGCAGGTATAGGTATCGGAAACATACTGCGGGTGGCTGATATTTGGGTAATGGGGCGACTGACCAACTTAAAGGATACTACGACACCTCGTTGGGGAATACGATTCAGGTTGCACATCTCTCCATAGGATAGCACTACATGTCATCTGCTACTGTTTTCTAAACACGAAAAATAATTGTAACTTTGCCGCTCAAACAGAATTGTCACAATAGCAACATATGCCAACCTATACCCTCACACAAGACCACCGATTGCATCTCCTTGCCTCCAATGGTGAGCAGTTGCCGCTTACCCACCTGCTTAGTATATATCCGACACGCAAAGTGATAGCCATGCATGGTCAGATGGGAGCAGGAAAGACCACTTTATTGAAACAACTATGCGAAGAGATGGGCGTACTTGACACCGTCAACAGTCCTACCTTTGCCATTGTGAACGTATACGAAACTTCCGAGCATAAAGAAATCTACCATTTCGATTGTTACCGCCTAAAGAATATAGGTGAAGCATTGGATTTCGGTGCCGAAGATTATCTCCTTTCGGGCAACTATTGCTTTATTGAATGGCCCGATATTATTGAGGATTTATTGCCGGAAGACACACTGCATTTATACATACAGCCGCTCCCTTCCGGAGACCGACAAATCAGTATTCAGTAGCAAATACAATCGGCATGATAGAAGTGAACAACATACAGAAAAGTTTCGGCAGTCTTGAAGTGCTGAAGGGAGTGAACCTACAGGTTTCGCGAGGAGAGATTGTATCTATTATCGGCAAGAGCGGAGCCGGGAAAACCACTCTCTTGCAAATAATAGGTTCGTTGGAACGTCCTGATAAAGGAAATGTTCTTATTGACAATACCGATATTTTCAGCCTTTCGGAAACCGAACTCGCACATTTTCGCAATCGACACATCGGATTTATTTTTCAGTTTCACCAACTATTACCCGAATTTACCGCAATTGAGAACGTAATGCTCCCCGCCCTCATAGCACAGACTCCTCAGCAGGAAGCCAAAGAATGTG
The DNA here is from genome assembly GCA_023666945.1 of Paludibacter sp. Taxonomy (GTDB): domain Bacteria; phylum Bacteroidota; class Bacteroidia; order Bacteroidales; family Paludibacteraceae; genus Colicola. The sequence goes on from JAMPAY010000003.1 coordinate 10,813, forward strand.
CAAAAAAACTTCTTGCAGAATTAGGGCTAACGGAACGTGCCCACCACAAACCCAACCAACTTTCGGGAGGAGAAAAGCAACGTGTGGCAGCAGCCCGAGCCCTTATGATGCAGCCCGACGTAATACTCGCCGATGAGCCTTCCGGAAGTTTGGACTCTAACAATAAAGCCGAATTGCACCGTCTACTGCTCAATATGAGAGATAAATATAACCAAACCATCATTATCGTAACACACGACCACGAATTGGCTGCTATTTCTGACCGCATAATCGAAATAAAAGATGGAAAAATTGACTAACTTAAACTATATCAATATTATACTGCTTCTCGTTATACTAACAGCATGCGAATCGCAACGTTCCTTTTTTCCGAAGAACACACCGGAAGAACACGTGAACATTGTACGTTTCGATTCTGCCTTACTTCACGCAGATACGCTCCGTATGCAAGACGCCATACACAACTTAAACCAAACATATCCTCTTTTTATGCCCATATTCTGCGAGGATATTCTCGGTATTTATGCCGATGACACAACCTATCTTGCAGAAGCACTGCCTAAATTCCTCAACGACACCCTTTACGGGTTTAAGCAAACCAATGCCGAAGTACTCCGACAATTTGCCAATATACAAGACATTCAGCAACCTCTTAATAAAGCATTCGGGAAACTCCGCTACCTATATCCCGATATGCAGATTCCTACTATTTACTTTTTTGTTTCAGGATTTAATGCCTCTCTTTTATTTGTAGAAGACGATATAGCCGTTGGTGTAGACATGTATCTCGGTAGCGACTATTCCTACTACAACCAAGTGGTGTATAATTACCAGAAACAAACCATGCGTAAAGAGTGTATTGCCACCGACATTACCTCTGCATGGCTATTCAGACACATACCTTTCACCAGTACACAAAACAGGCTGCTTGAAAACATGATTTATCGTGGAAAAATCATGTATCTGCTATCTCTTCTTTTTCCAGAACAACCCTCTTACGAAATTATGGGATATACTCGGCAACAGGGTGATTGGTGCAAACGAAACGAGGCCGCTGTATGGCAGATGATGATAGATAAAAAAGACCTCTTCCGCAGCGAGAGTTTAATTCTGACATCGTACCTTAACGATGGTCCTTTTACCAGCGAAATAAGCCAAGAGGCCCCCTCTCGTTTGGGAACATGGATAGGGTGGCAGATATGTCGCAGTTATATGCAACATAATAAAAATGTAACTTTGCAACAACTCATGGAAGAGGGAGATGCTCAACACATTTTACAACAATCTTGGTATAAACCCTAAAAACACCCATGAACAGACAAGATTTTCCCATATTAAACGAACAGGTTTATGGCAAGCCGCTTATCTATTTTGACAATGCCGCTACCAGCCAAAAGCCTCAACAAGTAATAGACGCCATAACATACGCCTATTCGCATTTTAATGCCAACATACACCGAGGCGTACACCACCTCAGCCAAGTTGCCACACAGCAACACGAGAAAGCCCGTCAAACCGTTGCACAATTTATCAATGCCCCATCTGCCAACAGTATCATCTTCACCAAAGGCACGACCGATGCTATCAACATGCTCGCGTTCAGTTTTGGAGAATATCAGATAGGCAAGGGTGATGAAATTATTGTATCGCAATTAGAACATCACTCGAACATTGTTCCTTGGCAAATGCTTTGCGAACGTAAAGGAGCGGTGTTGCGTGTAATTCCACTGCAAGATAATCAGACTCTTGACATAGCAGCATTCGAGGCTATGCTTAATGTACGAACACGCCTTGTATCGGTTGCACATGTAAGCAATGTATTAGGCATTATCAATCCTATTCGTCGCATTATTAAAACTGCCCACAAGCACAATATTCCGGTATGTATAGATGCCGCCCAATCGGCACCGCATATGCCTTTGGATGTTAGAGAACTTGATTGCGATTTTTTGGCATTGTCGGCTCATAAAACCTATGGACCTACAGGTATCGGAGTCCTATATGGGAAAGAACAATGGCTGAATTTGCTACCACCGCCACAAGGAGGAGGAGAGATGATAGAGCATGTTACTTTCGAGAAGACCACCTACAACACTCTTCCCTATAAGTTCGAAGCGGGAACTCCCAATTATATTGGAAGTTATGCTTTCATGAAGGCTATCGAATATATAGAGAATATCGGTATGGATAAAATCCATGCACACGAACAAGCACTTACTCGTTACGCAGAGCAACGTTTGAAAGAAATTGCCGGTCTGAACATCTATGCCGTTGATGAGGATAAAGCAGGAGTTATTTCATTTAACGCAGAGGGTATTCATCCCTATGACATAGGCGTATTACTTGACCAGCAAGGAATTGCCGTACGTACCGGGCATCATTGCGCAGAACCCCTCATTGAGTATTTGGGAGTAGCGGGTACAGTACGCATTTCGTTTGGGCTTTATAATACCCAAGAAGAGGTAGATACGTTTATCGGTGCTCTAAAACGTGCCCTCAGTATGCTCCGCTAAAGCGTATTATATTCGCAATCGCATTTGCAGATGTATATCGGTTCGGCGAGCATTCCGCAAGTTCTTTGCTTCTACCCAATCGGAAGAATAGACCGTATGCGAGGTCTTTAGATAAAGCGACAGGTGAGGTGTTATGTGGTAGCGCAGATTCAGATAGCACCGTCCACCTACGCCATAAACGCTTGGTACTGAAAAAGCATAGGGTACATCGTATTCGTATACATAGAAACGATTGTTGTAGTCTTTGGCATGAAATACTTGCAGACGAGTTTGCAAAACAATAGGCAGTTTACTAAATTGATACGCAATATCTTCTTGCAACAATAGTCCAAAAGATGGATATGTAGTGTCATCTTGAGCGATATTGCCTTCTATTCGAGTTCCCATAGTCCAATTGCCGAACGTATTGGACAGAATATAGCGTATGGTATATTTGTCGGTATTCCCTTTTTGCTTGGCCCGTACCCGCCATTGCATCTGCATATCATCACGCGTATACCATGTGGCTTCTGCCTGCAAATCGTAACCATCGCTCGGGATGCGTATGCCGTATTTAGGAAAACGAAAAGCAAAAGCATCAGCATAACACGTGAATCGCCAATTCTGCACGCGTTTGATTTCCGTACCAATATAGCAACCGCTCTCATCGTTGTTTCGACTACTTTCACCAAACCCATTGGAATAAAGTACATCATAGGTAGGAGAGTAATAACGATAGAGAGCCACCAAACTTACGTCATCGCACGGATAGGCTCTAATACCTGTTAAATTCGCCCAGCCCCATTGCACGTTCTCACACACAGCGATTTCTCCAAAGATTTCGCACCGCTTACCTACCCAACGATAGTTAAGCCCGGTAACAAACTGTCGTTTCCCTTGAAAAAGATGCGCATTGTAATAATTGGGGTTGGCACGTAGTGTATCACTGAGCAACATTTCCGTTGCAGTAATTCCTATTCTGATGTTTTTGTGATGCAAAGTAAGATTGACCCCTGCCAATTGTTGCCAAACGGTCTGTTTACTTTTAAGTTCGTTGTCGGAACGGTGATAACCATCGGTACGTATGGCAGGAAATACACCATCAACCACTACACCATCAACTCGACGTGCTGAATAAAAAACAGTGCTATTAACATGTTTGCCCTTGAATGTGATGCCTGCACCGCGCAAAAAGGAAGATTCTCCCGTTGAGTGATATTTGCGCAATCCCTCTTGCGTCTTGCCTACCGTCAGAACCGATTTTCCTCCTATCCGTAAAGGACTTTCCATTACCAGACCTTGTCCGAATCCTGCTCGATAATCCCCTAATACGATTCTCTGTATATGTTTACCCACATCATCTATCTGTAGGAAACCGCTATAGAAATCGAAACCATAGGTTTTTCTACCCCACCAAGGTTCTGCGGGATCACGTTCCATGGCTATACCAAATTGTACTTTTTGCTTATATTGAAATCTATATTTCAATGCCACATAAAAAGGATCGGCTGAAGAACCCTCGATGTTTCTTGCATCCGTTCGGATATTTACCTCATGCCCGGCATAGTGCCACATTTCACGCCAATGAAACTCCTTTTCAGACTCAATAGGAGCAACTGTAACAAATGGAAGTAAATCTCTGATATCGTAGCGTTTTAAGCCATCCACCAACTGCAATTCATAAAGACTCTCCATAGAATGTTTGTACACATAGAGCAATATGGCATCAATTTGTCGGGAAGTAAGAAAGAAAAGACGTTGTAAGTCGCTTTCTGTAGCGCAATTAAGGTTTATAGGATTCGCAGCCAAGGATACCAGTTCGCTTTCCACCGTTTCAAAATCAATCTCCTTATCTTCTTCCAATGCGGTTTCGTAAATATCATTAATAATCAGCGAAAGGTCGCACTCCGTTAGGGGACTCTGTGCTAATAGCCAGAAGTTCATTAATATACAACATAGTACGGATATGCAGACTCTTAATGCCATACGTATGCCACTTTGCACAATAAATTAACCCCTAACACAGGATGCCATTCAGCATTTAAGTCGGCCTTGAAATCGGCAAAATTAAGTCCTACACCGAGACAACCGACAACATATTTCTGATAGTACACACCAATTTTGACACATAGTTCATGTATGGCTTGCCACTCATATCCTGTGGCAATTTGCAAGCCCGCATGGGTATTGTAATCAATTTGTACATCCCAACGCATACCTTTGTAAAAGCGATAATCGGTACCTACGGAATAGACGGCAGGTATCGGTCGTTTTATTTCGGTTAGTTTGACAGACTGAAGAAATGGATTAAAAGTTTGGAAACCAAGCGACAAATTATCGGTAAGCGATATATTGACTCCTAATTGCGGTACCACCGTTGTACGATAACCTATGCTCTGCCCGCCATAGATACTTATAATATTGCCTTGCAGTCCAAGTGAAAAACGTCCGAAACTACGTGCTAACGTAACAGCCGTCATCATTTCCGAATATACAGAATATCCAAAGAAAGAATAGGAAATGCCTACATTTACATAGCGATTACTATAAGCGGCTTGCAAGAGATAGGTTGAAAGGTTGGCAATGAGGTATTTATTTTCGTATTGGAATGCCAGTTGAAAGCGTTCCTGTTGTACCAATGCAGCCGGGTTGTGAAAAGCACTCCATGTATCGTTGCGTGCAACCGATGTATGCGCAATAGCACTACTACCGGGAATGACATCGCTTATCTGTGCTGCACCATACGTACATACTCCCCATAAAATGCACAAAAGAAAAACGTGTTTGTGTGTCATAATTGATAGGGCGTATATAGATGATTGGTAATAGATTACAGGACGACAAACAACCTGATTGCGCAAAGATACTAATTTTTCCCGATTATAGCAAATGTATTGCCCAAGAATCGACTCACAGGGTGCTGCACATTTCGTACTTATCTATAAAATCACCAAGTAATCAACATATTACAGACAATCTTTCATACAAATAAAAGGGCAGGTAAAAAATTCCGTTGCTAACACAATAGCATGGTCTTTATTACCACCTTTGCAACGTCTTAAAGATAAGACAACAGGGGAATCCGAAAACCTTGAAAAGAGTAGGGGAAACAATTAAAAGCAAAGGCTATGAAAGTAGACATAAAAAAAACGAAATCACTTTCAAGGTTGGAAATTTGGAAATCACCATTAAGGTGAAATTCTTAAAGTAAGACCAACAAAAGGGGGCGGGGAACCGCCCTGCCCCCTCTCTCTGCTTTTAATTGCGACCGTAAAGATATAACAAAACAACTAAAACAACAAACGAAATGAAGTACATTTTGGAAAAAATCTGCACTAACGCCCAACGGGTGGGTGCTAACAGACACCGAGAACGGCTTGGCTTGTCAGTTTCTGACACACCAATTCAACGAATCGCAAGAGTTTAGAATGTTGCCAAATTTGCAGCAATAAAGGCGGTAGACGTAGCAAAGGTTGCAATAGAAATGGGCGTCACGACTTTGATTAGCCAATGATTCTCTTGTGATCCGGGCGGGATTCGAACCCGCGACCCACAGCTTAGAAGGCTGTTGCTCTATCCAACTGAGCTACCGAACCATGAGGTAAACCGATACCTCCCCAAAAAGTGCTGCAAAGGTACAACATCTTTCCCAAATACACAACCCCTCACCAATTTATGGCAGGTCAACAACAGATTTACTCAAGGGCATCCACATAAATAAAGACAGCATCAGGTAATGGGTATTTTTGCGAAATTGCACAAATACTCGAGCATGACAAAATGATATCTCGTTACGATCTCGTTATGATCTCGTTACGGTCTCGTAATGATATGCTATAGCTGATTTCATTAAAGGTGTAAGCATACGGTGCTACACAAGAAAGACAAATGTCGTGGTTTCATGAAACCTAATATCATTTAGATACGCACTATAAGACAAACTCAATTGGAGCACCAATAAGTATCAGTCGTTAACCTTTCCGGAAAAGGTATGGAATCGACATGCTATTTACCAGCATCCCTACTCCGGCCTATCAGAGTTTGGCACAAACTTTGTAATTCTCCACTAAAAAACAACCCAAAACCACATACGATTATGAAAAAGTTTTTTCAATACTGCATTATTGCAGTTATCATCTGTGCACTCAGTGCCGTTACATCTGTATTAACCCTGAAAAGTATTCGTACCGACAGCCATCTTCAGACATGGGCTAACAGCGACTCTGTAGCACAAACCTTACCTGCTGCATACGGAAAATTTGTCAATCTGCCGGAAGCAGGCGAAACCGATTTTACAGTAGCCGCCGAATTGTCGGTAGGTGCTGTGGTACACGTAAAAACCACCATAGCCGCCCCAAGAGAAGCCTATTCGTCAGACCCTTTTTTCGAGTTCTTCTTCGGTCGCCCTCAGCAACAACGTGAAGTACCCGATCAGATGGCATCAGGTTCGGGTGTGATTATCTCAACAGACGGCTATATCGTAACCAACAATCATGTTATTAAAGACGCCAAAAGTATTGAAGTTGTACTGAACGACAAACGCTCTTTTGTGGCCGAACTTATAGGCACAGATCCCAACACAGACATTGCACTCTTGAAAATAGATGCTCACGACCTACCGGTTATCATTATGGGCAATTCCGACAATTTACGTGTAGGAGAATGGGTATTGGCCGTTGGCAATCCTTTCAATCTGACTTCGACCGTAACCGCCGGCATCGTAAGCGCAAAAGCCCGCAACATCAACATATTGGACTCGGAAATGAAGATTGAATCGTTCATCCAGACCGATGCCGCTGTCAATCCCGGTAACTCAGGAGGTGCTTTGGTAAATACACGCGGAGAATTGGTAGGAATAAACACAGCCATCGCCTCACGAACAGGATCTTATAGCGGATATTCTTTTGCCGTACCAACCAGTATCGTACAAAAAGTAGTAGCCGACTTGAAACAATACGGCATTGTACAACGCGCTATTTTAGGGGTACAAATACAAGACATAACTTCCGAATTGAAAGCAGAAAAACATCTGACCACCCTTCAGGGTGCTTATATTGCCAACGTTATTGACAACGGAGCCGCCGACAAAGCCGGTATAAAAGCAGGAGATGTGGTTATCAGCATAGGAAACGCAGCCGTCAAATCGACTACCGATTTGCAGGAGTTGGTAGGTCGTCATCGCCCCGGTGATATTATTGAAGTGGGATTACTACGCAACGGTAAGCAAATGACTTTCCGTGTAGAACTTACGAACAAGAGCGGCGGCACCGGTCTGATAGAAAAAACACAAGATTTACGTATGCTCGGAGCACAATTCAAAGAAGTGAGTCCGCAATTGAAACAAAAATTAGGCATTACATACGGTCTGCAGATAGCAGGTTTAAAGAAAGGTAAATTAAGCAGTGCCGGCATTCCTGAGAATTTCATCATCTTGAAAGTAAACAATCGTGCCATACGCACCGAAGAGGATTTGCAGGAGGTATTAACCACTGCCTTACAAGCCAATGAACAAGACAAGGTATTGTTTCTTGCCGGCATTACTCCTACCGGGAAAGTGGCTTATTATGCAATAAATTTATCAGAATAGTCATAAAAACCTATTTACATTTGCGACATTCAAGAAAATATTGTACCTTTGCACGCTAATTTTGCGGAGTATATGCTCCGTTTTATATGTCGATTGGACAATATTTTAGAGCAATCCTATGAGACAACTTAAAATCACAAAATCGATAACCAATCGCGAAAGTGCTTCGTTAGACAAGTATTTGCAAGAGATTGGACGCGAGGAACTTATTTCTGTTGAAGAGGAAGTTGAATTGGCAGGACGCATCCGCAACGGCGATCGTGCGGCATTAGAGAAACTGACACGTGCCAACTTGCGTTTCGTTGTTTCCGTAGCGAAACAATATCAGAACCAAGGACTAAGTCTTCCCGACTTGATTAACGAGGGTAATTTAGGGCTCATCAAAGCCGCTGAGAAATTTGACGAAACGAGAGGGTTTAAGTTTATTTCGTATGCCGTTTGGTGGATTCGCCAAGCCATCCTGCAAGCATTGGCAGAACAATCGCGTATTGTGCGGTTACCGCTTAACCAAGTAGGGTCGCTCAACAAGATCAACAAAGCCTTTTCTCGTTTTGAGCAAGCCAACGAGCGCAAACCCTCTGCGGAAGAATTGGCAGACGAATTGGACATCCCCGTAGATAAGATTGCCGACACCTTGAAGATGTCGGGACGTCATGTAAGTGTAGACGCTCCCTTTGTTGAGGGCGAAGACAACAGCCTTATCGATGTAATGATGAACGAAGATTCCCCCAATGCCGACCGCGGTCTGATTAACGAATCGCTTTCGAAAGAAATTGACCGTGCTCTTGCCACACTAACAGACCGAGAGGCTGAAATCATCCGCAAATTCTTCGGCATAGGTGTACCGGAAATGACCTTGGAAGAGATTGGTGATGAGTTCGGTCTTACCCGTGAACGTGTTCGACAAATCAAAGAGAAGGCTATTCGTCGTTTGCGCAGTAACAACCGCAATAAATTGCTAAAAACCTACTTGGGATAAGTAGCAAATACTATACATAATCGATAAATTATTGTTGGTGAGAGGACTTTGCAATTTTCGCAAAGTCTTCTTTTTTCGTATTTTTTGACTATTACGCTCAGAAAAATTGTATGTATAAAAAAAAAACGCTATCTTTGCGGCACAATATGTAATTGTATGAAGAGTCGCAGATTATTTCTTGGTTTATTGATTGTAGGTTCCATGGTATTTCCTGCCGTTACTCATGCGGCCAATCCTTCGCAGCGCGATAAAAAAGAGGTAGTATGGACCAAAAAAGCCAACAAACGCACCGGTTTGTACACAAAACAAAACAGTGCCATTGCTAACGGATTAACCCTTTCGTTTAATGCTTTATACTACTACGGTGACGTAGACTTGAACGGTATAGCCATGAACGGAGGCTTTCAAACCCAAAATGTAACCTTTGGCGGCGCTGCTGCATTTGCCTATACGATGCCGGCAGGGAAACATACCAATTGGCGTTTTGCCATTTCGGCAGGGGCTCTGAAGGGCGATAACAGCCATGCCTATCCCGATCATTACCGCAAATTCAACTCCGTGTTTGGAGAGGCTTCGGTAGGTGTGGAATGGTATCCGTTTTCTCAAGCAGGTTTCTATCTGTACGGAGGTATAGCCCTTACTTACAGCCACATAAAATACGATTTTATGAGTGCCAAGGGTAATGCCAACAGCATTCTTCCCATGATTCCGTTGGAGATTGGTTACGATTTCAAGTTGGGACGAAGTTGGGGACTTAAAATTAACGTTGCCGCTCACCAAGGATTGTTGGATACTCCTCATTGCAATTTGGACGCCTACCCTATGGAGTCATCGCAAAACCAAAACGGAGTTAGTTTCGGTCGCGGCGGAGGCAACAAATGGGCCGATGGTTTCTTCCAAATAGGATTGAGTTTGACTTATCGTTGGCACAACTGCGAAGCATGTCGTCTTTATAAATGGTAATCGCTCCCCTGTGAGCATCTAACGCATAGTCTGTTTGAAGTTTTGCCGAATAAGCGTAAGATAATCAACGACCCTGTCTTCGGGTTTATAACCATTCCGAACGACTTCCTTTACGACTTGTTGCAACATCCGTATGTGCAACGCTTGAATCGTATTCGCCAATTGGGGATGAGTTATACCGTCTATCCCGGGGCGATGCACACACGTTTTCTACATTCGTTGGGAGCATTCCATTTGATGCAGGAAGCCATTGCCTGTCTGCGCATGAAAGGCATTTCCGTATCGCACGAAGAAGGTAATGCCGTTATGGCTGCCATCCTGCTGCACGACATCGGTCACGGTCCATTCTCTCATGTATTGGAGCATACATTAGTACAAGGTATTTCGCACGAAGACATATCGTTGCTGATGATGCAACACATCAACAATGAAACCGAGGGACTGCTCAACGATGCCATACACATCTTCAGGGACGAGTTTCCCCGCCATTTCTTGCACCAAATGATTTCATCGCAATTAGACATGGATCGTTTGGATTATTTATGTCGCGATTCGTTCTTCTGCGGAGTAAACGAAGGCACCGTGGCATCGGCACGTATTTTGAAAATACTCAACGTGGCCGACGACAAATTGGTTATTGAAGCAAAAGGAATTTATTCCATCGAAAAATTTCTGGTAGCACGCAGATTGATGTATTGGCAGGTATATCTACACAAAACCTCAGTTGCTGCCGAACAGATGCTTATCAACATCTTGCTACGCGCCAAACAACTGACACGACAAGGTTGCAACTTGTTTTCCACTCCTGCATTGCAATGGTTCTTGCAAAACGATGTGACAGCATCCGATTTCCGCAATAACCCCGATACGCTACAGCAGTATGCGTTATTAGACGACTCCGATCTATTATCTGCCATCAAGGCATGGAGCAACACACAAGACATCATATTATCCACACTCTGCCGTGCCTTTACCAACCGCCAACTTTTCAAGGTAGAAGTCATGCCCAACCCCATAGCCGATAACACTCTTGAGGCTATGCAAGAACGCTATATTCACAAATTTAACATAACACCCGAAGAAACACAGTTTTTTTGCGGCATACACTCGGTGTCTACCGATACTTATTCTGCCAAAGACGATTCGATAGGTATCCTGTATAAAGACGGAACCATTAAAGATATTGCAGACGCATCAGATATGCTCAACATACAAGTCCTTCCCAAACGAGTAGAAAAACATTATATGTTCTACTATAAATTATAGTAAGGCATTATTATAGTTAGAATTATGAACTTTACTGCAGAACAAATAGCCGAATTCTTGCAAGGCACGCTCATTGGCAACAAAGATGTTACCGTAAGCGACGTCAGCAAAATAGAAGAAGGACAAGAAGGCACACTATGCTTTGTGGGCGACCAAAAGTATGTACGCTATCTTGCACAAACCAAAGCAAGTATCGTACTCATGTCGCGTTCCATCACCTACGAAGGGCCTACCGATGCCACTATCATATTGGTTGACAATGCTCGGGCTGCAATGGCACAGTTGCTCGATTTAGTATCGGAAGTCCTCTTCCCGCGCAAGAAAGGCATAGAGCAACCCTGCTTCATTCCACAAGGAATCACTATTCCGGAAGATGCGTACATAGGAGCATTTTCCTATATCGGACAAAACGTTTCTTTAGGCAAAGGGGTGCAAATATACCCACAGACTTATATAGGCGACAATGTAACGATTGGCGACAATACCATTATCTACGCCGGAGTAAAAATCTATGCACATTGCATCGTTGGAAATAATTGCATCGTACATTCAGGAGTCGTTATCGGAGCAGACGGATTCGGATTCGAACCCGACGCACAAGGCATTTATCGGAAAGTACCCCAAATAGGAAACGTTATCATCGAAGACGATATCGAAATAGGTGCCAACACAACCATCGATCGCGCCATGATGGGAAGCACCGTAATACGCCGCAATGCCAAGTTGGATAATCTCGTACAAATTGCTCATAATGTAGAAGTAGGAGAATCTACCGTTTGCTGCGCACAAGTGGGAATAGCAGGCTCTACCAAAATAGGCAAACATTGCATCTTGGCAGGACAAACAGGCGTGGCAGGACACATCCAGATTGCCGACCAATGTATCTTCGGAGCACAATCGGGAGTAGCCAATACCGTCAAACAACCCGGCATGTATCAAGGCTATCCCGCAATACCTGCCGCACGATTCCGCAGATCGGCAGTCGTATACAAAAACTTAAACGAATTGCAGAACAAGGTCTACGAGTTGCAAAAACAACTCAACGATAAATAAAACAACTGACATCTCATGAAACAGAATACACTGAAAGATTCTTTCTCTTTCTCAGGCAAAGGATTACATACAGGGCTCAATATCAATGCCGTATTCTTGCCCGCACCCGAGAACACCGGTATACGCATCTGTCGTGTCGATTTACCGGAAAAACCATGTTACCAAGCAACTGCCGAATATGTTTCCGCCACCGAACGAGGTACCGTTCTACAAAACGGTGAGTGGAAAATCTCTACAGTAGAACACGCACTTTCTGCATTATATGCAATGGGAGTGGACAACTGCCTCATTGAAGTAGATGCTCCGGAAATGCCCATATTGGACGGAAGTGCCAAATATTTCACAGAAGCCATACAACGGGTCGGATTGCAAGAACAAGACGCCGAACAAAATATCTTTGTCGTACGACGCAAAATGGTATTCGAAAATCAAGAAACAGGCAGCAAAATCGTCCTATTGCCCGACGACGAATATAGCGTAGACGTACATATCGGTTTCCCCTCTGAAGTCCTCAAAAACCAATTCGCATCCTTAGAGTCGCTTAACGACTACCCGGCAGAAATAGCCCCGGCACGCACTTTCTGCTTCCTGCGAGAAGTACAATTCTTGTTGGGAAAAGGACTTATCAAAGGAGGAGACCTGCAAAACGCAGTCGTCATCTACGACCAACCCATGCCGCAAAACGATTTCGACATATTGGCAGAACAACTCGGACAACCCAAACAAAATGCCGACAAACTCGGATACCTCTGCCAACTCAATTACGATAACGAACCTGCGCGACACAAACTTTTAGACCTCATCGGAGACCTCTCACTGCTCGGATGCCGCATACAAGGAAAAATCATCGCTACACGACCCGGACACACAAGCAATACACTCTTCTGCAAACAACTACGCAAAGAAATCAAACGCTCTGATGTGCTCCCGCCTATGCATATCGACCCCACACATCCACTGATGGAAAACAAAGACATTGCCAAACTTCTACCACACCGATACCCCATGCTGCTGGTCGACAAAGTGCTGGCTATGAACCCCAACACCATCGTGGCAATGAAAAACTTCACACTCAACGAACCCTTCTTCCAAGGACACTTCCCCGGAGAACCTATCGTACCCGGAGTTTTGCTACTCGAAGCAATGGCACAAGTAGGAGGAATACTCGTACTGCACAACAAAGAAGACGCATCCAAATACTCCACCTACTTCATGAAAATCGATAAAGCCAAATTCCGTCAAAAAGTAGTACCCGGAGATACTATCATATTCCGACTCGAAATGATCGGACCCATACGAAGAGGTATCATCACCATGCAAGGATATAGCTTCGTGGGAGATAAAGTCGTCGCAGAAGCCGAACTTACAGCACAAGTAATCAAAAACAAAGACTAATATTTTAATATATACACGCATAATGAGACAACCGTTAGCATATATACACCCCGATGCAAAAATCGCTTCAAGCGTAGTCATCGACCCGTTCGTTTGCATCGATAAAAATGTAGAAATAGGAGAAGGCACACGCATCGGATCCAACGTAACCATCTGCGAAGGAGTACGAATCGGCAAAAATTGCACCATCTTCCCCGGAGCCGTCATCGGAGCCATACCGCAAGACCTCAAATTCAAAGGAGAAGACACCATGGTATATATCGGCGACAACACCACCATACGAGAATGCGTCACCATACACCGTGGAACCGCATCAAAAGGAAAAACCATCGTCGGAAACAACTGCCTTATCATGGCATACTGCCACGTGGCACACGATTGCTTCGTCGGTAACAATGTCATCATGTCCAACTGTACACAACTCGCAGGAGAAGTCGTAGTCGGAGACTACGCCGTCATCGGAGGAGGAACACTCGTACACCAATTCACACACATCGGGGCACACGTCATGATACAAGGAGGCTCACGAATCAACAAAGACGTTCCACCATACATCACCGCCGCAAGAGAACCTATACAATACTGCGGAGTCAACTCCATCGGACTAAGAAGACGAGGATTCACCAACGAACAAATCAGAAGCATACAAGAAACATACAAACTCATCTTCCAACCCGGACTCAATACATCACAAGCACTCGCTAAAGTAGAAATCGACCTACCCGGATCAAACGAAAGAGACGAAATCATACTCTTCATCAGAAACTCACCCAGAGGAATACTCAAAGGATATCTCGACTAATACAACCAAAACACAACAACCACACAATTCGCTACCATTATGAACTTTATAGAAGAAATAGTTGAAAAGGACCTGCAAAACAATCTCAACGACGGAAGAATACAAACACGATTCCCGCCCGAACCTAACGGATATCTACATATCGGACACGTCAAAGCCGTCTGCATGGACTTCGGTATCGCACAAAAATACGGAGGTATATGCAACCTACGATTCGACGACACCAACCCCGTCAAAGAAGATACCGAATACGTCGACTCCATCATGCAAGACATACAATGGCTCGGATTCAAATGGGGGAACGTATACTACGCATCCGACTATTTCGAACAACTCTATCAACTCGCTATACAATTCATAAAACAAGGAAAAGCATACGTCGACGAACAATCCGCCGAAGAAATAGCCAAACAAAAAGGAACACCAACCGAACCCGGAACCAACTCACCCTATCGAGACCGACCCGTCGAAGAAAACCTACAACTCTTCCAAAAAATGCAAGCAGGAGAAATACCCGACGGACAAATGGTATTAAGAGCCAAAATCGATATGGCTAACCCAAACATGCACTTCCGAGACCCCATCATGTACCGAATCATCACTACACACCCACACCACAGAACAGGTACTAAATGGAAAGTATACCCCATGTACGACTTCGCACACGGACAATCCGACTACTTCGAAGGCGTAACACACTCCATCTGCACACTCGAATTCGTCGTGCACCGACCACTCTACGACTATTTCATCGACCAATTCGCCGAAGGAAACTATCGACCGCACCAATACGAGTTCAACCGACTCAACATCACCTACACCGTCATGTCGAAGCGAAAAATGCTACAACTCGTCAAAGAACAACTCGTCAGCGGATGGGACGACCCACGTATGCCGACCGTATGCGGACTACGACGACGAGGATACACACCCGAAGCCATACACGCTTTCATCGACAAAATCGGATACACTAAAGTAGAAGGTACCATCGACCTCTCACTACTCGAACATACCATACGAGAAGACCTTAAAGAAAAAGCACCACGCGTATGCGCTATATTCGACCCCGTCAAACTCGTCATCGAAAACTATCCGCAAACACAACAAGAAACCATCATCGCCGATAATATCGACGGAAAAACAGAAGCCGGTACAAGACAAGTCACATTCGCACGAGAACTCTATATCGAACGAAACGACTTCCAAGAACAAGCCGACAAAAACTTCTACCGACTCTCTCCCAACGGACGAGAAGTAAGACTCAAAAACGCATACATCATACAAGCCACAAGATGCGAAAAAGACAACAACGGTAACATCACCACCATCTATGCCAACTACGACCCGCTCTCCAAATCAGGAACCGAAGGAGGCAACCGAAAAGTAAAATCAACCATCAATTGGGTCGAATGTAACTCCGCAATCGATGCCGAAGCACGACTCTACGACCGACTCTTCGCCGTAGAAAACCCGTCCGACTCCGACAAAGACTTCCGAGAACTGCTCAACCCCGACTCACTCAAAATCGTCAACTGCAAAGTAGAAGGAAACCTAAAAAACGTACAACCCCTCGACCATTTCCAATTCCTCAAACAAGGCTACTTCGTCGTCGACCCCGACTCCACAAACGATAAACTCATCTTCAACCGAACTGCCTCACTCAAAGATAATTGGATGAAATAAAAACCTACAAATACATACGCAGAACTTGAACTGGATTCCAAACATACAAACACAACAAAATAAACCATACATCTTCTGCAACTGGAGACGAAAATTCGTAAAACTTACACCTGAAGAAAACGTACGACAACATTTCCTTCACGCACTCGTCGAACAATACAACTATCCCGCTTCACGAATCGCTGTAGAACAACACATACGATTCGGAAGCGTGGATAAACGATGCGACGCCATCATCTACAACCAACTACTACAACCCGTCTGCATCATCGAATTCAAAGCACCCAACATACAACTCACACAAAACACATTCGACCAAATCAATACCTACAACCAACAACTCAACGTTCCTCTGCTCATAATCTCCAACGGAAAACAAACCTACATCCACAATACACAACTACACACATTCATCAACCATATCCCACAATACGACACACTATGCACGAAGAGATAATACAACTCTCCGATTCTACCGACACCGCCGCATTCTACGGAGCCAACAACACGAACCTGCAAGTTTTCAAAAACCTGCACCCTAACCTCAACATCATCGCAAGAGGATACTACATCAAAGCCACCGGACAACAACAGCACATTCTGCAACTCAAAGAAAATATACAAAAAACCGAACAATTCCTACTACAAAACGGAAACATCACACCCACACAAATCATACAAATCATACACAACCAACAACCCACAACACAACTACCACAAAACCTCATCCTACACGGAATCAACGGAAAACCTATCACCGCACGAACCAAACAACAACAACAACTCCTCAACGACTACCAACACAACGACCTCCTCTTCGCCATCGGACCTGCAGGGACAGGAAAAACATACACCGCCATCGCACTCGCCGTCAAAAGCCTTAAAAACCGAGAAGTCAAAAAAATCATACTCTCCAGACCCGCCGTCGAAGCAGGAGAAAAACTCGGATTCCTACCCGGAGACATGAAAGACAAAATCGACCCCTACCTGCAGCCACTCTACGACGCACTCGAAGACATGATTCCACAACAAAAACTACAAGAATATCTCGACAAAAATATCATACAAATCGCACCACTCGCCTTCATGAGAGGACGAACACTCTCCAACGCTGTCATCATTCTCGACGAAGCACAAAACACCACCATACCGCAAATCAAAATGTTCCTCACACGACTCGGTATGCAAAGCAAAATGATTATCACAGGAGACCTCACACAAATCGACCTACCCAACACACAAACATCAGGACTCAAAAACGCTATACAAACACTACAAAACACAAACGGTATCAGCATCATACAATTCAACCAAAACGATATACTCAGACACCCACTCGTACAACGTATCATCAACGCATACCAACAACAACACACTACTCCCCAACAAACCACTCCCTAACAAACCACCCAACAACACACTACTACCTAACAAACTACCCAACAACACACTACACAACAACACACTACTACCTAACAAACCACTCCCCAAATCGCACCCAACAACCTAAATCACACCCAAACACAACTATTTTTTAACAATACTTAATATATAGCCAACCATCCGAAAACCACCTACAAAACAGATACAAGGTCCATACAAGGTCCCTACAAGGTCAACACCAAACTTTTTCCAAACTTTTAATATCCATTTACGAACATACAACTACATTAATACTCCAAAACCACACACATACTTGCATATTACAAAAACTTACGCTACCTTTGTAGCCAAAACAAGGGCGCACTATGCAAGAAAAGGCTGTATTACTGATATTAACCGGCGGAACAATTGCCATGGAAGAAGACCCACAAAGTGGAGCACTAAGGCCCGCCGGACTACAGGCCATCAAACGATATATGCCCGAACTCTCACAAAGCGGACTCAAAGTCGAAATGTCATCACTCGACCCTATGGTCGACTCTTGCAACATCAACCCACCCGTCTGGAGCCAACTCGCAACACTCATCTACCAAAACTACAATACATACGACGGATTCGTCATCCTACACGGAACCGACACTATGGCATACTCCGCATCAGCACTCAGCTTCATGCTCGAAAACCTCACCAAACCCGTCATCTTCACAGGAGCACAACTGCCCATAGGACGAATAAGAAGCGATGCCAGAGAAAACCTACTCACCGCTATCGAAATAGCAACCACACAAGACAAATACGGCAAAGCAATAGTACCCGAAGTATGCATCTTCTTCGGAGACCGACTCTACAGAGGAAACCGAACAACCAAACAAAACGCCGAAAACTTCTCCGCATTCAAATCATACAACTACGACCCACTCGCTACAGCAGGAGTACACATCAAATACAATATACCACTCATACACTACTCCGACCCAAATAAACCACTCAAACTACGCACACGAGTCGACCAAAACGTAGCCATACTCAAAATATTCCCCGGAATATCACAACAAACCGTAGAAGCCATACTCAATATACCCAGACTAAGAGCCGTCGTCATCGAAACATTCGGCACCGGAAACATACCCAGCGACCCATGGCTATGCAACGCCTTGCGCAAAGCCACCGAAAAAGGACTCATTATCGTCAACAAAACGCAATGCAACGCAGGAGCAGTAGAACCCGGACGATACGAAACCAGCCTCACACTACTGCAAGCAGGAGTCATCAGCGGACACGATATCACCACCGAAGCACTACTCACAAAACTCATGTACCTACTCGGAGAAAACGCTAACGACAACGACAAGGTCAAAGCACTGCTCAATGTATCACTCTGTGGAGAAATGACCATAGAATAAACCAACACAACCATGAATATCGAAGAACTAACACCCACAACACTGTGGAGCAACTTCAAAAGCCTCACACAAATTCCAAGACCTTCCGGAAAAAAAGAAGCCGTAAGCACATTCCTTGTCAACTACGGAAAACAACTCGGATTAGAAACACTGCAAGACGAAATAGGAAACGTACTCATACGTAAACCCGCCTCCCCCGGCATGGAAAATCATCCCGGTGTCATACTGCAAGGACACATGGATATGGTGCCACAAAAGAACAACGATGTCACATTCGACTTCGAAAAAGACCCCATTCGCGCATATATCGACGGAGAATGGGTCACTGCCGACGGCACCACTCTCGGAGCCGACAATGGCATCGGAGTGGCCACAGCCATGGCTTTACTTGCCGATAAAAACGCCGTACACCCACCTCTCGAAATGCTCGTAACCGTCGACGAAGAAACCGGCATGTATGGTGCTTTCGACCTCAAAGGAGGATGGCTGCAAGGCAAAACACTGCTCAACCTCGATTCCGAAGCCGAAGGCGAACTCTATGTAGGTTGTGCAGGCGGAGTGGACACAACCGTCACTTTCAACTACTTCCCCGTTGAAGTACCCGAAGGAGACGTTGCACTCAAAATAGTACTTACAGGACTCAAAGGCGGACACTCAGGATGCGACATCAACCTGCAACGAGCCAATGCCAACAAGTTGATGTTCCGTTTCCTTAAAGATGCAATAGCCAACTACGATGCCCGACTTGCATCTGTAGAAGGAGGCAGCCTCCGCAACGCCATACCACGCGAAGCACAAGCCATCATAACCGTACCGGCCGAAGGAGCAGACGACATCAAAACATTGGTAGAAGACTACGAAAACCTGTTCATACGCGAATATGACGGCATAGAAACCGACATACGTTTCAGCGCAGAAGATACAGTCCTCCCCACACATCTCATACCCGAAGAAATACAAGACGCACTTATCCATTCCGTCACCGCATGCCCTAACGGCGTACTACGCATGATTCCCGAAATACCGGATGTAGTAGAAACCTCCAACAACCTCGCCGTAATCAATACCACCGACAATGCTGTCACCATTCTTTGCCTTACACGCAGTTCTGTTGAAAGCCGCAAAGAAGAAGTGCAAGAAATGATTGAGAGTTGTTTTGCTCTCGCAGGAGCAAAAGTAGAATTCTCAGGAAGTTACCCAGGCTGGAAACCCAACCTCAATTCGCGCATTCTCGGACTTATGCAAAACGTTTACCAATCCGAGTTCGGCACCGCACCACGTGTAATCACCATCCATGCCGGACTTGAATGCGGCATCATCGGACGCAACTATCCCGATATGGACATGATTTCATTCGGTCCCACCATTATGCACCCACACTCACCCGATGAGAAAGTCAATATAGCCAGTGTTGAGAAGTTCTACCGTTTCCTTACCGCAACACTACAACAACTCTGATATAATACTTTAACATCAGGAGGTCGTCTGACCTATTCGAATCAGACGGCTTTCTGATGTATACAAGATAACCGCTCCTGCAGAAACATTTCTTGCAAGAGCGGTTGTTTTTAGCGTATCAAACAAAGGTATTGTGAGCACTCTCTAAAGTCCTCTCTAAACTTCTCTCAGAACCCGGAATAAACCACCTCCAATCGCATCGGACTTTCCACATTCTGTGCACTCCGTATGGTAGTTGCAGAAACAGTCTGCTGAGGATGTATTGCAACAATCGAAGACGAAGAAGACGATGATGTTTCCACACTTACAGGCACCAATACCATGCGCAAAGTTTCCTCTTCTTGTTGTTCTCGCAACTGTTGGGTAAGCAATGTTGATAAATCGTAGGAATAATAGTATATGGTTTCACCATCGGCATCCGTTCCTGAAGACAATGTAGCCAAAATAGCACACGTATCCGACAATGCTTCACGTTCACGGAAAAAGCGATCTAAAGCCGACTCTTTCAAGAGCAACATATATGCTGCCGGTTGTGCCCAATCATCGACCGTTTTATCGGCCGTTGAACCCGTATAAACGTTTAACACATCTACCATCAGTTTGGCTTGATTCACATAAGGACGTCTATCTTCTAAAGCAACTTTAATACTATCACTCATCATCTGCATCGGTATCGACAACGCTGTATATATATTGGCAGGCGATACTATATAATTAACGCTATCGCTCTCCGCCTCCAATACCTCCAATTGACGATTCGTATACAGAATACGATTTACCTGTCGCACCTCCGTATTAGCATAGAACGAACGCATATCCGACACAGTCGTATCACGTCCTGCTTTCTCATACGTAAAATGATAGAACAACGACATCGTAATCTGCCCCACATGCAACAATGTAGCACTACCGAAATCGCTCGTTATATACAATCCCTTAAACACCTCGTTGAACGCTGTCTGCGAAGAATAATCACGCATAGCAAAGAACCGTTCGGCAAAAGCATCAGAGGTACGGAAACGTACAAAAGGAACAGACCTATCAGCAGAAGACGAATATACCGAATCGGTAGGTGAAGCCGCCGTTATCACGCGTTTACGGTCGAGCACAAATGATGAAGCATCCATAGTGCAATAATCCGCCACATCCAAATTGCTTGGATAAGACCCCGAATAACTAAACGTGTTCTTATCCATTTCATAGATAGAAAGACTCATCGGCGAATTGCCGTCACCATACCAAGAGGTGTAATACAAGTAGACACATACCGAGTCTAATTCGGCACCCTCCGGATACTCAAAACCGGTCGGGCACGTAAACTGAGCCAAAATATCGGCATGTATGGTACCGAAGCGATTATCGCACTCTCCCAATAAGAACGAGTCGGGAGCCGAATAGAGATAGTCGGCAGGCAATAGTGCCGAAATCATCCCGAATGTATCTACGCCTACCGTTATACGGTCTTCGTCATCCACTACCGACAAGCCCGAATTGACTGCATCGTCCTTACAGGCATTCAGCAACACCAATAGCCCCAAAAGAAACAGTATTTTCTTCATTGTTTATCACATCAATAACTTGCTGAAAAAATCGAGTGAAGCAGCCGCAGCATCCTCCGCATAAGGTAAGAACGGTTTGTCGGTTTTCTTCACATATTTTTCCAACTTTTTATCTATCACAGGTGAAGCCTGTATCACAGCATCTGAATATTGTACCGCCAAAGCCATCAAGTCGGCATAACTAACCTTCTTACCGGCTATGCCGCTCACATCCTCAGGAGTGACACCGTCTATCAACAGTTTATCTGCAAACTTTGTACCAAAAGCAGTAGTGAAACTTTGGTCGTATATAGAACAAACAATCTTTGAATTCGCAAAAAACGGAGTATCAGCATAGGCTTTCTTCAGGTACAAAGGAGCCAATGCAGACATCCATCCGCTGCAATATATTATATCCGGAGTCCAGCGTAACTTCTTTACCGTTTCGATTACACCACGAGCAAAAAATATACAACGCTCATCGTTATCGGAATAATCCGCCCCATTATCGTCCACTACGCCTTTTCTGCGTTTGAAGAAATCATCATTATCGATGAAATATATTTGTATACGTGCCGACTGTATGGAAGCCACCTTCAGCAACAAGGGGTGATCCGTATCGTCGATGATTATATTCATCCCCGACAACCGAATCACTTCGTGCAACTGATTTCTGCGTTCGTTTATCTCCCCAAACTTGGGCATAAATGTACGTGTCTCATAACCGGATTGCTGACACACTTCCGGCAATTTCCTATTCAACACACGTATAGGACTCTCTTCCGCCAAATACGGATATATCTCCTGTGAGATAAACAATACGCGTTTCGGTTCTTTCATAAGGCTCTTACTTTTAACATCTTAACAATCAGAAGCAGATAATCGGAGCAAACACTCTCTATACCAAACTACTAATTATTTTGCAAAGATACAAAAAAAAATCCACACCGACACCATTCGGTACAATAAAAATTCCGCACAGAGATTCTGCGAATAAGTTGGAGATGCAAGAGAGTACTCGTATCAATTTGAGCAAACAATCGATAGTGACAAAACGAAATCCCGACAAGGTGTCGTCGAAGTCTCGTTATAATCCCGTTACGGTCTCGTACAAAAACATTACACTCAAAACAACTCAGTTATAAGCAATTCATGACAAACAAAATCAAATCGTCATGATTTTTGCCTCATTATTACAAATTCGAATAAACACGTAACAAGTAATAGTAGTTGAGTATCAGCAGTTAAACTTAGTAAGATCTTTTGAACGGTTCTTAAAGCAAGTTTTTTTTACAAATAAGGTTAAAATAAAAAAATGTTGTATCTTTGCAGACTCATTTTTTAAACCCTGCCAAAGGCAGAACCTGACATATGCAAATCATTTCTACCAAACAAGACTTACAAGCAGCAGTAGCTGCTTGTAAAGCAGCCAACCAAACAATAGGTCTCGTACCGACCATGGGAGCCTTACATAACGGACACGCATCACTCGTAGAACGCGCTGTTGCCGAAAACGATATCACTTTTGTATCTGTTTTTGTAAACCCCACACAATTCAACAACAAAGAAGATCTTGCGAAATATCCGCGTAATCTGAATCGGGATGCCGAACTGCTCCAATCAAAAGGTGTTGACTACGTATTCGCGCCCACCCCTGAAGAGATGTACACTGTCGAAGAAATGCAGACCACGTTTAATTTCGACTTCGGCGGGCTCGACCAAGTGATGGAAGGCAAACATCGCCCCGGTCATTTCAACGGAGTGGTGCAAATTGTTTCCAAACTCTTTCAACTCGTAGAACCAGACAAGGCTTATTTCGGGGAGAAAGATTTCCAACAACTTGCCATTATACGCCGCATGGTAGACATAATGGGCTTTCATCTGCAAATAGTAGGTTGTCCCATTGTGCGTGAAACATCCGGATTGGCTCTATCCAGCCGAAACGAACGCCTTTCCGATACGGAGAAAAGTACTGCAATAAACATCTCGCACATTTTGTTCGAAAGCCGTCAACTCATCCACTCGCAAAACGTAAAACAAGTGGAGAGTTGGGTTATTGAGCAAATCAACCGCATTGAAGGGCTGACCGTCGAATACTACGAAATTGTAGACCAAACGACATTGCAACCTGCCATGGATTTCCACAATGCGATTGGTTGTGTTACGGTTTATTGTGGAGAAGTACGACTGATAGACAACATAAAGTACTAACACTACATGCTTAAAGTTGTCATTGACAAACATATCCCTTTCATTACGGGCAGACTGGAACCTTTTGCCGAGGTACACTATCTTGCGCCCGACGAAATCACTTCTGCAGCAGTAGCCAACGCCGATGCCCTTATCGTTCGTACCCGCACGCGATGCGATGCAAACCTGCTTGAAGGCAGTAAAGTGCGCTTCATTGCCACCGCCACAATCGGCTACGACCATATTGATACGCACTACTGTGCCCAACACAATATTCGTTGGTGCAACGCCCCCGGCTGTAACGCACAAGGCGTTTGCGACTATGTCTACACTGCCATCCGCTATGCCGAGCGCATGTTAGGGAAACGCTACCACACCTTAGGTATAGTAGGCGTGGGACATGTAGGTAAGTTGGTAGCAGAAACCGGCAAACAAAAAGGCATGGAAGTATTGCTCTGCGATCCTCCTCGTGCAGAAAAAGAAGGGAGGGACAAATTTGTCGAGTTATCGGAAATTATCCGCAGATCCGACATTGTAACCCTGCATACCCCCTACACAATACAAGGAGAACACGCTACTCATTATCTGCTGAACGACAGCAATATCCCATTGCTCACCTCCGGGTGCCTACTGATAAATGCAGCAAGAGGCGGTATTGTGGACGAATCAGCCCTGCTTACACACATAGCACAATCCGGCAAATCCGCTCCCGTACCCATTATCGATTGTTGGGAAAATGAGCCATATATAAACAAAGAGTTATTGAAACAAACATTGTTAGGCACTTTTCACATAGCAGGTTACACCCGACAAGGAAAAATCAACGCAACGGAAATGTGTCTCGCCGCCTTACAGCAATACTTCTCATTACCGACCCTTGATAATTCAGAAACAAAATGTTGCACAATTCAGCAAAACGACTTAACTTTGCACTCGCAAACCGATTTCGACATCGAAACACTTAGCAATCAGTTGAAAGCACAACCGTGGCAGTTTGAGCAACTGAGAGAGTACTACCCCTTGCGCTGACAACCGAGACACGTTTTTTATATACACAACAAACACATTCAAACTATGGCATATCAGAAACTCACCACACGTGCGGATAACTATTCGCAATGGTACAACGAACTCGTAGTAAAAGCCGACTTAGCAGAGCAGTCTGCCGTGCGAGGCTGTATGGTTATCAAGCCCTATGGCTACGCAATTTGGGAACGTATGCAAGCGGAATTAGACCGTATGTTCAAAGAAACAGGACACCAGAATGCCTATTTCCCGCTCCTTATTCCCAAATCTTTCTTATGCCGCGAAGCCGAACACGTAGAGGGTTTTGCCAAAGAATGTGCCGTAGTTACCCACTACCGACTCAAAAACGACCCCGATGGCAAAGGCGTTATTGTAGATCCCGATGCCAAATTAGAAGAAGAACTGATTGTACGCCCAACGTCGGAAACAATCATCTGGAGTACTTATAAGAACTGGATATCCTCGTATCGTGACCTACCTATCCTATGCAACCAATGGGCTAACGTAATGCGTTGGGAAATGCGCACCCGTCTTTTCTTACGTACAGCCGAATTCCTTTGGCAAGAAGGACATACCGCACATGCCACACGCGAAGAAGCCTTAGAAGAAGCCACCCGTATGCTCAATGTATATGCCGATTTTGCAGAACGTTTTATGGCTATTCCCGTAGTGAAAGGTGTAAAGAGTGCTAACGAACGTTTTGCCGGTGCAATAGAGACTTTCTGCATCGAAGCACTGATGCAAGACGGAAAAGCCCTACAAGCAGGAACCTCTCACTTTCTCGGTCAGAATTTTGCAAAGGCCTTTGACGTTACTTTCCTCAACAAAGAGAACAAACAAGAATATGTTTGGGCTACCTCTTGGGGAGTCAGCACACGCCTTATGGGTGCCCTCATAATGACCCACTCCGATGACAATGGTCTTGTTCTTCCGCCTGCATTGGCCCCTTGGCAAGTAGTGATTGTTCCTATTTTCAAGAAACCCGAACAATTGGAGGCTATTTTGAATCGTCTCAATCCGATTATTGACAACCTCAAGCAAGCAGGCATACGTGTAAAAGTAGATACCAACGACCAACAAACACCGGGGTGGAAATTTGCCGAATACGAACTCAAAGGTGTTCCCGTTCGTTTGGCTGTTGGAGCAAGAGATATGGAGAACGGTACCGTAGAAGTATTCCGCCGCGACACAATGACCAAAGAGACGCTTCCATTGGAAGGCATCGAAGCACACCTTGCAGCCTTGCTTGACGAAGTACAGCACTCCATCTACCAACAAGCACTTGACAAACGTTTGGCAAACACCCGCACTGTCGATACCTACGAAGAGTTCAAAGAAGAAATAAAGAAAGGCGGTTTCTTACTCTGTCATTGGGACGGAACTCCTGAAACGGAAGAAAAAATTAAAGCCGAAACCAAAGCGACCATACGTTGCATTCCTTTTGACGGAGACAAGACTCCCGGCAGATGTATGGTTACAGACAAACCTTCTGCACAACGCGTAGTATTTGCCATTGCTTACTAACAGACCGATAGACAAAATAATAAAAACAAGAAACGCATCCCAACGGATGCGTTTCTTGTTTTTATCGGTATTGCTTAAACCAATTACTACGTATCAGTTTTTCTGATAGTATGTAAGCATCCTCTTCGGTTATCGGACGCTGCTTACGTGCCGTAGCATCCAACACATTAACACCAAATCCTCGCCAATAGTAGTCATCTGCACCCATAAGTGATAACAGAGTGGGATATATATCCATCTGATAACATTCGTCTTCCACACATACCGACTCTGCGATAGAAGGCGAATAGACTATTAACGGAACAAAACCTTTTTGCACATCATAAGCACAATTCGTTCTTCTACAATAGTCAGAAAATTCTTCTCGTTTTTCTTTCCAGAAAACCGTATGGTCGCCCGTTATAACAATCGTTGCACCGGCCAGTTGGGGAATAGAATCCACCCGTTCCAACAATACACCCAACCCCTCATCGGTCCAATGCAAACATTTCAGGTAATTACGCATGTGTGCAGGCATATCGTCCGGTAACACAAGCCGGGAACGATGAGCGTGAGCGAATGGCATGTGCGTAGCAATAGTTAGTCCTTGAATGGTACGATATCCCCGCTCGGCATAATCTATCATTCGAGCCGCCAATACAGAGTCTTCGACCGTACCTTCCAATGTAAGGTCGTAGCCATAAGCCGCTCCCATTACAGTCTGATTCCAACAATTAGCCGAATGTGTCAGGAGCGTTACTGCCGAGTCGGCACGATTGGTGATTGAGGGAAACGTAATCCACGGATACCTGAAACACGTTGCTCCCTGCGCAATAGGCAACAGACCGGTGTTAATTATCATTTGTCCATCGGCAGAGGTTCCTCCTCTCACTTGCGATTTCAAGTACTTGGCATAGAGCACAGGATGCGTATCCATGAAATGTGTCAGATGCGGCATTATAGAAGCATCGATCGTCCACGATTCCAAACTCTCTACAATAATAATAAGCAGTAGTTGGTCGTAAGTAATTTCCGTATTCGTACCCATTAAAGCCCGTGCCGCCGCTTGTTCGTACGCAGTCAGTTCGTACGGGCAGTCCATTTCGCGAAGATTATGCACATAATCCAACATGACAAATACAAAACCATGTAGTACCGAAAAGTTGGAGAATGCATAGTCTTTATTCATTGGCAACAGATCCTGACGATGAGCATAGGAAAAGGGATTATAGTGCAAATAATACACCGTACTATGTTTCTTATATTCAATACCATGATGATAGAAATCCACCGAGAACTGCTTTACCAATGCGAAGGAGAACCAATTAAGCATAATAGCAAAAAACGTCATCAAGAGTCCGGTTTTCCACGCGATAACAATAGTTCCGTATCGCTTAAGGATATACAAACCAACGGCATACCCAACAGTAAGCAGAAAAGGCATAATGTCTTTCCATTCCAGCAAAGCCAATACACTGCTCCAATATCCATCCATATTGCCAGCCATTGTAAAAGTGAAACCATCGAACACTACACCATTGGAACGGCTATACACCGTATTGGCAAGCATCCATACATCTATAAACAAAGCCACTACTACTGTCCACCAATGGGATTTGCCAAAGAAAACAAAAGAAGCAAGAAAGAGTGCGACACCAACCTTCGGCAACCAGAAACTCCAAAATGTCAACGGGTGCGTCCAAAGGCTGGACATCATGATAGAATGATATACATTCCATTGAAAGATAATGCACTTTATAAACACCAACAATGCAAACAAGCAAAATATACACCATATAGTGCGGTTACCTTTCTGCAGAAAGTGACAACAACGATTCTTTTCCATAAGACGGACAGATTTGCGCAACATAGACTATCTATCCGTTGGAACGCAAAACAACAAGAAGACAACACACAGAAAAGGTATGGACTTACTTATCGCATTCACGGGAAGCCTGAGAAGAAACCCGTCTACACCCATAGTTGGTCCATACCTGTATGGTATGAACATTAACTGCTATGGGTGCGTCAGTCTTCAACGACTTCCGAATGCACGTTATGCGTTAACTCCGATTCTCGAAATTAGTTTCTCAGGCTTTTTCCGGAATGCGAATAATAGCTAATGCCGTTATTATATCTTGTATTTGTTTTGCCATTCCTGGCAGAACAGGATGCAAAGATAACAGAAAAAAGATACATACACAAGTAGAACACCGTCAAGTTATCGATTCCTTCTTTTCCATTTCAACTATTCTTCGTATCTTTGCAGCACGCTTTTATGCACGCTCATGCATAGGCATCGCTGCACAGACACCACAAACACTAATACTTCATATTATGGAATTTCTGACTAACGAGAAACTGACTATTATCGGCGCAGCCGGTATGATTGGCAGCAACATGGCGCAAACCGCCCTGATGATGCATCTCACCCCTGAAATCTGCTTGTACGACCCTTTTGCTCCTGCATTGGAAGGCGTAGCAGAAGAATTGTACCATTGTGCCTTTGAGGGCGTAAATCTCACCTTTACTTCCGACATCAAGGAGGCTCTGACCGATGCATCTTATGTTATCTCCTCCGGTGGTGCAGCCCGCAAAGCCGGCATGACCCGCGAAGACTTATTGAAAGGCAACGCAGAGATTGCCGCCCAATTCGGTAAAGACCTTAAGACTTACTGCCCCAACGTAAAGCATGTGGTTGTTATATTCAACCCTGCCGACATCACAGGACTTATCACATTGCTCTATTCGGGTTTGAAACCTTCGCAAGTGACTACATTAGCCGCATTAGACAGCACTCGTTTGCGTAGCGAACTCGCCAAGTATTTCCACTTATCAGCCGACAAGATTACGAACTGCCGTACGTATGGCGGACATGGTGAGCAAATGGCAGTATATGCCTCCACAACACTCATTGACGGAAAACCTTTAGCCTCTCTTATCGGCACCGAGATGCCCCAAGCCGATTGGGACGCTTTGCGCCAACGCGTAATACAAGGTGGCAAAAACATTATCGACCTGCGTGGCCGTTCTTCTTTCCAAAGTCCTGCCTACCTATCGGTTTGTATGATAGCCGCAGCCATGGGCGGCAAACCTTTCGGTTATCCTGCCGGTGTTTACTTACACACCCCTGAGTTTGAGCATATCCTTATGGCAATGGAAACAACCATCGACACCAACGGTGTTTCCTACACTACCGTAAGCGGTACGGAAGAAGAACACCAAACTTTGGTGGAAAGTTACAAGCACTTGTGTACTCTGCGCGATGAGGTGATAGAAATGGGTATTATTCCTGCCGTTACGGAGTGGAACAGCATCAACCCTAACTTGTAATTGCACAATAAACAACAAGAGAGGGCATACTCTGTTGAGTATGCCCTCTCTTTATACAACATAGTGGGTTACTCAACCGATGAGTGCTTGATATCCTTCTGCATTAAGAAGATTGTTTAATTCGGCAGCATCGGCTACTTTAACCTTAATCATCCAGCCTTCGCCATAGGGATCGTTATTCACCAATTCGGGTTGGTCGTTGAGTACTTCATTAAACTCCAACACTTCACCTGCCACCGGCATATTGAGGTCGGAAACGGTTTTTACAGCCTCCACAGAGCCAAAAACTTCACCTTGAGAGAGGGTATCACCTACAGTGGTTACATCTACAAAAACGATTTCGCCCAATTCGGATTGTGCATAATCGGTAATGCCTACATAGGCATCTTCACCTTCGACACGAATCCATTCGTGTTCATTGGTGTAATACAAGTTTGAGGGGATATTTGCCATATATGTTCTGATATTAAATATAATCTAATAATTATACCATTCCAACGATTTTATTTTCTGCCCACAAAGATACAAAGAAAAAACAGAACTGCAAGTAGAAGTCGGAAAAAAGCCTCTTTGAGATGTGTTGCACGTTGCCGGTTTGTTTAACTACAGAAGTAAGCATAGGTACAGATCGCTCATCATTGGCAGAATCGACAAATAATGAAAATACCATGCAGGAAAGAGAAAGAACGTACAAACAATAATTATAACAAACAAAAAAAGACCACCTCAGGCAGTCTTTCTTTTTTAGCACCAAGTACGGTTTAGAGTTTGTCGGTAAGCGCCTTACCTGCTTTGAACTTAACCACTTTCTTTGCAGCGATAGTGATTGTTTGTTTGGTTTGAGGATTGATACCTGTACGTTCAGCACGTTCAGCCACAGCAAAAGTACCAAAACCGAGTAATTGTACGCTATCTCCTTTTGCCAATGCTTCAGAGATTGTCTTAATGCCGGCTTCCAATGCTTTCTGAGCGTCTACTTTGGTAAGTCCTGCTTCTGTTGCCATAGCAGCAACCAATTCTACTTTGTTCATAATAATTAGATAAATTAAACGTTTAATCTGGTTGGCAAATATTGCCATATCTGCCAAAACTCCCGCAAATATAGCACTTTATTTTGGAAGTCCCAACTTTTCCTGCGAAAAAACCTGTTTTTCAGTTATTCTACACTCTTAAAAAACATTTGGTGTGGTTTTTGCGGTTCAAATTCATATAAATTGACTACTTTTGCAGCGTATAATCAGATAACCTAATCCTATAACATTTATATTGCAAAAAACCTACTATGTATAACAATCGGAACTCATTATGGGCGTCATTACCTCCCATAACCAAAAACTTGATTGCCATCAATTTTATTTGTTGGTTGGCAGATATCGTGCTTAGTCGTCGCATAGGCATTCCGATGAGTGGCATCTTCGGTCTTAATTACTTATTTTCCTCCGGTTTTCATATCTGGCAACCTTTCACGTATATGTTCATGCATGCAGGATTTGACCACATATTTTTCAATATGTTTGCCCTGCTCATGTTCGGTGCCCCTTTGGAACAACATTGGGGAGGTAAACGTTTTCTGACCTACTACCTGATAACGGGTATAGGTGCTGGCATTGTACAAGAACTGGTATGGTTCGGTATGTTCGGTCCGATAGATACCATGCACATTACGATAGGAGCCTCAGGCGCCATCTTTGGTATTTTATTGGCATTCGGTTGGCTATTCCCCGATGTTAAAATGTTTCTGCTTTTCATTCCCATACCGATTCGTGCTCGTGTATTTGTTACTATTTATGCAATATGCGAACTATGGTTAGGCTTAGCCCCCTCGAGTGGAGACAATGTGGCACATTTTGCCCATTTAGGAGGCATGCTTTTCGGTTGGCTGCTGATTCTTTGGTGGAAACACAAAGGCATAGACGGTTTTGGAGGGTCATTCTTTTCGAAATCGCATTCCGACATCAATGAACGCATAAAAGGATGGTGGCAGAAACAAAAGAACAAACATAAAAAGAACTCCTCCCATCGGTATTCCGACTATCATTATCAAGAGCCAACTCGAAACACATCGCACGGTAAAGATAACGACAAAGAAGATATAGACCGCATCTTGGACAAAATCAAACTATCGGGCTATGACAGTCTTACACCCGAAGAAAAGCAGCGTCTCTTCGATAGGAAATGAAGACCATTCGCTACATACTCGGCAGGTGTATATTGGTGCTGAATTGGTTGGCGGTATTGGTTTTATTGTTGGCTGTTTCAGGACAGTTTATTCCCCCTACTTATTGGTCGTTTCCTGCATTATGCGGCATTGGTTTTGAATGGCTAATAGCAGTCCATTGCTTATTCGCAGGCATCTGGATATGTTCGCACCACAAGAAATTGGCACTGATTTCGCTTGTGAGTTTGTTATGCTCGCTTGTTCCCATTCGGAATACGTTTGCTTTTCCGCACACTAAGCATTCATCTGCAAAAACGACACATACTTTAAGCATTTTATCCTACAATAGCAATCGCCTCGATCAGTTCAAGAAACCGCAACAGAACAAGATTCTTCCCTACCTGAAAGCACTAGATGCCGATATTGTCTGTCTGCAAGAGTTTGAGACCAACAAAGATTCACGATTCCTAACACTTCACGAAGTGAAACGGTATCTTAGCCAATACCCTTATTCGTATATCGATTTTAAGTTATACAAAGGCAAACGCCAATATGGTTTGGCAGTTTTTTCGAAATATCCCCTTATCAACAAACAAACTCTCCCCTATCAATCAACCGGCAATATATCCAACCGTTGCGATGTAGTGATAGGTAAAGATACCTTACGTTTATTAAACAACCACTTGGAATCAAATAAATTTACAGAGGAAGACGTGTCTGCACTAACACAATTCTCCAATCGTCCGGAGTACACTATTAAGACATCAACCCTGCGCGTAGTAAGAAAGATGCGCAAGGCTTACCAATATCGCTCCAACCAAGCCGACGTACTTTGCCAAGAGATAGAAAACTCGCCTTATCCGGTGATTATATGTGGCGACTTTAACGACGTTCCCGTATCGTATCTATACAGAACAGTATCCACTAAATTATCGGACGCATTCATTGAAAGTTGTCAGTGTGGTACCGGACATACACTCTATAAAAAAGGAATAGGCATTCGAATAGACTATATTCTCCATTCGAAACAAGTACAGGCTTCCGATTTTCAAATAGATAAACTTCCTTATTCGGATCATTATCCGATACGTTGTACGTTAAGTTGGTAGAAGAATTACCAATCGATACTGTTCAAACGCCCGCGATAGACATCAGAGAACGCTTCGGTACGCGATTGACCGCCTATAATGTAGATATTGTTATTGCTATCCACCAACACCGATTGTTTGCTACGCGGTTGATACGATTGAGGCAGTACATTGTGTGCAGAATCGGGAACATACCAATTCATACCCTCATCCATCGACTCCAACATGGTATATGCGCCTAATTCGTTATTTCCGTCAGTTCCCCCAAACATAAGAAAACGCTGATTATACCAAATAACGGAAACTCCGGTAAGCGAAATGAAATCGGGTTGTTCAATGGAGAAATTCGACCAATGATATTCTCCTCCAGGGGCAGCCTCGACATTCCAACGGGTGTTCAGCGTATTCCCTTCCGCATCAAAACCGCCCACAATCATTGCCCGCCTGCGATTGCTCGCAGAACGGAAACACAAAGCAGCATAATCGGAAACGGGGAAATTTGCCGGCAACACCTCATGCAATACCCATTCTTGTCCATCGATGGTTGCCGCCAAGCGATAGGTTTCATCGTTTGTACGCACGATAGCCCAAACACTATCGTTGAACGAATAGAGCATATTCACGAATGAGAAATCGGCTGTTGTAAAGTCGCAAGCCGTCCATTCAATGGCATCTTGCGACATATAAAGCATCGAAGATTCGGCATAATACAGTTGGTTATCCGCCTCAATGATGTTGCGCACTTGGCAGTTGACCGGCAAACCGTTTACTTCACTATTGCTCCAAGAAATTCCATCGTTCGATTCGTAGAGCCTATTGGTCAACCCATCGTTCACATAAAGGCAAATCATGCCGTTGTGCCAAACAGCCTTCTGTTCGGTACCTATAGCAGGAAACACATTGTTTGCAAGACGTTCCCATACATAAAGTTCCGGATCTACCTGATGTACATTGACATATATCTTATACCATTTATCGGACACATAATCAGAAGCAATAACATGCAACAAGGTGGGATTGTTGGAAAAATCGACCGTATCACGCCCGCTAAGCGGAATGGTATCGGTTGCAGTATAGAGTACTGCCGCCCCCGGAGTCTGATTAAAACGGAATGTGGGTATAACACTATCAACTCTTGTTCCAAAAAGCAACGAATCAACATTATAGATGACTCCCGTATCGATTCTGTCTTCTACCAAGAATACCGCTTTGGCCAAACCGGGAAAACTATCGTTAGCCACAAATGTGAGTGAAGCTACCGTAGCGTCATCGGATACGGTAACAGGCGTTGTTCCTGTGCCGGCACTGCATGCACCTAATCCCAACAAAAGCACCGGAATGAAATATGTAAAAAGTCGTTTCATGCGAAAGTAGCGTACAAAATTAGTGCCATTTTTGGAAATATGCAAATAAAGTCGTAATTTCGCCCGAAATTATCTTTCTTATGTTTCTGAAATGGTTGTCATATCTGCGTGGTTACTTTCCGTCACAGCAGATCAAACGAAGGAAAGAAGAATTGCGTGCTATACTTTCTCAAAAGCGAAGAATACTAACCAAAGAACAGGTAGACCTATGTTCGCAAGAAGTGACAGAGCAGATATTGAATTGTCCGATTTTTAAGAAAGCACAACATGTAATGCTCTACTATCCCATACATAATGAGATAAACACCATGCGTATTATCAGCAAAGCCCCCGAAAAGACTTTTTATTTACCCGTAACACATCGTAAAAGTATAGAAATACGCAGATATGACGGAGAAGAAAATCTGAAAAGAGGACGTTATGGCATTCCTGAGCCACAAACACCGACTTTTAGAGGCGCCCCCGATATCATCATAGTACCCGGTGTAGCATTTGACATCCAATTACACCGTATGGGACGCGGAGGAGGCTATTACGACCGTTTCTTACGCAAATACAAAAACTGCAAAAAAATAGGTGTGGGCTATGCCTTTCAAGTGATAGAAAATTTACCCACCGACCGACATGACGTAATGCTTGACCAACTGATTACCGCTTATTCCAAATAAAATTTCCCCGGGTTAAGCCTATAAAAAAAAAAGAAATAGTCACTGCCAAGAGAGAGAAGAGGAAGATAGAGAATAAGATCATTGCCTATGCAGCAACAACTGCATAGCATTGCCCCCAGATTCTCTTTTGATTATTGTTGCACAACGGTGTCAGTTATCATTTACTCCGACTCCAACAACAAAGTGGGAGATTGCTCTTTATTGCGCCGTAATATTTCATCGGTTTCCTGCGTCAATTTCTTTTCGCCCGTCCGATAGTAATACACCAATCCATAATTTTGGCATGCACAAAGTTTCTCGTAAGGTAAGTAGGATTGATAATACTGCTCCACCTGATTCCATACTTCAAGAATAATACCATCCGCTTGTTTACGCAATTCTTCTATTTCCTCGTAACTGCGATTGGCTGTTTTCTTGTGCATGGTTTGTGTTACCTGCCGTTCCTTGAAAATGTCGTAATGAACCTGCACTTTAGAGATTGTGGGGTTGTAAATCGGGAAACCGCCTTGCTTTACGCGTTTTGTTTCACCCTCTATAATATATTGCCCCCACCGCAGCAAATCTTCTTCAGAAGACAAATCAGGAACCACATGATTATTCGGGTCGAGATGATACATCTCTTTCAAATCTTTCTTGATATCGCCGCGAATCACCGCCAAATTGAAGACCTGAATGAAATGACTGATATACATCCGCGCATTTTGCACAATATGCCGATACTGCTTATTGGCAGATACTTTCGTCTGATAACTTTGCCGATATTGCTGCACTTTGTTTTCAAACAACAACAATATTCGTTGTGCCTCGTTACGCGTTTTATATGCAATCACTTGTTCTGTAAAGTCGGCTTGGTTAGCCCTTTCCACTGCCTTACGCAATGCATAAAGGCGCGCTTGGTCAGTATTCGGCAAACGACGGTACGGCATGGTAATAAAGGTATATAGAATGGTGTTTTCCTTTAATAAATCATTGCAAAGCAATGAGTATTATCCTAACTGCCGACAAAGATATGTAAATTATTCTGTACGTGCAAGCAAATCGGTTGCTAATTTTTTAAGAATCTGTTTTTTATCGTCATCCACTCCTATTTTGTCAAGGTTTGCGAGTGCTCGGTTAGTACAATCGCGCATTACTTCTTCGCAAACGGCTCGCACATTCAAACAAGTATAAATATCCGTCACTTGCCGAATTTTCTGCTGCGGTTGCATTTTTTTATCTTGCAACAAACGATGCAACTCCAAACACTGTTCTTCATCGGCAAGGCGCAATGCCGTTAGCAAAACAAAAGTTTTCTTTCCTTCCAAAATGTCTCCACCCACTGCTTTGCCAAAGGTTTTCTCATTGCCATATACATCCAACACATCATCTTGTATTTGAAATGCCAAGCCTATATTCACCCCAAAGCGATATAACGCCTCGGCATCAGTTACGGAAGCATTTCCCAACATTGCTCCTATTTGCAACGCAGTACCTAACAACACCGATGTTTTAAGACGAATCATATTAAGGTATTCTTCTATCGACACCTCTTCGCGATGTTCAAAATCCACATCATATTGTTGTCCCTCACATATCTCAGTACCCATCTTATTAAAGACGGCCAAAATAGCAGGCAGTTTTTCTGCCGGCAACTTCGATAGTTGTTTATAGGCTTCTATCAGCATCTGATCGCCGGAAAGAATAGCCGTATTCTCATCCCAACGGATATGCACGGACGGTTTTCCCCTACGTACGGATGCATGATCCATAACATCATCATGCAATAACGTGAAATTATGAAAAATCTCTATAGCCAATGCAGCAGGCAATGCCTCCTCCGGTGGGCATCCGAACATTTCGGCAGCAATAACCGTAAGAACCGGGCGCAGGCGTTTTCCACCGGATGCCAAAGCATATTCTATCGGTTCGTATAATCCTCGAGGAACTTTATTCCAATTCAGTTGTTCAACTGCTTGGCGAAGGAATTGGATTTCGGTCATAAGAAATGAGTTTCTATAATATCGGTCAATACTTCTGTCATCGACAATCCTGCTGCACGCACCTGTTGCGGAATAAAACTGGTCGCAGTCATTCCCGGTGTGGTATTTACCTCCAACAAGTTGATTTGCCACCCCTCCGTAAGAATATAATCAACACGTATAATACCCTGACAACCTATCAAATCATAAATACGCAACGTTTGTTGTTGCACGGCATCACGCACTTCATCAGGAATACGAGCCGGGGTTATTTCACTTACTTGTCCATTGTATTTCGCATCGTAATCAAAAAAATCATTGGTTGTGACAACTTCTGTTATAGGGAATGCTACTGCCTTATTTTGCGTTTTATAAACTCCGCACGTAATCTCTGTCCCCTTCATAAACGCCTCAATAATCACCTCACTACCCTCACGAAAAGCCTTTGCTATAGCAGGTTGGATGTCCTCTGCTTTTTTTACTTTTGTACAACCGAAACTGCTTCCTCCTACATTGCTCTTAATAAAGCAAGGCAAGCCTATCTGTTCAAGAACCGTTGCATCGCTAATCGTTTCTCCTTTTCGCAACAATACCGACGGAGAAATCCGGATTCCGAAATTTTGCAAATAATGATTACAAGTAAACTTATTGAAAGTCAACGCAGCCGCCAATACTCCGCAACAAGAATACGGAATATGCAACATATCCAAATAGCCTTGCAGCAAACCATTCTCACCTGGAGTACCATGAATGGTAATATAGACAAAATCAAAAACGGTACGTACTCCGTTCCAACTATAAGAAAAATCGTTTTTATCTATTGCAACCTTTTCCGTATCTGATATTTGTGCGTTCCATTCTGCGCCTTTTATCGTTACCAATGTCAAATTATATCGCTCTTTATCCATAAAAGAGTATATACCTGCTGCACTACGCAGCGACACTTCATATTCGGAGGAATCGCCTCCTGCCACAATGGCAATGTTACGTTTCATATGGTTTACTATTTGAATATCAATCTTTATTCATCAAGCGGTCAATTTCTTGCACTAACGATGCAAACTCATCCTCATTATACAATCGTGTTCGTTTTCTGATTATACCGTCTCTATCTATCAGTACATTACGCGTTACACCGGCATCTCTCAAAGCATATTTGGCAAAAATATCCGCTTGAGGGTCTAAACCAAGCGGATACGTGACACCTGTTGATGCTGCAAAAGACTTTACGGTCTCCAAAGGTTCTTCTCTGTCAATACCTATCAGCACAAAGTCCTCCCTTTGCCCATATTTCTGCCAAATATCCTGTTCGATAAAAGGCATCTCCTTACGGCATACACCACACCAACTGGCCGTAAATTGCAACATCACCACTTTTCCTCGCAATGCCGACAAATTCACCTCTGTACTATCTGTCAGCATTATCGAGAAATCAGGAGCCAAATCACCATCATGGACAATATAACCGTTATCATCTGCACTCTGCTTCGTGCAAGACACAACAAGCATCTGACACACAAACAGATACACTACACAACTGCATATATACTTCATTTTCATGGATGTCGCTTTTGTTTTCAGTCTTAACGTTTGCAAAGTTACGTATTTTTTCTTAAACACTACACATCTGTTTACGATATTTTTCCGCCACCGGCATGCACTCTTTACCTACTTTGGCACAATGTTTGTACTTATAAATTTTGTTTTCTTAATTAAACCAAACCTACATAATATATATCAAACTTAACTGACATGAAAGAGATACGCACTTCTATTTTATTGTGTGAAGACGATTTGAATTTTGGTATGTTGCTCTGCGATTTTCTACGGAGCAGCGGGTACGATGTCGATTTTGCCCAAGACGGAGATGATGGGTGGGTAAAATTTACACACTCCAAATATGACATCTGCATCTTCGATGTTATGATGCCTCTCAAGAGCGGATTCGAATTGGCTACCGATATTCGTTCTACCGGCTCCGAAGTACCTATCATTTTCCTCTCTGCACGCACATCGAAAGAAGATATCTTGGAAGGATATAAAGTGGGAGGAGATGATTACATCACAAAGCCTTGTAGCATGGAAATACTCATCTACAAGATCGAAAGTATCATGCGACGTATTCGCAAACGCGAATTGGAAGCAAAAACCGTTTTCCAATTAGGAAAACTTACCTACAACTCCACACGGCAGTTGCTTATCAATGGTGAGGAACAAAAACACTTGTCTTCGCGTGAAAACGAACTGCTACTAATTTTGGTACAGCATGCCAATCGTTTGGTGGAACGCAGTCATATCCTGAAAAACGTATGGCTCAACGACAACTATTTCAGTTGCCGCTCGCTCAGCGTATACGTCAACCATCTGCGCAAATTGCTTGCCGCAGAAGAAAATGTAAAAATAATGAGCGTACATGGGAAAGGGTATAAAATAGTTCTTCCCGAAGAATAAATTCTTGCGATTATAACCAATGCGAGCGGAGAACAGTAACTATTCTCTGCTCGCTTTTTTTATTTATGCCCGCCCGTTGTAGATTTACCGGAATTGTTGTATCTTTGCCCAAAACAAATGCGCTATGAAAACCGACAAACTCATATCACCCTCATTGCTGTCCGCCGATTTTAGTTCATTAGGAAGCGAAATCGAAATGATAAATCGTAGTGCCGCTGATTGGTTTCATATTGACGTCATGGATGGAGTTTTCGTGCCTAACATATCTTTCGGCTTTCCCATTATGGAAGTTTTGAAGAAGTATGCACGTAAGCCTTTAGATGTACATCTTATGATTACACACCCCGAAAAATATGTAGAGCGGTTTGCCGATGCAGGAGCATGGAGCATTGGTTTTCATTTGGAGGCTGTGGATGACCCGCGTCCCATTCTCAATCAAATACGGGCAAAAGGATGCCGAACATGCCTTACTATCAATCCGGATATCGAAGTTGAACGACTGCAACCCTATTTAGCGGAAGTCGACATGATTTTGCTCATGTCGGTGTTTGCCGGATATGGAGGACAAAAGTTTATAGACACCACTTGGGAACGGTTGCGCAAACTCAAGTCGATGCTCACCAAAGCAGGATTGTCCACACTCATCGAAATAGATGGAGGGGTCAACAAACAAAACGCTCCGCTACTCTTCGAAGCGGGGGCAGACGTATTGGTTGCCGGAAGTTCCGTCTTCAAAGCAGCAGATCCCGAAAATGCCGTTTTAGAGTTAAAAGGATTGGCGTAGACACATGCAACGTCTGCGCAATATCCCTTTTCTCATCCTGCTCATTCCACTCGTAGCAGGCATACTCTATGGATATTTTATTAAATCTGTTTCTCCCATTCTCTACTGCACTGTCACCATAAGTTGCCTCTTATGCTGTTTGGCTGCGTGCCTTATCCCCACTGCCCGCATACACCTATGTTCCATTGCACTACTATTGTTTTTACTGCTAACCGGTATTGTTCTCACCAAACATCAGTTACACACTTCCGATTACCATTATCCTTCCACGCCGTCTGTCTACCAAATACATCTGATCGGCATACCGCAACCGCGTGAACGCTCGGTCAGATGCGAAGCAGAAGTAGTACAATGTTTCCGAAACGATACCATCACACCTATTCACAAACGCATACTCCTCTCTTTACAAAACGACACTGCCGCCAATCGATTGCAACAAGGCGATATTATTTTGCTACACACCACCATTACCATGCCACACAATGGCAATCCCGACAGTTTCCGATACGACAACTATCTTCGACTGCAAGGCTTCTCCGGTTCTGCCTTTGGATATAGCGGTACTTGGAATAAAATCGGACACCAACCCATACACACCCTTACAGCCAAAGCACAACAATGCCAACAAGCACTTGTACATACTCTCCGATTACAAGGTTTTTCCGAAAGGCAACTATCCGTCCTGACGGCTCTCTCATTGGGCTATCGTGATGAA
Source organism: Paludibacter sp. (assembly GCA_023666945.1). Lineage (GTDB taxonomy): Bacteria > Bacteroidota > Bacteroidia > Bacteroidales > Paludibacteraceae > Colicola. Next base: position 52,053 of record JAMPAY010000003.1, read on the forward strand.
CTGGATAACGATACCAAACAACAATTCTCCAACGCCGGAGCCATGCACGTCCTTGCCGTCAGCGGATTACATGTAGGCATCATCTATGGTGTACTGATGGGACTGCTCACTTGTTTCGGCATCTTTCCCGTACAATACCGGCAATACCACCGTAGAGGCATCAATACACTCATCATCATTTTCTTTCTGTGGGCATACGCATTTCTTACGGGTATGTCACCCTCCGTATTGCGCAGTGCGCTCATGTTCTCACTGCTCTGTATCGGCAATGCACTCGAACGCGAATCCAACACCTACAACACCATTGCCGCATCTGCATTCATCACCCTTCTCATACACCCCCTCATGCTCTATAGTATCAGTTTCATCCTTAGTTATTCCGCAGTACTTGCCATTATACTGCTCATGCCTAAACTTTCAGCACTGATACATTTCCGATACCAACCCATCCGATGGCTTTGGAATCTTATATGCCTTTCTATCGCCGCACAAGCAGGAACACTCCCATGGACGCTCTATTGGTTCGGACACACAAGCAACTTTTTCATACTCACAAACATACTTGTTGTTCCTTTGGCAGGATTCATCATCTACACCGTCCTTTTGCTATTCCTATTGATTGCCACACCATTGGCATGGGTACCGCTCTATCTGCTCAAAGTCGAAACTTTCATTCTCACCGCCGGGGTTGAGTTTATCGATCAACTACCCGGAGCGACCTCATCAGTGCCACTCACACTGCCTATGCTGTGGTGTTTGTGGGGAGCACTGATTTGTATTATCACAGCCTTCCTGCGACACAAAATCATACCGTTGGCAGGAGCAATGCTCTGCTGCATACTCCTACTACTTTCCGCCTGTTGGCAAATAAAACAAACTGCCGATACACAACAACTCATCATCTGGAACAATTACAATAGCAATATATTGCTTTGTCAAAACGGTCGCAATTGCACACTCATCACCGACAATCCCGAACAAGCGCTACAAATCACTGCCACTTTCCGACAAAAACATATGTTCCGTCAACCTCACGTACAAGACATTTCTTCACAATCGCTCTATTCTTTTCAGTATCAAGGAAACGATTTCCTCCTCATACGCGATTCGGTACTTTGTAACAAACAAACTGACACACCACTATCCATCGACAACCTTCTTCTCGGCGACATCGGAAAAATAAGCCTTGAACAATTGTTAACCATTTGCGAACCAAAACAAATAATACTCCTTTCCACCCTGAAATCATGGAAATCCCGGCAACTGCAAACAGCCTTACAAGAACAACACATACCTTATCACGACATGCACCGCGGAGCACTCCAATACAACAACGCACACTCCCACCACTAACCCGCAAATCACCACTACATTTTACCTTGCATACTGTTTTCGTATTTCCTTCATCTGATGAGTAATTGGTAAAGCACAATACATCGAACATTCCCTGACCAACCATCAACAGGCTACATAACGAACACAACATAAACGAATTTAAGGAGGAGTTTCTACGGAAGTACATCTGCAATCCTGTCTTACACTTTGATTTCTCAACTCTTTTGCGTATCTTTGCGCAATCGTTTATGGAACATACACATACATATTCTTTGTCCGAACTATGCCAACAAGTTACCGAAACATTAGAATACGCATTTCAAAACAACTGTTGGGTAAAGGCTGAGATTGGAAGTCTGCAAGAAAAAGGAGGACACTGCTATATCGAACTGATTGAAAAAAGCAATAGCGGAAGCCTATTGGCTGCAAAAATACGAGCTAATTGTTGGGCAAATACCTACAGCATGCTCTCCGCATTCTTTCGCCATGAAGTAGGAGAACCCTTGCGGAGTGGTATGCAAGTACTGCTTGAAGGAAACATCCATTTTCATCCCGTCTATGGTATCAGTTTTCAAATCATAGGTATTGACCCGACTTATACTGTAGGAGCCGTTGCCAAACAAAGACAACTCACCATTGAACGCTTGCAAGCAGAAGGTGTATTCGACATGAACAAGCAACTCACGCTTCCCTCGCTGCTCAAACAAATTGCCGTCATCTCGGCTCCCGAGGCAGCAGGATATGGCGATTTCTGCGACCAACTGCACAACAATACATTCCACTTCCAATTCTTCACACAACTATTCCCCGCCATTATGCAAGGCGACCGTGCCGGACTATCCATCATTAACGCACTCAGCGAGATATTTCGTCAGGAACAGCATTTCCAAGCAGTAGTTATCATACGAGGTGGTGGGGCTAATTCCGATTTACATTGTTTCGATAGTTACGAATTGGCAGCCTGCTGCGCACAATTTCCGCTGCCCGTCATCGCAGGTATAGGGCATCAAAGAGATGTTTCCATTGTCGACATGGTCGTTCACACCTCTGTCAAAACACCAACAGCTGCCGCAGAATTCCTCATCAATCAAAGACTTCTGCAACAAGAAAGACTCACCACACTTGCCAACCGACTCTCTACGGCATGCCGACAACGAGTTATACAAGATAAACATGTACTCGAAAAAAAGCGACTGCAACTCTCCGTTGTTTTCAATAATAGCATTCGCAAAGAACAAAATAAACTCACACTCATAGAACAAACCATCGCGCTCCACTCTCCCGAGAAAATCTACCGAATGGGGTACACGCTCACAAAATGCAATGGGAACATTCTACGCAATGCAACTGATATACAATCGGGCGACCGTCTGATCACTGAGTTTCACGATGGAACGGTTACCTCTATCGCACAATAGATGCACAAACAACATCCACATAACACTTGGCTCACACCGCAGCAACTTATCGGAGCACTTATCCTGCTCATCTTGTGTGCCGGAATTATCATGGCTGTCTGCCTACTGCATCACGCACTGCAACAACCGTCCGATCACGATACACTTGTTTTAACGCAACAAAAGGCTATACAATTGGAGAATAGCCTCAAAGAGAGACAAACCAACTACGAAAAGAAATACTATCGCTATCAAACAGACACCATCACCCTAACCTTACAACCATTCGACCCCAACACGGCAGACAGCCTTACACTGCGGCAACTCGGACTACCGGCATGGATGATAAAAAACATCATGAACTATAGAGCCAAAGGCGGATGCTTTCGAACAAAAGAATCCTTTCTGAAAGTTTATGGAATGACCACCGAACGCTACACTCTGTTAGAACCCTATATCACCATCGACACTACATTATTACCGCAGCAACATGCATTCAGCCAAACCTTCCCGATAAAGAAAGACACTATCATCGACCTCAATGCCTGCGACACTGCATCCTTGCAACTGATTCGAGGCATCGGACATTATAAAGCCATGCAAATCATACGCTATCGCCAACAACTCGGAGGATACGCCACACCTGCACAACTCCTCGAAATCAAAGAAATACAACCTTTGCCCGACACTATCCTTCGCTCATTCTTTGCTTGTACCGATTCTATTCATCCCATACGGGTCAATCATTCACGCACCGAACAACTGCAACGCCATCCCTATCTGTCTTTTACACAAGCAAAAGCACTTTACGAACTTCGCCGCGAATTGTTCCGCTTGCATAGTATCGACCAACTACACAACTTAGAGTGCTTTACCGATACCGACATTCTTCGTCTACAACCCTATCTCTCTTTCGAAGACTGATCGCACCGCCAACGATGCTTCACTTAGCGTGTCAGTTCCTCCACTGCACGCCGGGTTATCTCATCATCACGTTCAAACAACGGGAAGAATCCCTCATCACCCAATATATTACGCACAATATAGGCATTCACCAAACGAGTTAATAACGGCTTGCTCTTGCTCAATTGCTCCGGAGCAGGTTCCACTCCCTTATCCTTACAAAAACGAACAAATTCAGGCAACCAATTTTGCTTATTGAGCAGACGCTCCAACTCCTGCCAAGTCTTGCAAGCCGACAACTCTGCACGATGACGATCCGAATACTGATAGGCAAACTGATATGTATATGCACGATTCACTACTTGGTTGTAATAAGGGGTATTCAGTGTCGTATCCCGACCGATAAAAATATCCGGCATTATGCCCCCGCCTCCATGTACTACCTTACCCGACTTTGTATAATAAAGCGTCGTATCTGCAATGTTTATACTGTCTGCACTATAAAACTCGCCATGTTCAAAGCGATCAAGCAGTTCTTTGTTATAATCATCTGCCTTACCCAACGTATAAGGTTTCTGAATACAACGACCCGATGGAGTATAATAGCGGGCTATTGTCAGACGCATTGCTGAGCCATCGCTAAACGGCAACTGTTGTTGCACCAAACCTTTACCGAAACTACGTCTGCCTATTATCAACGCACGGTCATTATCTTGCATCGCGCCGGCAAATATCTCGCTGGCTGAAGCCGAAAATCCGTCTATCAATACCACCAATGGAACATTGCGGAAACGCCCCAAACCATTGGCATGTGCCTCATAGCGAGGATAAGAACGCCCCTCGGCATATACGATCATGTCACCTGCATTCAAAAATTCATTCGCCATCTTTATCGCCTGATCCATATACCCCCCTGAGTTCTCACGCAAATCCACTATATAACTCTCTGCTCCTTGCGCTTTCAAACTGACCAATGCCGTCATAAACTCGGCATAAGTGTTTTCGCCAAACTTGCTCACACGCACAAAGCCTACTTTCGGAGCCGCCAAAAACGAGGCATCCACTGCATGCACCGGTATATCACCGCGAGTTACGGTAAATTCCAATAATTCTTGTGCACCTGCACGCACTATACCAAGTTTCACATTTGTACCCTTCGGACCACGCAACGTACGCATAACACGCTCGTTGTTAATAGTCTTACCTACAAATACCGAGTCGTCCACCATCACTATCTTATCACCTGCCAATATGCCTACTCCCTCGCTCGGACCACCGCTTATAACCGCAACTATGCTTATCGTATCGTTCAGAATACTGAACTGAACACCTATACCCGAAAACGTACTTTCCAATTCCGAATTTATTATCTCCAAATCTTTCTTCGGAATATACGAAGAATGAGGATCTAACTTATTGACAATATCAATCATCACCTCCTCCGTTAAACTATCCACATCTATCTCATCCACATAAGACGATGCCATATAGTTCATCAACTCATCCACTTTCGAATTGCTTATGCCTATATTACGAAAGTTAAAACGTTGCGCATTCGCACAACCGGAAACACAAAAACCCATGCCAAAGCCTATACAAAGACTCAGCACCATAAATGTGGGTAAAAGATATTTCTTCATATTCTAAGTTATTGTTCAGGTAAATACAATGTTTCTATGCCAGCTCGCTGCAGCAGTTCTACACCATCCAGCAGTCTGTATTGTTCGCCATACACCACACGACGTATGCCTGCTTGTATTATCAGTTTGGCACACTCCACACACGGAGAAGCCGTTACATACAACGTCGCTCCCTCCGAGGAGTTACTCGAACGAGCCACTTTGGTTATCGCATTCGCTTCTGCATGAAGCACATAAGGCAACGACACATTCCGCTCGTCCTCACACAAATTCGGGAAACCCGATGGAGTTCCGTTATAGCCATCGGAGATTATCATCTGATTTTTCACCAATAGCGCACCCACCTGACGGCGTACACAATACGAGTTCTCCGCCCATATACGCGCCATCTTCATATAGCGTAAGTCTGTCTTTGTTTGTTTATCCATGGTTTTCTCGGCTAATCAACTCATTTGCAAATGTTGGAATATCCATTCCGTCATACGTACCGGAGGTCATCAATAGCAATACACTATCCGTATAATCCATCTCTCGCAATACATCGCGCAACAAGGCTGCATCGGTCAATACGGTTACGTTATCTGTTCCAAACGCCTTGCGTACATCTTCTTTATCTATCGGAACAAGACGCTTGTGAGCAATCACTTTCGGATTAAAATACACAAATGCCACATCGGCTTCCGACATACAGTCTTTATACTGAGGCAGAAAATCTGCCATTAACGATGAAAACGTATGCAATTCCATGCAGGCTATCACCCTGCGTTTCGGATACTGTTCTCTCACCGCATTTACAGTAGCACGCAACTTGCTTGGCGAATGTGCGAAATCCTTATACGCCACACTATTCCCTTTCTCTGCCACTTTCTCCAAACGATTGCTCGCACCCGTAAAATCCGACACGGCACGATAGAAATCCGCAGCATTTATACCGATTTGTGCGCAGGCCAACTGAGCAGCATGCATATTCTGCAAATTATGTCTGCCGAATACCTTTAAAGGAACACGTTCTTCACCAATATAGGTCACTCCTTGCTCTATCGTAAATGCTGGAGTATCATAACCAATACACTGCAAATCTTCTCTTGCATGTGCGGCTATACCGCACAATTCCTTATCGCCCTTATAATAGATTAACTTGCCCGCAGGTTCCATCAAACCGACAAACTGCCGAAACGTATCCACATATTTCTCAAAAGTAGGGAACACGTTTATATGATCCCACGCTATACCGGTCAGTATCGCCACATGCGGATGATACCAATGAAATTTGCTCCGCAAGTCCAACGGAGACGTCAGATATTCATCTCCCTCAAATACGGCATACTTCGCTGTCGTCGAAAGGCGCACCATCGTATCGAACCCTGCTATCTGCGCACCCACCATATAGTCGGTCTCTATTCCCAATTTTCGTAACACATAGAGTATCATCGCTGTGGTGGTCGTTTTTCCATGCGAACCGCCTACCACTATACGCGTTTTGTCTTTCGTCTGCTCATACAAGTATTCAGGAAACGAATAGATGCGTATCCCTAATTCTTTCGCACGCAACAATTCCGGATTATCCTCACGAGCATGCATACCCAATATCACGGCATCCGTATCTTCCGTAATACGCTCCGGATGCCAACCGGGTTCTGCGGGCAACAACCCTTTCGCAGCCAACCGACTCCGTGCCGGATCAAATATCTCATCATCACTGCCCGTTACCTTATATCCGGGTTTCGATGCCACCGCCAATGCCAAGTTATGCATGGCGGCACCGCCTATCGCTATAAAGTGAATATTCATCTGTATCGTCCTTTGCTTGTCAAAAACTCCATGTCACACCAGCAACAAAATTTATGCCTTGTGTCTGATAACCGTAAAACATATCATGTTTACGGTTCAAATAATTATTCAGTTGCAAATAGCATGCCAACCATTTGTTGATATTGTACTGCACACCCAAGTTTAAATCTATTGTCGGGCGCAGCGCAACAGATTCCCCACCCACACAAGCATATTGTCCACCGGCAAAATAGTTGTCCGAATAAAGCGATATCTTACTGTTTATCTTTGCATCCACACGGAAATTTATCTCCCACGAAGGGCGATAAAACGCATAATCTATCGCATCCATCTTCCAAAATGTATAGTTACCGTCCAAATGGATATTTACAATATCCTGATAATGATAATCCACCTTTCCGCCTATCTTCCAACGCTGGTGTCCCGAGCCTACCAATGTAAAATACCCTAACGTATCCGTTTGATAAAATACATCATACTTTGTCAACATATAATGGGCATAAATATCTATCAACAAATTGGCTTGCGGACGAATCTTAAAACCCAAGAACGCATCTACGGGCATATAGGTTCTATTGCACGTATCGGTCAACTCCAATTCTGGATGCAGATAACGGTTGTAATGAAAATTATCACGCACCGATGTTATCATATAGTCACCTACTGCCCCGCCATACAAGGCCAACCAATCCTCTGTCAGTTTGGCCTCAAAAGTAACATTCGGCGAAGGCAAACACAGTTTACCTTTACCTATGGCAAAGTCAACATTCACACCCGCATGAATACCAAATCGTTTACCCTGATATTCATAATAAGGCTCAAACTTCACCACATGATGATGCTGCAATATCGTATCATTACCCGCATCTGTGGCGATTTGCCAATCAGGCGTATCTACCGAATACAACCTATTCTGCACAAGCAAGTTTCCACCGGCATGATGTTCCTCCCCACGCCATTCAAACATCGCTTGCGTATTTATCTGATGCTCTGTCGCCACATGCCCTATCACAAACGCCTCATAACCTGTTTGCACCATATATCTTATATCCGCATTCGGCAACGAACGCACTCCTATTTTTGTATCCACCTCCCAGAAGTTGCCTTTCGCATCCTTATCAAAACCTTTGTACGATTCCGTAAAATGCCCCCTTCCTTTGGCAATATCATCATAGTCAAAATAACGCCCATAGCGAGTAAAGAACGTATTTTTGCCTGTTACACCGAAATACAAATCCGCCCCCGTAAACAATTTCGAAAAATTCAATCCTACCCAAGTGTCGCTCAACGTCTTGCGTCCCCATTGTCCCAAATGATGCGCGTCTATATCAAACAATATGTCTTTTTTTTCCGTCAAACGATACGTAAAATCAAACACACTATTGATATGACCTATGCCCCCACGCAGAAAGCCATGCAGCGAACGGGGCTGCAAAAAATTCGTTTCCGAATAACCCAATTCATTGAAATTAAAATCCAATGCCAACGGATCGGCATAGTCGGAGTAGCGCACCTGTATCGGTTGAAGCACAGGGGTATATACCTGTGGCTTAACGCTCAGTTTTCCCGCTTGACGCACCGTGGGTTCATATTCTCGTTCCACCGTTACCGTGCGTTCTATAATCGTATCGTTCTGCGCATATATACCCGCAGAACACAACATTAGCAATAGTATATTAAAAGTCTTCTTCATTATCTGCCACTTTTTCTGTTTCACGTTCTTCTATCTGTGCAAGACGCTGTTCTATAATATCTTGAATATTATCCTGCGTCCTATAATTACTTTGCAAACTCAGCAAATACTGCTTGGCTTGAAAATCATCACCCCGTTTTACGTATATATCCGATAGCAGCACAAAACTCTTTGCCAACCAATACTGATGCTGCGTATTCATACCCGCAAATTCCATTACCTCTGCTTCTGCCTTATCTAAATCATCTTGCACAAATGCTAATTCACCTAACAAATACTTCGACTCCGCCCCTTGCTGAGTTCGCACATCGGTAGCCAAGGTTTGCAAATCTTCCGCGGCCTTCTCATACTGCCCCTGCGCATAATAAGCCCTGCCCCTATTATAGCGGGCTTCCGACACCAACGTAGCCGACGATGCCACATCGTCTATTATCCGACCCGCAACATCTATCGTGGTCGCATGGTCCTCTAAATAATAACTGCAACGCAATATTCCCAACCGAGCAATATTCTCTTTATCTATCGAACCGGCCACTTCCTGCAAACGTCTGAAATAAGTCAGGGCGGTAGCATAATCCTTTTCATCATAGGCAATCTCGGCAACACGCATACAAGCCTCTTCCATATACGGATTACCCTGTATCTCTGTTAACACCTTATAGGCTTCCGAGGCCTCTTTTCTTTGACCCAATTGATAATGGCTGTCTGCAAAATAATACTGCGCCGACGTACAATACCTACCGCCCGTACAATACTGCGATACGTATTTCCCCAAGCCTGCCACCGCATCTTTATAATTACCCAACATATACTGACGCTCCGCTGCCACATACGTCAACGAATCTTCACGACTATCCGTTGTCATATTAATGCGACCCAACGTTTTTGTATAAGCCAAATATTCATTCACATTATTGGTTTCTATATAAGCCGACTGTAAGCCGTCCAATGCCGCATAGGCTTCCTCACTGCCCGGATAATTCTTTATTACCTGTTTGTACGATGTTATAGCGGCATCGTAATTCTTCAGATTATAATATATCATGGCTTTTTCCAAAGAAGCCTTTCGAGCCATGTTCGAATGCGGATAAACACTCAGCAATCGCTCATACGATGTTATGGCGGCATTGTCATTATTACGCTGCAATTCCGCACGCGCTATCTCATACAACGCATCGTCTGCATAATCCGATTTCGGATACTGCTTCACCAATTTCTCCAGCACATTTATCTTATCCGAATAGCGTTTCAGCAAACCTAACGAACAACCGCGCTGAAACAAAGCATAATCCACACCCGTACCACCTATCGATACCGCTTTGGCATAACACCCTTCTGCACGCACATAGTCACGGGCTGTAAAATAGCAATCGCCCTGACGGTTCAGAGCATCAATATACGTCGATACGCTCGGGTCCGCATGACTGACATAGGCTGTAAAATACTCCAATGCCGCAGCATACTGCTGCTGAGCAAACAACGCATAACCTATTGCATAGTCCGTTACCGCATAATTCTTGCTCTTGTCCGCATTCGGCTGACGACAAAATTGTTCATAATCTGCCTGAGCCTGAGCATACGAACCACGCTTATACTCACTCTCCGCACGCCAAAAGTAACTCTCCGTCTTATAAACCGAGGTCTTCTTTTCGTTGTCAATTACGGCGGTTAAATATCGAATCGCCACATCTGTCTTACCCTGCAAAAAAGCATCCGTACCCAACTGATAACGCAGATATTGCTTCGTTTCTTGCATCTGTGTAGTAGGATGCGCTATGCTATCCAAAGCACCCAAGGCTGCCTGATAGTTCTTCGAAGTCATAAACACATCGCACAACAATTCATACACCTGAGTCTCATATTCCGATCCGGGATACTCTTTCAAAAAATCCGTAAATGCACTCACACTCTCACCCAATGCACTTGAAGATTTATAGGTGGTCAAAGCATAATTATACATCGCTTCTTCCCTTATCCTGGCATTCAGTTTATACCGCATGGCGGCACTATAAGCCATCTTTGCCGCCTCTATCTGACCTTGGTTTGCATAGGCATTACCCAAATGATAGCAGGTATTTTCCGATAGTTCATCCCGTTCCTTTTTCACGTTATTCAAATAACGCACCGCATTTCCCCAGTCTGAAAGACGGTAATACGACATACCCAGCAAATATATATCATTCCGCACAAGCGACTGCTGACGCACTTTCGACAGTCTTTCATACTCACCCAAATGCTCCACTGCTTTGTCATAACGCCCCTCTTGATAATGTATCTCACCCAACATTCTATGCAACTCCCCGTTATTCTCATTCTCCGGATTACTATCCAACAAATACTCTGCACGCTCATACACCTCATCATATTGCTTCTGTGCATAATATATTTGAATGATGTAATACGGCACTATGTTCCGATACGCTTGCGTATGCTCTATCGCCAAAAAATCAGGCAATGCCTTGGCATAATTCCCTTGCGAATAATGACAGAAAGCCGCATAATACTTAGCCTGTAACGTATAGAGATTTTGTGTGCGTTTCAACTGATTAAAACAACTCAAAGCCTGTTGAGTCTCACCCATTTCCAAATGAGCATATCCTTTATAAAACAAATAATCAGGTTGATGCTGACGAAACAATTCCTTTGGTTTCACCTGTACAAACGCTTTCAATGCCTGCTTGTACTTACCCTTTTCCGTTTGCAGAACACCTATCATAAATTCAGTTTCCGACATGTAAGTACTATAAGGTTCCGCCGCTTTATACGACTGCAATTGTTTTAAGGCGTCCTTTTGGCGCAATTCATAGGCTATCGCCGTCTTATAAAACGTAGCCTCCGATCTATACTGCAAAGGCAACGACTGTTGCAAATACCTATCTATATATCTGTAAGCAGCAGCATACTGCCCTTGCTGATAAAGTGTTACACCATCCGTATAAGCAGCGTCCGCCGAACTGTAGATTTCTGTATGTTGAGCCGCAATGCCATGTACTAACAAAGCAGCAAAAAAGAATACCATCAATCGCTTCATATAACCACACAATTAGTCATTTAACTTAATTGGCTGCAAATTTACAACTAATTTCACTCAAAAGCAAATAAAAACACAACGCGAAATACCTACCACTCTCTATTCTGTTAATTGTAAACATTCATCGCAACACGAAAAGAAACAATGCAAATTTATCAAAACAACAACATTAAGCATAAAATACTATTATTTAGATACTACTATAGCATTATTCGCAAACAACATAGCACACCACAGCATTACGAGACCGTAACGAGACCTTAACGAGATCATAACGAGACCGTGTCGAGATATCATTCTGTCAAAACCGCTTGCTCGTTCTCATTCGCCTGACACGTCCTCCATCTAAGTAGACCTCGTTTTTGATATAGTTACACTAAAAAAGCAACACCACATTGGCTCAAACGGATATTTTTCCGTACCTTTGCAAGTCAATACGTTATTACTATAACGATATTAATTGTATAATTACACATAAACACAATGAAAACAAAATCTATTTTACTAATTGCACTAACCTGTATGTCAGTAGGATGTAAAAAAGCGCAAACCATAGGTATCCAATTGGAGAACCTTGACACAACAGCCGTTGCGCAAAACGATTTCTATCAGTACGCCTGCGGAGGATGGATGGCTGCCAATCCTCTGACACCCGAGTACAGCCGTTTCGGTTCATTCGATAAATTGGCGGAAAACAACCGCGAACAACTTAACGGACTCATTTCCGAAATCGCTGCAACACAACACAAACAAGGAACAATCGAGCAAAAAATCGGAGACCTCTACAACCTCGCGCTCGATACCACACGACGCAACAACGAAGGCATTGAGCCGCTCAAGGCATCGTTGCAAGCCATCGAAAACATCACCGAACGAGAACAACTCTCTCAATTCCTCGGAGAAAGCATGGAATGCGGTATTTGGGCTATGTATGTTGATGCCGATGAAATGAACAGTGCCATGAATATGCTCAAAACATATCAAGGAGGCTATGCTCTCGGTGAAAAAGAATACTATTTCGATACCGATGAACACACCACCATGATTCGCAACGAGTATCTCAAGCATATTGACACCATGTTCCAACTCTTTGGCTATAACGATGGCGAACAACGCGCACAAACCGTGCTTAGACTCGAAACACTATTGGCAGGAGCCGCCAAAGACAATGTCGAATTGCGTGACCCCGCTGCCAACTACAACAAAATGAGCATTAACGATCTCAAGACACTTGTACCCGAAGTTAATTGGGATACCTATCTCAGTGCAATGAACATATCTACCGATAGCATCTCTGTCGGACAAATCAAGCACTTGCAAGAAGCAGGAAAAATGCTTGCAGAAGAACCGCTCGAAGATCTCAAAACACTCTTTATCTGGCAAACCATCGACGGAGCGGCATCCTATCTCACCGACGAAATATATGCTGCCAATTTCGCATTCTACGGAAAAATACTCTCCGGACGCGAAGAACCCTCACCACTCTGGAAACGTGCCGTAAGCATTGTCAACGGAACGCTCGGCGAAGCAGTCGGACAAATGTACGTACAAAAATACTTCCCACCGGAGGCTAAAGCACGCATGCTCACATTGGTCGGCAACCTGCAAGAATCACTCTCACAACGTATCGATGCCCTCACATGGATGAGCGACGAAACAAAAGCCAAAGCGCAAGAAAAACTTGCCGCTTTCTATGTAAAAGTCGGATATCCTGATAAATGGCGCGACTATACCGATTTGGACATCAACCCCGCTGACGCCTACTATACCAACCTCCAACGGGCTGCGAAATTCGAACAGGCATATAGCCTCAGTTTCCTCGACAAACCCGTTGATCGCGACAAATGGTATATGACACCGCAAACTGTCAACGCCTACTACAATCCCTCCACCAACGAAATTTGTTTCCCTGCAGGTATACTCCAATATCCCTTCTTCGATATGAATGCCGACGATGCCTTTAACTATGGGGCAATCGGTGTCGTTATCGGACACGAAATGACGCACGGATTCGATGATCAAGGAAGCCAATTCGATAAAGACGGCAACCTCGCTAACTGGTGGACAGCCGAAGACAAAGCCAACTTCGATGCACGTACCAAAGTAATGGCTGACTATTTCGACCATATTGAAGTTGCACCCGGTGTCTATGCCAACGGACGCTTCACGCTCGGCGAAAACATTGCCGACCACGGAGGACTGCAGGTATCGTTCCAAGCCTTCAAAAACGCAACAAAAGATGCACCCTTGGCTACACGCGAAGGTTTCACACCCGAACAACGTTTCTTCTTGGCATATGCCAATGTTTGGGCCGGCAATATCCGCCCCGAAGAAATTCTGCAACGCACAAAATCCGATCCTCACTCACTCGGACGTTGGCGTGTTAATGGAGCGCTACCACACATTCAAGCATGGTACGATGCATGGAATATAACAGAGGAATCACCCCTCTATGTCGCTCCCGAAAATCGTGTTAGCATTTGGTAATCACCCTCGGTAATGAAAGGCATTGTTTTACATAGTATTGTTCCGGTTCGCTCCGCTGCCGCGGAGGAATCGGAACAACTTACCCAACTGCTTTTTGCCGAAACTTGCGATATTCTCGAAGAACTCCCTCGCTGGAAACGCATACGCAACCATACCGACGGAGAAGAAGGATGGGTCGATTTCAAAATGATAACACCCATGACAGAAGAAGAGTATCACAATTTCAGCAAAGCCGATCTATCCGCTCTTGTACGAATGCCCATGGCATTTGCTGTCAGTGAGAACAACGGACAAACCATACCGCTCACAGCCGGTACCCGACTACCCGACTACAAAGACGGACAGTTTCAAGTGCTTGGAGTACGGTTCCGCATCGACCCCTCAATGGTCACCACACCACTGTCACTCACTAAAGACAATTTCCTTAGTGTCACCCGTTTCTTGCTCAACACCCCCTATCTGTGGGGAGGAAAAAACGCGTTAGGAATGGACTGCTCCGGCTTTACCGGAATTGTCATGAGTATCTTCGGACATCAACTTCCTCGCAATGCACGCCAACAAGTAGCCCTCGGCAATGAAGTTCCTTTCTTGCAAGAAGCACAATGCGGCGACCTTGCCTTTTTCGATCATCGCAGCCGAAACGCTGCTTCAACCAATATCTCACACGTAGGTATTTTGTTAGACAACGAACATATTATACACTGTTCGGGTAGAGTAAAAGTGGAGCGTATCGATGCTACCGGTATCATTTCTTCTGAAACCGGTGAACATACCCACGACTTGCGCATCATCAAACGCCTTTAGGAAGGAGAGAAAAATAATATATATACTACAGAGCGGACTTGCGCAATGCAAGTCCGCTCTGTAGTATAACTCTTTTAGTAAGAAGCTTCTTACAAAACAATCTTGAACGATTGTCCCGCTACACTCACCACATACACACCCGCTTGCGATAAGCGAGCCGGAGAAACGGCAGAGCCACGGCCACACAAACGCCCGGTTGCATCATACACCATATAAACGTCATCCGTTCCAATTATCACAACCTCGCCATCCGAACGTACATAAACCGACACTGAAGTATCCGACACTACCGACTCAACACCACTTGCTGGAACATAGTTCAACCGACGGTCTAACCACGCAATACGATTCGTTACATACTGCTTCAAGGCATCAACATATTGCTCATACGTTGCATACGTTACCGGATTCATATGCACCCCCGTCTGAAGCATCTTCCAACGCATAAAGTTCAAACGTTGGGAAGCGTCCAAATCGGCAGCAATACTATCTATGTATGCGCAGAACGAGTTCTCACTAAAGCCTTGCTTATCGCGCAAAGTCTGCCAAAGTTCTTGTAGTTGCGTTGTTACCTCCGGACGATTAATAACCCTCGTAACCAAAGCACTCATAGATCCTGCGGAAGAACCTCCCGAACGATATACATAGTCTGTTTTATTGTTAATGGGATATGTGCGATAGTCGTTATCAAACGCAATATCGAAGTCCCATACCGGACCGAAATACATCTTCTTATCGGAGCGTTCCTTATAGATATACGTACTCCAATAGGTATCGGTATTTCCCGAAAACTCTCCAATCAGGAATAAGCGTAAGAACGAAGGAAGATCTAATATATCATCGTACGTTTCACCGTTCCCGTTAGCATATACCAACGATTCCATCTTATTGAAATAGTCTGCAATGTATTGTTTCTGTTGTGGAACAATCTCATCGTCTTTAGGCGACTTAATGGTAACAGGGATTCCCCTTGCCGAATTAAACCACGACAGTTCTTGGTCGGCATACCCATCCACCTCTAAAAAGTAACCGCCCGTGAGTTCTTCCCCTGCGATATCGGTAGGAGCCATTTCTACAACAGACACCTTGTTCTTATTAACCTCCACTTGGTCGCACAGTTGATAATTCCCCTTATACTCTCCATTGAGCACTACATCCACCGATTGACAGAACGGTGTATATGTAAGCCCGCTGCGACGACTTGCTTCAAATGCAACAATGTTACGCATAAGGGTCTTATCACCATAGTTATTGATAAGCGTCCACTTCTTTGCCGTTGCAGGCGCATCCAACAACGACTGCTTCTTATCAAACTTAATACGATACGGTTTCTTCTCAAACTGCATGGAGGCATTGCCTCGCAAACGTGATGTTCCCTGCTTTTCAAGCACATCGCTTCCCTCCTTAGAGATAACAATGATATTAGATACAATATCGTGTTCCTTGTCATAAGGTGCTTCTGCATTGTGTGTATTGATAATCACTGTGGGCAAGTTAGTAAGTTGATAGAGATGCGTATCATCGCCATTTCCTTCAACACCATAAAACTCCACCTCTGCGATATTGCACCGCGCATTAGCAGGCCCTACATAACGCACATAGCGGAATCCTCTGGAACAATCGACATCTGCATACGACATTTGCCCGATAGTCCCTCTCTCCGTAATCATAAAGATAGGAACGGCATCCATAAAGTCTTCTTGATTGGCCCCCTCAAAGATACCGAGAACAACTCGTTCCGGTCCGACTCCGTCGTTGCGCGGCGACCACCCTACCTTGGATATAATGTATTTAGCCCCCAAGTCAAGCCCCGTCCATGTATACTGTCGGTCGTACGATGCGAAATAAGTAGACAAATCACCATCATGCGCCATGGCTGCCGTATTTATAGTAGTAGACACCGCTCCCGTAGCGTAATCGACCGATTGTTGTGTTCCGATGACAGTACCTGTCAGTTTATCCTGCGCCGGCAAAGGCATCAGAGAAAAACCTCCCAGCAACGCCACACACACTCTAAAGAATTGTTGTTTCATGATATAGTATTTCGTTTGTAATTATTTCTCTTAAACAAAAGCAAAGGTACAACAATTTACGCCGATGAGCAAACCTATGCACAAGAACATATCCATACTCTACAAAAACACAACAAGAGAGAACCCGAAAGGCTCTCTCTTGCATATATTCCACTGTAAGGAACTGATATTATTTTTCCAGCGAAGGACCGGCAGCAACGAGTGCCTTACCTGCTTCATTGCCTTCGTACTTAGCAAAGTTCTTAATGAAACGACCTGCCAAATCTTCAGCCTTTGTGCTCCATTCTTCTGCATTCGCATAAGTATCGCGAGGATCAAGAATCTTAGGATCAACTCCCGGCAACTCTGTAGGAACTTCGAAATTGAAATAAGGAATAGTCTTGGTGGGAGCAGACAGAATTGCGCCATCAAGGATAGCATCGATGATACCACGTGTATCGCGGATAGAGATACGTTTGCCTGTTCCGTTCCAACCGGTATTAACGAGATATGCCTTAGCACCTGATTGTTCCATTTTCTTCACCAATTCTTCAGCATACTTTGTAGGATGCAACTCCAAGAAAGCCTGACCGAAGCAAGCAGAGAAAGTAGGAGTAGGTTCTGTAATACCACGTTCGGTACCTGCCAACTTAGCAGTGAAACCACTCAAGAAGTAGTATTTAGTCTGCTCTGGAGTCAAAATACTTACCGGAGGCAATACACCGAAAGCATCGGCCGACAAGAAGATTACATTCTTGGCAGCAGGACCTGCAGAAACGGGGCGTACAATATTCTCAATATGATTGATAGGATACGACACGCGTGTATTCTCGGTAGTACTCTTGTCGGTGAAATCGATTTTACCGTTCTCGTCAACTGTTACATTCTCGAGAAGAGCATCGCGACGAATAGCATTGTAAATATCAGGCTCCGACTCTTTATCAAGATTGATAACCTTTGCATAGCAACCGCCCTCGAAATTGAAAACGCCATTATCGTCCCAACCGTGTTCGTCATCACCAATAAGCAGACGTTTAGGATCGGTAGAAAGAGTAGTTTTACCCGTACCGGACAAGCCGAAGAAGATAGCGGTATTCTCACCATTCTTATCGGTATTTGCAGAGCAGTGCATAGAAGCGATACCTTGGAGGGGCAGATAGTAGTTCATCATAGAGAACATACCTTTCTTCATTTCGCCACCATACCAAGTGTTGATGATTACTTGCTCGCGGCTGGTAGTATTGAATGCTACGCAAGTTTCTGAGTTAAGACCTAATTCTTTGTAGTTCTCTACTTTCGCTTTGGAAGCGTTGTAGATTACAAAGTTAGGTTCGAAGTTTTCCAACTCCTCAGCCGTAGGTTGAATAAACATGTTGGTAACAAAGTGTGCTTGCCATGCCACCTCAACGATGAAACGTACAGCCATGCGTGTATCTTTGTTTGCTCCGCAGAAAGCATCAACAACAAAGAGACGTTTGTTGCACAACTCTTTCTTTGCGATTTCTTTAACGACAGCCCATGTTTCTTCCGACATCGGGTGATTGTCGTTTTTGTATGCATCGGATGTCCACCACACGTTATTGTGGCTCTGAGCATCGTCTACGATGTATTTGTCTTTAGGTGAACGACCTGTGTAAACACCGGTCATAACATTTACTGCACCAAGTTCGGTGAGTTGTCCTTTGTCAAATCCGGTCAATCCTTCTTTGGTTTCTTCTGCAAACAGAACCTCATAAGACGGATTGTGCAGGATTTCAGTGGTACCAGTGATACCATACTGAGTCAAATCTAAATTCTTCATATCCTTTAAATAATTAAATAGGTTTATATGCTTAATCCTTGCCTTATCCGTGATATTCGTCACCGCAACTTCGTTTCTTATTTACTCAAAAACCACTTCTTAAGGCGATACAAAAGTACAATTATTATTTCAATCCCACAAATAGCATTACAGATTTATTTCCGTAATATTTCCGTTTGCCAATTCCGCCCGTCAAGTTATTCGTAATTTTGCAAAGCAGATGTTACAAAACAGAGAAAGTTACGTGTTTTTATGCTAAAAAGCATATTTTTCTACACATAACTATTGCGTATATGAAAAAAGTGCCGTACTTTTGCACCGTGTTTTTCATGGTATTAGATTTAAGGTTAAGTAAAGATTGGGTTGTCGGGATGACAACCTTTCTTTTTTTATATACATGTCTTAACAGACACATATAGTATACACACAATCTATATCAATATGAAACAAACAGGATATAAACTCAAGAACAGACTACTAACTAAGATAAATCTGCTATTAGGTACTCTTATAGCATTATTGGGCATTGGTTGCAAAAGTCAGAAAGTCGTTATAGAGAAACAAGAGATCGGAGATACAGTATCCGTAATAGAAGAGAATAATCGTATTGTAGCCATGTATGGTATTCCCAGTGCAAAATATGTAATAGAAGGTGCTATTACCAATCGTTCCAACGAACCCTTAGAGGGCAAGCAAGTGATTGTGCATACCAATACCTATAGCATAGATACACTCTACACGAATAATGACGGTCGTTTTGAGAGTAGTTCCTACGGATTCCCGACCGACAGTGTAACCATAGAAGTAAACGATCCCGAGCACCTCTATGAATCCACTCAAAAGAAAGCCGCAGTTGTTTACGACGACAAAAAAGATACTTGGAACTACGGAACAGGCAAGGTTTCCGTAAATATACATTTACAGAAAACAAAGTCGGACATGTCGCAAATAAGAGTAAAATACGGCATTCCACATTCGTCTGTACCCACAAAGGAGTAAGATGTATATGAATATAAGACTGAAAATTGCCCTTGAACTGGAGCGTCTCAGACGTAATAATCTGAAGACACTACATCCGTTGCAACAATTGTTTTGGGAATCGACCCTTCGTTGTAATGTAAACTGTCTGCACTGTGGCAGCGACTGCAAGAGTGCTCCCACCCACAAGGACATGCCGGCAGAAGATTTTCTGCGCGTAATAGACAGCATTATGCCTCATGTCAATCCGAACGAGGTGATGATAGTAATCTCCGGTGGCGAACCACTGATGCGCAATGATATAGAAGAAGTGGGACATGCACTGCATAAACGCGGTTTTCCTTGGGGCATGGTTACCAATGGGCTTGCCCTCACTCCCGAACGTTTCAGACGCCTACGTCAAGCAGGATTATGCTCCATGACCGTAAGTTTGGACGGTTTGGAAAAGGAACATAATTGGATGCGCGGTAATCGTCTTAGTTTTTCCGCTACCAGCAGAGCCATACAACTTGCCGCTGGTGACCCTACGCTGGTGTGGGACGTAGTAACTTGCGTAAACAAGCGAAACTTAAAACAGTTGCCTGCCTTGCGCGATTATCTATGGAGTATAGGGGTAAGGAATTGGCGACTATTCGGCATTGACCCCATGGGACGTGCCAAAGATAATCCGGAACTACTATTAGAGAACTCCCAATTTGTAGAACTACTTGAATTTATCAAAGCAGAGCGATTGGCAGGCAGACATGTATCGTATAGTTGCGAAGGCTTTTTAGGCACTTATGAGGGCGAAGTACGCGACCACTTGTATCAGTGCGCTGCCGGCATCAGTGTTGCTTCCATATTGATAGACGGAAGTATCTCTGCCTGTACCTCCATACGCGGAAAATACTACCAAGGAAATATCTACAAAGATGATTTTTGGGACGTGTGGGATAATGGTTTTCGCAATTATCGTGATCGCAGTTGGATGAAAAAGCAAGAGCCTTGCAATAGTTGTAAACTATTCCGCTATTGTGAGGGCAACGGTATGCATCTGCGAGAAGAGAACGGTGAACTAATGCTTTGCCATCTGCAACGCATAGAACACGAACGACAGTAACCATCGTAACAGAGTATTCTTATGCATATTCATATAATATCGCCCTCCGGTGCAATAGAACCCCAATACATAGACAATGCTTATTCCGTACTACGCCAACAAGGTTATCGTGTTAGCATGAGCCCCCATGCCAAAGGACGCTACGGGCGTTTTTCCGGCACAGAGGAAGAACGTCTTGCAGACCTGAATGCAGCATTAGACAATCCTGATATTGATATTATACTATGTAGCAGGGGGGGCTACGGAATGGCACAAATAGTTGACAGCATACAATTGCCGAAAACACATCGTCCGATGGTGATTGGTTTTAGCGACATTACGTGTCTGCACAATCTACTGGGACAAAAAGATATTCCGTCGTTACACGCCATTATGACCAAGCATATTGCCACACTCCCTAAAGACGCTCCCGCCCTACAAAGTCTGTGGCAATGTCTGCGAGGGGAAGATATCGACTATAGACTTCCATCTCATCCGCTAAACAAAACAGGTGTGACACAAGGCATATTGCGCGGCGGGAATTTATCGGTTCTCTACGGTTTGCAAGGAACCCCCTACGCCATCAATACGAAAAGGGACACTATTCTGTTTATAGAAGATATTTGCGAACGCCATTACCATGTTGACCGAATGCTGCAGAACTTACGCTTGAGCGGTGTATTGAGCAAACTGAAAGGACTTATTGTCGGTCAATTCACTGATTGCGATGATGACCCCAGCATGCGAGAGAGTCTTCAAGAGAGTATAATGAAAGCCGTGAGTGAATATGATTACCCTGTTGTATTCGACTTTCCTGCCGGGCATGTAGAGTATAATTTGCCCTTACTGATGAATCAGAGTTGCCAACTAAGCATAACACCCGATGAGGTGCATTTCAGACAAGAAGCAGTACTATATCAATCAACAAATAATAAACATATTGTATGAAAAAGACTATTTTAGCATTGGTCGCACTAATAGTCGGCTCTATAGCCGGCTCTGCGCAAATCAACGAGATTGTAGGGGAATGGTATACAGTGGACGACAAGACCGGGGAGAGTTATTCTGTAGTAAGTATCTACAAAGGAAGCAACGGAAAATACTACGGTAAAATTACCGAGATGTTACTTCCCGGAACCGAAGATGAAATCTGTACCGCCTGCAAAGATGAGGACAAGAACAAACGCATCTTAGGCATGGTAATAATACGCGACATGGTTGAGAAAGACGGTGTATTGAGCGGAGGCAAAGTATTAGACCCTGACAATGGTAAATTCTACTACGGGAAAATCTATATTGAGAATGGCAAACTCGCTTTGCGCGGTTCGTTAGACAAGTGGGGAGCCTTAGGACGTACCCAATTTTGGAAAAAGAAGAAATAAGAAAAGATCTATTTATTATCTTATGAAAGGTAGCATAGTTTGTATAAAACCATGCTACCTTTTATATTTACTGCTCACCATGAGCGACATTTAGCAATGTACGGCTCTCTACAAAAAAGATGAAAACACTATTGAGATTTCCATTCTATTTGCTCAAGCAACCGATTTTGTCAGAATGAAAGGTCGACGAGATCTCGTTACGGTCTCGTTACGGTCTCGTAATGATCTCGTACACCTGATTATGCACAAGTTGTAAGCACATAATGCATAAAGAATAAGAAAAAGTATTGCAATTTACAAAAAAGACTATCATTTAGCCAAACTCCACAAGAAGGTATACACGGAAGATAGAAAAATATCTTACAGAAAATACTGAGCGCCAAGAAATTACACAATACAAGAGAAAAAATATCGCATTTCATAGAACAAGTAGTTGTATGATTAAAAAAATAAGTATACCTTTGCCAAGGAATTAGAATGATTCTAAAGTTTAGAATGATTACTATATGATAAATAATACCTCCATAGATTTTAACGCACGGGATTACCTCCAGACCCATGGCATAAGTCCTTCGTTGGCTCGTATAGCGATAGCGGAAGATTTGCATCGTCATCGTCAGCATGCCACTGCGGAGGCTATTTATGAGCGTATCAGCAAGCAGAATTTAAATCTATCGCGTGCAACGGTATACAATACCCTCAACCTATTTGCAGAAAAAGGAGCGATACGCAGTATCAACATAGACGGCAAATATACCCGCTATGATTTTGTGACCGATTTTCATGCCCATTTTCGCTGCAGGATATGCGGAGCAATAGAAGACATCGCCATAGCCAATCGTCCGCTATTCTCCAACATGCCGGCGGCAACCATAGAAACAGAAGAATACTACATCAGCGGCATTTGCCCAAGATGCAAGCAAAACATCATAAAACAATAACTTATAAAAAACAAACAACTATGCAAAAAAAATGGATGTGCAGCGTGTGCGGTTATGTACACGAAGGTGCCAACCCACCAGAGTTCTGCCCTCAGTGCAAACAACCCGCTTCTAAATTTGTAGAAGTAAACGAAGAGAAACTGTCTTTCGCTACAGAGCACGTAATCGGCGTAGCCAAAGGTTGCGATGAAGAAATGATTAACGACCTGAATGCTCACTTTATGGGCGAAGCGACCGAAGTAGGAATGTATTTGGCAATGAGTCGTCAAGCCGATCGTGAGGGTTACCCTGAAATAGCCGAAGCCTTCAAACGCTACGCTTTTGAAGAAGCAGAGCATTGTGCTAAATTTGCAGAATTGCTCGGTGATGTAGTTTGGGATACGAAGACCAATTTAGAGAAACGTATGATGGCTGAAAATGGTGCTTGCGCAGATAAGTTCCGTATTGCCAAACGTGCTAAAGAACTGAACCTTGACGCTATTCACGACACTGTTCATGAGATGGCTAAAGACGAGGCTCGTCATGGTCATGGTTTCGAAGGACTCTTTAACCGCTACTTTGGCAAATAAACCCGACGCAGCGATATATTACAACAGAAAACAGACTGCCCAACTTTCGTTGTCAGGCAGTCTGTTTCTGCATTTAATTCAGCCGGAAATCAACGGGTAAAGCGAAACTCACCCTTACAGGCTTCCCGTCTTGCATTCCCGGTGACCAATCGGGCATTGTGGCAACAACCCGCAAAGCCTCTGCATCCAACTCTTGGTTTCCCGATGATTGTGCGATAGCAGCATCTTGGACATCACCGTCTTTACCAATAACAAAACTGCACACCACACGCCCTTCGATACCTGCCCGAGAGGCACTATCGGGATAAGAGAGCATTGAAGACAAGTACTGAAATAAGGCGATTTGCCCTCCCGGAAACTCCGGCATGGTTTCGCACACCATCAGTATGGGTTCTGACTGTTCGGTTGCCACAACAATCGTTGAATCTGCATTGTCAGCAGCAACCGTTTTGTCGGCAGCCTTAGTACATCCGAGCAAGATGAGACATGCAGACATACATGCAAAATAATACGCTTTCATTGTTTTCATTTAATTTATGGTTATTTGTATGAGTTTATGACGTAATTCGGCAGCAGTGGTACCAAACTTTGCCGCAGTACGTGTTTTCTTATTCGATATACTCTGAGGACTTAAATGCATCATCCCAGCAATTTCTTTTGCTGAAAAACCGAGCATCACCAAGACACAGAAACGCACTTCCGATTCGCTCAAGTCGGGACATTCCTCTCCTATCTTATCGACCGCCTTATATAACCAAGCGTTGACAAAATCCTTCATCCGCTCGTAATCTTTCCAACAGATACATTCCTCTATATCGGCTTGAGATAGGAGCGTTCGGATATTCTTTTCGACATCTTCCTCGGTAATTGATACAGGTATTGTACGCCCTCTTCTATAATATCCCACCATCCACAGAACACCAATAGCCAACAGAACAAGTGCAGAGGCAAGACCGATCCACACCCCACTATATGCCCGCGATGTTGTTTGCCACGTGATTTCATCTTGCAGATGGCGAATGACAGACAGATAGACATCGGACTCGGTGGTATGTTGCAATTGCTCTGCCAACAATGCCGTTTCTACCAATGCAAGCGGGAAATAGACAGAATCGCGTGCTGCAAGTAAATGGTCTGCCGCTTGCCTATAAGATACTAATGCCAAAGAGTCTTTGCATTGCCACTTATAAACACCGGCTTTATGCAAACTACTATGCCCCAACAATGAAAAATCGCTCGTCAAACTATCGACACGACCATAGAACTGCACAGCCTCATCGTACCGACAATGTTTTTCCGCATCACGCCCCAACCAATAAAGAGCCTTAGCGTGCCAAGCCGCCAAATGCGGTTCATCCAATAGTGCAACGATATTGTACAACCTTGCAGAATCCAACGAAGTATCGGTTTCATAATTAGCACTTATCGAATCTACTGTAGCGATAGCCTCTCTAATATTTGCAGGACGACAACAACCCAACATCATCAAGCCTAAAAAATATACACCCGTGCGTTTCATACTCATATATAAGATAACTATTATTAAGGTTATTTTCGGAGCAATACCCTCATCGAATTAGCGATTATAGGATAAAGCATGGCAAAGATACAACATTAAGTGCATGCCGAACAAATTTAAGCATACGACAAACAGATTTATAAAGCACTGATAATCTGCATTAGTCAAACAAAATAAGCGACAACAGTACATTTTAGAACGACATTGAAAGAAAACTACCCGACATAAAAAGAACAAAGGCTGCCTGCAAAATGCAAGCAGCCTTTATAATTTATACGAACCAAATCAGTTAGCCGATTGTGTGGGGTTAATTTGATTGCCCACCGTAGACATTGCGCAACGGAAACCGATAGTGCTTGAGCACTTATCTTGGTCGAGATAACGACGTGTAGACGGATTCAGCCAATAGATACGATCGCGCCACGAACCACCTTTGTAAACACGTGTATTCTTTGTAATTTTGGGAGCAAGAATATCTGTCGGATCGTGTTTCGGCTCCGTCAGATTCTCTACGGCCACTGTATCCAACGGATAGTCGGTATTGATAAGCGATGCGAAATCACCATCTTTATAATCGCGTTTATCGTCAGACCCCTTATATTCGACAGCGATAGCACCTATAGAGTCGATAACAAAGGCTTCCACGCTCGTTCCGTCTTCGTAGGTAACCATAGTTTTTTTGGCTCGTGTATAGATATTACCACGGAAAGAGTTGTATTCGCTTGTTTCTTGGTTCGTAGTTTCACGATAAACATCCATAACCCACTCGTTGACATTACCTGCCATGTTGTACAATCCGTAATCGTTCGGATAGTATTCATCAACCGGTGCAGTGATTACATAACGGTCGTTCAATGCTCCGCTAACACCCATCATATCGCCTCGCCCACGCACAAAGTTGGCTTGCAGCTGCCCCTGCTGTTTAGCAGTGAGGTTGCGCGGATGATAGCCTGACCAAGGATAGACTTTTCCTTCAGTTGTAAATCCATCTTCTCCTGCAATAGGTGCATAAGCAGCGAACTCCCATTCAGCCTCTGTAGGCAAACGATAGCCCACTACCAAGATTCCATCCGCACGATTCACCTTACGCTCATTACCATAACTATCCAATTTAGGGCTTTTTCCCATTTCGGGGGAATAGTCTGCTAAAGTAAGGTATTTTTGCGTATTGAATACGAATTTATCGCGAATATATTCGTAAGGCGGACGATACATAACGATAGTATTCTCGGGGTCATCGGGATCGGGAACTTCGAATTCGTCCATTTCATAGCCCGTCATAGTTTCCCATTCGTCTTTGAATGCCTCATCGTCGGTAGGTTGCAATTCTGCGAAAGGCGGATTAACGATTGCTCCCGCACGCACCAACGCCAACTCGTTTACACGGTCGGTACGCCATTGGCTATATGCCATAGCCTGTTCCCACGTAACTCCCACCACTGGATAGAAACTGAAAGCAGGGTGACGGTAGTAGTTATCCAAATAAGGCTCGTTGTATGCCATTTCTTCGCGCCATACGAGCGTGTCAGGCAAAACTTTTTTCACCAATTCAGGAGCCACCGGACCAAACACGATGCTCATCCAATGTTCATATTCTCTCCAGTTAAGGTTGCTGACCTCGTACTTATCCATATAGAAAGAACTAACGGTGAGATTACGTTGCGAATTATTACGCGGAGCGGTAACAAACTCATCTTTTTCACCAATCATAAACGTACCGCCCTGAATAGGAACCATTCCGATAGGTGTCAGATTGGTAACTCCGGCAAGTGCCTCAAAATTGGTTGTGTTTCGATCATAGTAATTCCACCCCGTAGTATTTGACACTTTGGTGTTCAAATCACGGTTGTTTGAGCATGCGGCGAACAGCACAACTAATGAAAGAAATGCGATCTTTGTTGGGTTATTCATACTAATACAATTAATTGCAAATGACATTCAGCCCGCAAAGTTACATTTTTTTCTCAACCTTACCAACTTTCTGCAGAAAATCTTCAAAAAAAAGCGTATTTTCAGTTAATCACGTTCTCTACAGGAAAGGTTTTCAGGCAGTATCGCGAATATATCGGCATTTTTTCGTACCTTTGTAGTCGGTTTGCATACAAAAACAATCACCCGACAATGTATTCATTAAACTTGAACGGCAAATTATTATCGTTGGAGCATCCCATCGTAATGGGGATTATAAATATAACTCCGGACAGTTTTTACGACTCCTGTAAAAGTCTTACAGAACAGGAAGTGACAGATTATGCAGCAAAAGCCTTGGAAGAGGGTGCAACCCTATTGGACATAGGCGGCTACTCATCGCGTCCTAATGCGCAAGAAGTAAGTATGGAAGAAGAATGGCGCAGAGTAGATATGGCGGCAGGATGGATAAGAAAACATTTCCCCGATGCCATTTTGTCGGTAGATACATTTCGTGCAGAGATTGCACACCGAGCCGCTTGCAGCCACGGTGTACAAATAATCAACGATATTTCGGGAGGAGAACTTGACAAAGATATGTTCCGCACCATTGCACAAGAACATACCGCATACATACTCATGCACATGCGAGGTACACCGCAAACCATGCAACAACATACCGACTACACCTGTTTAACCGCTGAAATAATCGATTACTTCCAACAAAAGATAGCAACATTGCATCAACTCGGTGTAGCAGATATCGTCATTGACCCGGGATTCGGCTTTGCCAAAACATCAGAACAGAACTACGAACTACTGCGCAAACTATCTTATCTGACGATACTTGAGTGTCCCATATTAGCAGGTATTTCGCGAAAATCGATGATATACAAAGCATTGCATTGTTCCCCACAAGAAGCCCTTAACGGCACGACTGCCCTTCATATGCTCGCTTTACAAAACGGTGCCAACATACTAAGAGTGCATGATGTAAAAGCAGCCGTTGAAGCCATCACCCTCTACCAATTATACACCAACGCCTAATACACGAACGATATGGGATTTCAAATAAGTTTCAAAGATATTATAGACATCTTTCTTGTAGCCGTAATTCTTTATGAGATGTTCCGCATTCTCAAACGCTCGGGTGCCGTCAACTTATTTTGGGGCATTTTAGCCTTTATTATAGCATGGTTTATAGCCTCTTATGTTTTAGCATTAGAACTAACAGGAGCGTTATTCGACCGTATTATAAACGTAGGAGCGTTAGCCCTTATCGTTATTTTTCAAGATGAGATTCGTTCATTCTTTGCCCATATAGGTTCGCGTTTCAGTATCAGTTCGTTACACAAAAATCTACACACAGACAAAGTACAAGCAGCCATTGAGCACAATGTAAATGAGATAGTAACAGCCTGCCGACACATGGCAAGAACAAAAACGGGGGCTTTAATCGTTATAACGCGCTCTCAAGATCTTACCAAATATATAGCCACCGGAGAGAAAATAAACTCTATTATCAGTGCCCGATTAATAGAAAACATATTCTTTAAGAATACACCACTGCACGATGGAGCACTCTTTATATCGAACGGACGCATTGACAGTGCCGCCTGCATTCTGCCCGTATCTAAAAATCTTCATCTTCCGCAACAATACGGACTACGTCATCGTGCCGCACTCGGACTCACAGAAATAACCGATGCAGTTGCCATTGTTGTATCGGAAGAAACGGGACACATATCGGTAGCCATTGGCGAAAAAATAAGAACCGTCAAAAGCGATGAGTTAGAGCAAATACTCTCATTATCGCTCAAAAGTAAATAACACCAAACAGATTCACTTAGACATACGTTTAAGAAACGTCCGACGGTTCGATTAGAATAACATATAGAAGATCCCTACAAAGAAAATAGGGTTCTAAGAAAATACCATCAGTCCTTACAGATTACACAATTTCCCCGTTCCGGCAAACGGAAGAGCACTGTAAACTTAACCCCGACCATCAGATTATTCACCGCCTTAGCAGCCACAGAGGTAGACAACACATCGGTCATTTTCATTTGGTTAACGGTATTTTCATCAATCACAGGCATGTCCTCTTTCCATGTAAAGGGTTCGGCATAACCACGACGATGAAGATCCAACAACCCATAATCGGCAAAAAGAGACAGTCGGTAAATGGTTTTGGGATTGGGGACATCGTATCCCGTTCCGCGGGCTATTTCTCCCAAACGCCAACCAATTTCTGCCGATGCCATTACATTGGGATTAAACGTAACCTTCCCTTTATTAACGAAAGTGGCATTATCGTAGAAACCATGTTCAGGCATATGCTCAAAAGGATCGATAAATTGAGGGTAATCGCCTTTTGTACTAATTTCCGCCTTTACTTTGGAAGCACAATAAGCGCTCAAATCCACCTTTGCCCCCAACAAGAAGAAGAAACGATTAAACTGTCCTCCCAACATCAGCGGGATTTGTACCGATGTATTGGTGTACATATCTTTTCGGTTATCGGCAGAAACAATATATGTCAACGGATCGGATTCCGTATCTATAGCCTCAAAAGCATATTCAGCGCCACTAAGGTCAAATGCCGAATGAGCCACATTAGCACTCACACCCACCGTAAATAAGAAATGGTTTGCTTGTAATTCGTATCCGAATCCCACACCGGCACCCACTCCCATAGAAGATCCCGATAGTGTTCCCTGAAAATCGGTCAGCAATGACGATTCCCCCAAATCGCCCCACACACTGATATAGTTCTTCACCTGTGCCTGTAAAACACACGCACACAGCAACAATCCGATTAAATATACAAAACGCCTTTCCATCCTTAATTGAGAATTATTCTATTTGCACAATTGCAAAACTTGCATTACCTTTGCACAAATTTTTCAGACCACAAAAATACAACAAATAGTTGATGAGCGCAAACAACTTGTAAAAAATCTGCATTTTCTGCTCATTTTTACACCTTTCATCCCCACGCCCACCAACGCAAAACAAGTTGAATTATGAATTACAAACGCACCCTTGTTACTTCCGCCTTACCGTATGCCAATGGTCCCGTACACATAGGTCACCTTGCGGGAGTTTATGTTCCGGCAGATATTTATGTCAGATACCTTCGTTTGCGCGGTGAGCAAGTCCTTTTTGTAGGTGGTAGCGATGAGCACGGAGTACCTATCACCATTAAAGCACGCAAAGAAGGCGTTACTCCCCAAGATATTGTTGACCGTTATCATACACTCATCAAAGATTCGTTTGCCGAATTTGGCATCTCATTTGATGTATATTCGCGTACAACATCTCAACAACATGCACAAACTGCATCCGATTTTTTCAAGACGCTATATAACAAAGGCGAGTTTATAACCAAAACCTCCCAACAATACTACGACGAGGAAGCGAAAACTTTTCTTGCCGACCGCTATATTACCGGTGAATGTCCACATTGCCATGCCCAAGGTGCTTATGGTGACCAATGCGAGAAATGCGGTTCATCACTTTCTCCCGATGAACTTATCAACCCCAAATCTGCCATTTCAGGTGGTAATTTGATTAAGAAAGAAACGACACATTGGTATCTGCCACTTGACAAACACGAAGATTGGCTACGTCAATGGATTCTGGAGGGGCATAAAGAATGGCGTCCGAATGTTTACGGACAATGCAAATCGTGGCTTGACCAAGGCTTGCAGCCTCGTGCCGTAAGTCGTGACCTTGACTGGGGCATCCCCGTCCCCGTAGAGGGTGCTGCCGGGAAAGTTCTTTACGTATGGTTCGATGCTCCTATCGGATACATTTCCAACACTCAAGAACTATGTGCTGCACAGCCTGATAAATTCGGCAATTGGGAAACATGGTGGAAAGACAACGACACACGCCTGATACATTTTATCGGTAAAGACAATATTGTTTTCCATTGTATCATATTCCCTGCAATGCTCAAAGCAGAAGGATCTTATATTTTGCCGGACAACGTACCGTCCAACGAATTTCTGAACTTAGAAGGAGACAAAATATCGACATCTCGCAATTGGGCCGTATGGTTGCACGAGTACCTGCACGATTTTCCGGGCAAACAAGATGTGTTGCGCTATGTGCTTACAGCCAATGCTCCGGAAACCAAAGACAATGATTTCACCTGGGGTGATTTTCAGGCACGTAATAACAACGAACTGGTTGCCATTTTCGGTAATTTCATCAACCGCGCCATGGTGTTAACACACAAATACTTTGCAGGGAACGTACCACAATCGGCAGAACTTACCGAATACGACCGACAAACCATAGCAGAATTCAGCGATATTAAAACACGTGTAGAAGAATATCTCAATAATTTCAGATTCCGCGAAGCGCAAAAAGAAGCCATGAATCTTGCGCGCATCGGTAACAAATATCTTGCCGATACCGAACCCTGGAAATTAGCGAAAACCGACATGGAGAGAGTAGGCACCATTCTTAATCTCAGTCTGCAAATTGCAGCCAATTTGAGTATTGCCTTTGAACCTTTCCTACCTTTCTCTGCAGCAAAATTGCGCGATATGCTCAATATCAGCGAAGCAGGTTGGGAACGCCTCGGTAATACAGACCTACTTGAAGCGGGGCATCGACTCAATCAACCGCAATTACTTTTCGAAAAGATAGAAGATGATGCCATACAAGCACAATTAGATCGCCTCGCACGCATCAAAAAAGAGAATGAAATAAAAGCCTTCCAACCGGCAGCCATCAAAGCCGCCACTACTATTGATGATTTCGACAAAACCGACATCCGTGTCGGTACTGTATTGGAGTGTCAGAAAGTAAAGAAATCGGACAAACTTCTCCAATTCCGCATTGATGACGGTATGGGCGGACGCACTATTCTCTCCGGTATTGCACAGAGTTATCCCAATCCTGAAGAATTGGTAGGCAAACAAATATTGTTCATTGCCAATTTCCCGCCACGCAAGATGATGGGTATAGAGTCGCAAGGTATGATTCTTTCAGCCGTCAATGCCGATGGAAAATTAGTCTTGATTACTCCCAGTAAAACTGTTATCAACGGAGTTTCGGTAGGCTGAACTAAAGAAAAAATGCAAAACATTTGCAAGTATCAAAAACTTGTTGTACTTTTGCACCCGCTTTGAAAATATTTTCAGAGTATAATTCCACAGAACTCGTTTCTTTGGAATCAGAGGAGGAATCGAAAGGTAAGAGAATACTGAAAAAGTAGAATTGCCCAACAGATTCCGACAAGGCGGGATAGCTCAGCCGGTTAGAGCGCATGATTCATAATCATGAGGTCCCCGGTTCAATCCCGGGTCCCGCTACAAAAAAAAAGACGTAGTCTCCGCGAGGAAAGACACGTCTTTTCTTTTATCCATACTTTGACCACCAACACAGCCCATGCAAACCAAAACTTGTCCACGTTGCGGAATTTCTTTCTTGTGCAACCACCAAGACATTGCACACTGCCAATGTGCATCGGTTCAACTATCTGCCAACGCCCGCCAATACATACAAACACATTATACCACTTGCCTCTGTTGCAAGTGTTTGCACGAACTCAATCGCATCTGTCAGTAGAGTCTATTCTACCACCAACTGCTGCAAATCGGGGAACTTACTTATGTAAGCCCGTGCAAAAGAACAGAGTGGCCTTATTCTCATATTATTGTTTTTTGCATAAGTGATCCCTGCCTCTACCAAACGCCTGCCAACACCTTTACCTTCAAAACCCCGAAAAGTCTGTGTGTGATCTATAATCATTATATCGGGAGATTGACGCACATACGTCATCTCCCCCATCGGACGATACGGTTCTTCTGTTTCAAAAGCTCTAAACAGACCACCCGACTCCGTTTTTACATAACTGATTTTCATTTCAAAATTACTTATATTGTCAATTCAAACGCCGGCTATCCACCTTATTATCCATCTACAAATGCCGGGCTACCCATGTATAATCCATACGTTTTGATAATAACATCAAAACGTATATCTAACCGTTATAGCCAGTGCCCAATCGAACATATTAGCAACAAAGCCGTTCCCGAAAAGCATTCCGTATCCCGGACGAAAATCCAAACCGATAGTAAGCGGAGCATCGTCCAGCCCAAGTTCCAAGCCAACTATACCATTCAATCCCCATTTTCCATAAGTGCTCGTTCCTGCATAGCCTTGCGCCAGTCCCAAACTCACACCACCACCGGCAAACCAACTTAAACCACCCCAATCCCAACCATCGATCAACGATTGATATACCATATTGGGATTCGCCTCAAAAGTCCAATAATTAAAGGCTTCTGTTCCCATTCGATATCCATCCAAACGCAAACTTCCCTGCGTAGCGAGCATGCGGAATCCCAAATCAGCCTGCACCGCCCACTTATCCGTCAAGAAACGTTTATAACTTACGCCATCAAAACTACCGACCGCCACACCCAACGAGTGCTGATAACTACGCTGCGCTGACATAGGCATTGCTATCGCCATTAACAAAGCAGCCACTGCAGCCACTTTGCCCATTTGTTTAGATACTTTCATACTATTCTTTTTTTATATCTGTTACTATTTTCTTCTACATAAAACGCAGGTGCTTCTGCCTCCACTATTCTCTTACAAAGACCGAACCAATTACGCACTCCAATACGCTACTTTTAGCATCTCTACTCACAACTGCCCCGATTCTACAAGTAGGATAATGCGCTCCACTATTTGATCTTTGTCAGCACCGTCATATTCCGCCTTCAAGTCGTTTCCTACCATTTTTGCTACAGTTTGCCAAAAAGAAGCCGCAAAACCGCCTTTATAAAACTTGATTACCTCATACGATGTCCTGCCACACTCTCTATCCACCAACTTCATGAGCATCTGCCCTTGTGCTGCCGTCATTTTGCGGAACGAATCTTCATACTGCGCAAACAGCACCTTCTCGTATTGCTTCCAGAACTTGCGTTGTTCTTTGCGATTCATCTTACTCATCACTGCATCCGTCTTTTCCATCTCTTTTGTCAGTATCTTTGCTATGGGCAGTGTCTTCTTCACATCACGCACCGTTTTCCAATAGAAACGCTCCTGCTTCTTGTTCTTAAAACGCATAGGAGGAAATACATACACATCACGCAGATAAGCCAAATATAAGGTATCGCCATTCTGCACCTGCACCAACAGTGAATCAGAACGCTCCGCAGCGCCTACCGACAAAGCAAACATCAGACAAAAGAAGACCATATAAAGCAATCGTTTAAGCATCTTTTCCGCAAAGGTACAAATTTTATGCCGAAAAAGTATTATCTTTGCAAGCGAATAGACATTTATGATTATCGATTCGGATAAAATAGAGACACCACTCTTTCATCTCATAGGAGAGGAAGCCGACCGACTCGGGCTGGAATGTTACGTTATAGGCGGTTGGGTGCGTGATTTGTTCTTACATCGGCATAGCAAAGATATTGATGTTGTCGTTGTAGGTAGCGGCATTTCTCTTGCCAAAGCAGTAGCCAACGCCTTAGGGAAAGGCACACACCTCTCTGTATTCAAAACCTACGGAACCGCACAAGTGAAACAAGGGGATACAGAAATAGAGTTTGTAGGAGCACGCCGTGAATCTTATCACCGCGATTCGCGCAACCCCATCGTTGAAGACGGTACCCTTGAAGATGACCAGAACCGACGTGACTTTACGATTAACGCACTCGCTATCTGTCTTAACAAGGAACGTTATGGAGAACTGCTTGACCCCTTTGACGGTTTGCATGATATGGAAGAATGTATCATCCGAACACCACTTGACCCCGACATCACGTTTTCCGATGACCCGCTCCGCATGATGCGCGGTATTCGTTTTGCATCTCAATTGGGATTCTACCTAAACCTTACCACTTTCGAGGCCATAGAGCGCAACCGCGAACGCATACAAATCATCACCAAAGAACGTATTGCGGACGAACTTAACAAGATAATGTTATCACGCCGCCCGTCCGTAGGTTGGCAATTATTAGACAAGACCGGATTGCTTCCAATCATCTTCCCCGAACTGGCTGCACTAAAAGGAGTAGAAACCAAAGACGGACGCGGGCATAAAGATATTTTCCAACACACCTTACTGGTGCTTGACCACTTGGCAGCCACTTCCGACAATCTATGGCTACGCTGGGCGGCACTATTGCACGACATCGGGAAACCACGCTCCAAACGTTGGGAACCTGCTATCGGTTGGACATTCCACAATCACAACTACATAGGAGCAAAAATGATACCGCGCATCTTCGCGAAGATGAAACTGCCACAAAACGAGAAGATGAAGTACGTCATCAAAATGGTAGACCTTCATATGCGCCCTATCAACCTGATCGAAGATACGGTTACCGACTCCGCTGTACGCCGACTGCTCTTTGAGGCAGGTGATGACATCGAAGACTTAATGCTACTCTGCGATGCCGATATCACATCGAAAAACGAAGAGAAAGTACGACGTTATCGACAGAACTACCAATTAGTACGGCAAAAACTGAAAGAGATAGAGGAAAAAGACCGCATCCGCAATTTCCAACCACCTATACGAGGCGAAGAAATTATGCAACTGCTCAATCTGCAGCCTTGCCAAGCAGTGGGTGACTTGAAGACTGCCGTGAAAGACGCTATTCTTGATGGTATCATTCCGAACGAATATGAAGCAGCAAAAGCCTACCTCCTGCAATTGGCAGGAAGGCAA
Organism: Paludibacter sp.; assembly: GCA_023666945.1. Taxonomy (GTDB): domain Bacteria; phylum Bacteroidota; class Bacteroidia; order Bacteroidales; family Paludibacteraceae; genus Colicola. The sequence continues at coordinate 88,038 of JAMPAY010000003.1, forward strand.
GGCTTAATCTGAACTTTGCGATGGTTTTCTATTGTTATTTCCTGTGCAGATGTGCTGCCAACTCATCCCTGAATGCAAGCGGATTATCGCACAAGATGTACACTTCTTCGCGCTTTTTGCCCGACTTAGGCAGTAACACCACTCTGCCCCATGGGGCAAATTTATCCACCTTTACATCCTTAAAATCAGTCCAATAGAAGACTCTTCCAAAAGGATATTGCCCCGTCCGTACTTTTATAGTGTCTTCCGTCAGTTCATATCTGCAAGCAAGCACATCATATAAAAGGAACAACCATGGCAGGACCAGTAGGAACAACAGCCAATGCCGCATCCATATAATAACACCGGAAATAACCAACGTTATTAACACAAGTACAAAGGCACTCCAAAAACGTACCTTACGAGATAAAGTGTAGTTTTTCATGGCAATATATATTATCTACAAAATACACTTTTTTTACTCTTTTATACAAATTTTCAATATGAGATAATACCTTTATCATAGTATCTAACAATACAATAAAAATCAATGATTTATGAATTTTATTTAGAAGTTCAATGTGATATAATCAAAAAACTCTCCGTCTTATTACGCTTTTTTATGTACCTTTGTAAATAAAATACTTATATCCATGTATCACATCTTTCTTTTTCTTATTGTCAGTCTATGCACCGAAACAATCGTCATTGCCTGCCTAATATATCTGCTTCATAAAGTAAAATTACAATTACGCCATACGAATCTACTAATTCGCCAAAACGATCTTTTTACATCTCATCAACGATATAACCATCAGCAAAAAATAAAGAACAAAATACAACTCACAAAAAGAAGAAATCTAAAACAATCACACGAAGCCGACTGTGTCAACTTTGGTACTTATTCAAAAAAAAAGAGCTGTTGAAAGATCTACAGCAACTCTATAACCCGCAAATTGTGCAACTACAAGAAACTACCCCAACTCTCTCACAAACAGAGATTATCATTCTGATTTTGTTAGGTATGGGGTATAGCAACCACGACCTAATGTCGATACTTGATTATTCGCAACGAACCATCTATAAGTACCGGCAACTTATTGCCAAACAACTCAACATTTCATCTTCCATGCTTGAGCAATACGCTACTCATCTCATCCATTCACCTCACTCCACTACCTCGCCGATGAGTGTGGCAGCGGAACATGACAAGATACGCACCTGAATCAGTTCGCCTATACGACGTCCTTTCCGTGGGAAGACCACCGTCTTATAGCCCGATGTACGCCCATAGAGTTGTTCATTCGATCGTTTGGAAAAACCCTCTACCAACACCTCAAAAGTTTTTCCCACATCCCTTTGGTTGCTCTCCAACGACAGTTGGTTTTGCAGTGCAATAATCTCGTTCAGCCGCCGTATCTTCGTTTCTTCCGATATATCGTCCGGCAGATGCTTGCTTGCATAGGTACCCGGGCGTTCCGAGTATTTGAACATGAAGGCAGTATCAAACCCCACTTTACGCATCAAGGAAAGAGTTTGCCGATGGTCCTCCTCCGTCTCACTATGGAATCCGCAGAACACATCCGTGCCTATAGTTGCATCCGGCAATATACGCCTGATTGCCGCTATGCGTTCCAGATACCATTCCCGCGTGTATTTCCGGTTCATCAACGACAATATCCTATTGCTGCCGCTCTGCACCGGCAGATGGATGAATTTACACAGATTCTTATGTTGCGCAATCACCTCTAACGTTTTGTCTGACATATCTTTCGGGTGGGAAGTAGTGAAACGGATACGCATATCCGGCACCGCCTCGGCCACCATCTCCAACAATTCAGGAAAAGCCAATGTCATGCCGTCACGCTCAAAACGATAGGAATTTACATTCTGCCCCAAGAGCGTTACCTCTTTATAGCCGCGTGCCTGCAAATCGCGCACCTCCGCCAATATGCTTTCTACGTCACGGCTGCGTTCACGACCTCTTGTATAAGGCACTACGCAATACGAACAAAAGTTATTACAGCCTCGCATGATACTCACAAAACCCGATATGGGATTACCTATGCGCGAAGGAATAATATCTCTATATGTCTCTGTTTTAGATAATTCCACATTGATAGCAGGCATACCCTGTTCACATTGTGCCAACAAATTAGGTATATCCAGATAAGCATCCGGCCCTGCTGCAAAATTCACCCCATGTTTCTCTATCAGTTCCTGCCCCACACGTTCTGCCATGCAACCTATCACTCCTACGATACGCCCGGCATGCTTCTTGCGCTGCGAACCGAAATACTGCAAACGCGACAATATCTTCTGCTCTGCATTGTCACGAATAGAACATGTATTCAGCAACACCACATCCGCATTCGCCTCTTGTTCTGTCAGTTCATAATCTGCCGTCTGCATAATAGCGGCTACCACCTCCGAGTCTGCCACATTCATCTGGCAACCGTAAGTTTCTATATAAAAACGCTTGCTCATTCTTTTTTATAACACTGAAATCTTTGGGGCAAAGATACAAAAAAAACACAACAAACAATCCGGCAATAGAGATTCGCACCTTAAAATACCTTGTTTTTCAATAAAAATACACGTTTTATACAGACTATGCTTGTACATTCAAAAGAATAAGCGTACCTTTGCCTGCGAAAACAAAATAAAATTTTCATAGTTAAGGTTTAGGTTTAATGGCAACGAGAGGCTGGGAAGTTTCTCGTTGTTTTTCAGTTGTATCGCATTGTACATAACTACAAAAAACCAATCTTGCTATTATTTTGATAAAGAAGAATTATAAATTATATAAAACACTAATACTATGGCTGTTGTTTATATGACTGCAGACGGACTGCAAAAAATCAAAGATGAACTCGTCTATCTCGAAGGCGTTGAAAGACCGCGCGTTATCCAAGCGATTCAGGAAGCACGCGACAAAGGTGACTTAAGTGAAAACGCCGAATATGATGCCGCCAAAGAAGAACAAGGCAAACTCGAATCAAAAATTGCCATGCTCAAAGCCAAAATAATGGAAGCACGCATCATTGACGACTCACGCATCAATACCAACGAAGTACAAGTGCTTACACGTGTCAAAATCAAAAATACGAAAACAGGGGCTGTAATGTCCTACCAACTTGTCACTGAGAGCGAAGCCAATTTCAAAGAAGGCAAACTCTCCGTCACTACCCCCATCGCCAAAGGATTACTTGGAAAGAAAGTGGGTGATGTAGCCACCATCAGCGTACCATCGGGTACTATGCAATTTGAAATACTTGAAATATCGCTCTAACAACCATGACTATCTTCACACGCATCATTAATGGCGACATACCTTCTTACAAGGTAGCGGAAAATGATCGTTTCTACGCCTTCCTTGATATTAATCCGCTTGCAAAAGGGCATACACTCGTTATCCCTAAATTAGCAGAACCGGAAGCCGACTACATCTTCGATCTCGATGACCAAACACTGGCCGACCTCAGCGTATTCGCCAAACAAGTAGCCATCGCCATGCGAAAAGTTATCGACTGCAAACGCATCGGAGTAGCCGTACTCGGCATGGAAGTAAACCATGTGCATATTCATCTTATTCCGCTGCAAAAAGAAACCGATATGCTTTTCTCCAATCCAAAACTTCAACTCAGCAGTGAGGAAATGGCAGAAATAGCCAATTCCATTGCCGTAGCTTTCGATGGAGAAGAATAAACACGCGTACCGATCAGAAGTACATAAACATTACTATAGCAGAAAGGTTTCCCGCATGGGAAACCTTTCTTGTTTTTATACACATATATTTCCGCCTTCATCGGTGATTATTGGCAAGTCACGATATTCGGAATACCCAATTACCCTATTATTCCCTATCTTGAAAGTGTTTCTATGATATGCAATACTTTCCCATTGAAAAAAAAGTATTACTTTTGCATTTGGAAAAGAAGCAATATCACCAACATACTTGGTAGTATACACATATCCGATATACAACTATGGCAGACATTATAGAAGACATCACATCCGGTGAATACAAATACGGATTCCATACCGACATCGAGACCGAAATCATTCCCAAAGGATTGAACGGAGATGTCGTGCGTCTCATTTCAGCAAAAAAGGGGGAACCCGAATGGTTGCTCCAATTCCGTCTGAAAGCCTACAAACATTGGAAAGAAATGAACGTTCCGACTTGGGCACACCTCTCCATTCCGGAAATCGACTTTCAGAACATATCCTATTACGCTGCCCCACGCACCAACGCCCCCAAAGATGAAAGCGAAATAGACCCCGAACTTATCAAAACGTTCAACAAATTAGGTATTCCTCTTGAAGAGCAGAAAGCATTATCGGGCATGGCGGTAGACGCCGTAATGGATAGCGTAAGCGTGAAGACCACATTCCGCGAAACATTGGCAGAACAAGGCATAATCTTCTGCTCCATATCCGAGGCTGTGCGTGAACATCCCGACTTGGTAAAACGCTACCTCGGATCTGTCGTTCCCAGCACCGACAATTTCTATGCCGCGCTCAATTCGGCTGTATTCTCCGACGGCAGTTTCGTATATATACCCAAAGGAGTACGATGCCCCATGGAACTATCCACCTATTTCCGCATCAATGCCGGCAATACCGGACAATTTGAGCGCACACTGCTCATAGCCGATGAAGGAGCATACCTCAGTTATCTTGAGGGATGTACAGCCCCTATGCGCGATGAGAACCAACTCCATGCTGCCATTGTCGAAATAGTGGTAATGCAGGATGCCGAAGTAAAATACTCCACCGTACAGAACTGGTATCCGGGCGATAAAGACGGCAAAGGAGGTATCTACAATTTTGTTACCAAACGCGGCATTTGTCACGAAAATGCACGACTCAGTTGGACACAAGTAGAAACAGGCTCCGCCATTACCTGGAAATACCCTTCCTGCATTCTGAAAGGCGATAACTCTACTGCCGAATTCTACTCTGTGGCAGTCACCAACAATATGCAACAAGCCGATACAGGAACCAAGATGATACACTTGGGAAAGAACACGCGCTCGCGCATTGTATCTAAAGGTATCTCTGCAGGACGTAGCCAAAATTCCTACCGCGGCTTGGTAAAAGTGGTCCCCGGAGCAGAAAATGCACGTAACTACAGCCAATGCGACTCACTGCTATTAGGTGACAAATGCGGAGCACACACCTTCCCCGATATGCAAATAGCCAACCCGACCGCAGTGGTAGAACACGAAGCCACAACTTCAAAAATATCCGAAGAACAACTCTTCTACTGCCAACAACGCGGCATCGGAACAGAAGACGCCGTCGGGCTCATCATAGGAGGTTATGCCAAAGAAGTGATCAACAAACTGCCTATGGAGTTTGCCGTAGAAGCACAGAAACTATTGCAAGTAAGCCTGGAGGGCTCCGTCGGATAAAACCAACCACAAAATCACCACTCATGAACGACAAAATCATCACATTCCGAACCTACGCCACACTGCCCGAAGCAGCACGCGTCAAAGATATGTTGGAGCAAAACGATGTGCAATGTTTCCTCGCAAACGAGTGTTTTGCCCAATTATATCCCCTATACGGCACTTCATCAGTAGGAGGAGTGCAACTCCATATCTTCGAGAAAGACAAACAGTTAGCCGAAGAAATTATACAAACATTCGAAGAAAAATAACTTTTTTACTTCAAAGACTTGCACAGTTCGAAGAAAAGCCGTACCTTTGCAGCCGATTTCAACAAGAAATAACATCGCGGAGTAGAGCAGTGGTAGCTCGTCAGGCTCATAACCTGAAGGCCGGTGGTTCGATCCCATCCTCCGCAACTCAGTAAGTCGCTCCTTAAGGTAGCGGCTTTTTTTATGCCCATATCTATCACTCTACTATCTTTTTATGCAAAAATAGGAGTGTTGTTTTCCGATTCAAAAAAAATGTAGTATCTTTGCGCACTATTTGTGTAATTCTTTACAGAAGAATACACTAACGACAACGAATAATTAATCATCTAAATAACAGATAACATGCAAAACAAAGGACTTGTTAGAATTTTGGCTGTGTGCCTTACCTTGGTCTGCGCGTTCTACCTGTCGTTCAGCATCGTAACCAGCCACTACAACAAAAAGGCTGTTGAATATGCACAAGGCGACAAAGCACGCGAATACCAATATCTTGACTCCGTTGCGAGCAAGAAAGTTTATTTCGGGTACACGCTCAAACAATGCCGCGAAAAAGAAATTAATCTTGGTCTTGACTTGAAAGGCGGTATGAACGTAACCATGGAAGTGTCGGTGCCCGACATTCTGAAAGCACTTTCCGGATACAACACTTCGGAAAACTTCACCAAAGCAATGGCATTGGCGCAAGAGAAGCAGAAAAACAGCACCGGTGATTTCGTTACACTATTTATCCAATCATACAAAGAAATAGACCCTAACGCTCAATTGGCTTCCGTATTTTCTACTTTTGAACTCAAAGACAAAGTAACCCTAAACTCGACCAACGATGAAGTTGAGAAAGTAATACGCGAAGAAGTAGACGGTGCTATTAACAACTCGTTCAACGTGTTGCGTACACGTATCGACCGTTTCGGTGTAGTACAACCCAATATACAGAAACTCGACCAAGCCGGACGTATTCTTATCGAACTTCCGGGTATAAAAGAACCCGAACGTGTGCGTAAATTGCTGCAAGGTACTGCCAACTTGGAATTTTGGGAGACCTATGATTTTGGTGAGATTCTGCCGCAAATGATGCAACTCAACCAAGCCATCGCTCAAATAAATGCCACCAACGAAGCCGTTGCGGAAGAAGATACCATCGATGAAACCGATGACACTACCGTATCAGAACTTGACAGTCTGCTCCAAACAGCACAGACCGATGAGGCTGACCAAAAGGAAGCCTTGGAAGCCTATACCAAACAGAATCCGCTCTTCGCTGTGCTCAATCCCAGTGTCAATCAAGCAGGACAAGCCTATCGCGGTCCTGTTGTCGGAACAGTTATCTATACCGATACCGCTAAGGTAAACAGCATGCTCAACTCGCAATTGGCTAAGAGTATACTCCCGCGTGACTTGAAACTTTGCTGGACTGTTAAAGCCATTGACGAAGCAGGTGCCTACTACCAACTCGTAGCACTCAAAACCGTTAATCGTGACGGACGTGCTTCATTGGAAGGCGATGTTATAACCGACGCACGTGCCGACTTCTCACAAACAAGTGCCTACGCCAACGTATCGATGTCAATGAACGCCGAAGGTGCTAAAACATGGGCACGTATTACCAAAGAAAACATAGGCAAATCGATTGCCATCGTTCTTGACGGATATGTTTATTCTTTCCCCACCGTGCAAAACGAAATCACGGGAGGCAACTCACAAATTACAGGTAACTTCACCGTAGAAGAAGCAAAAGACCTTGCCAACACACTCAAGTCGGGTAAGATGCCTGCCCCCGCGCGCATTATACAAGAAGACGTAGTTGGTCCTTCACTCGGACAGAAAGCCATTCATGACGGACTCATCAGTTTCATTATTGCCTTCTGCCTTGTATTGCTCTACATGATTTTCTACTATGGCTTTATCCCCGGACTTGTAGCCGATGTGGCATTGCTTTGCAACGTCTTCCTGCTATTTGGTATATTGGCTTCGTTCAGTGCCGTGCTCACCCTTTCGGGTATTGCCGGTATCGTACTGACCATGGGTATGGCCGTAGATGCCAACGTACTTATCTACGAACGTATACGCGAAGAGATGGCTGCCGGAAAGAACATGAAGAAAGCCATTCAGGACGGTTACTCCAATGCTATCTCTGCCATTATTGACGCCAACGTTACCACTTTCCTTACCGGTGTCGTTCTTGCCGTATTCGGTACAGGACCTATCCGCGGTTTCGCCGTAACACTGATGATAGGTATCATATCTTCGTTCCTTACCGCCGTATTTGTAAGTCGTCTTTTGCTTGAACGCTATGCTGAAAGCAAACGCGCCAAAGAACTCCCCTTCACAACCAAACTCACCAAAAACTGGTTCCGCAACACCCATATTGATTTCGTTGGAAAACGCTTCTGGGGCTATGGTATATCGGGAGTGCTCATCATCTTCTGTATCTTGGGTCTGATTCCGGGAGCATTGCAGAGCGAACTTAATTTCGGTATCGATTTCTCAGGAGGACGTAACTATATCGTGCGTTTTGCACAACCCGTCAATACTGAAGAGATAGAAGCATCGCTGGATAACGTATTCAAAGAGACGCTGCAAACCAACGAAACCTATTCGCTCACTGTTATCACCATCGGTGACAACAATCAGGTACGTATCTCGACCAACTATCGTATACACGAAAACGGAGAAGAACTTGACGACCAAATAGAAGCATTGCTCTACGAAGGATGCAAGCCGTTCTTGGCAGACAACGTCACTCCCGAACAGTTCCTCTCTACACAAGTAGACGATACTATCGGTATCATGCAGAGCCAAAAGGTAGGTCCGTCTATTGCCGACGACATCAAAGTTGCCGCCATCTGGTCGATCCTCATCGCTTTGGTTATCATTGCGCTCTATATCTTTATCCGTTTCCGCAACCTCTCATTCTCGGCAGGTGCGCTTGTCGGATTGGCACACGATACCGTCATCATTCTCGGTTTGTATGCCTTGCTTTGGAAGATTATGCCTTTCTCCATGGAAATTGACCAATCTTTCATCGCTGCCATACTGACCATTATCGGTTACTCCATCAACGATACTGTTGTCGTATTTGACCGTATACGCGAATACAACACACTCTATCCGAAACGCGACCGCAGAAGCAAAATCAACGAAGCACTAAATGCTACACTAAGCCGTACATTCTCCACTTCGATGTCGACCTTTGTCGTACTGCTCGCTATCTTCATCTTTGGTGGAGAAACCATTAGAGGATTCATCTTCGCCCTGATGCTCGGTGTTATTATAGGTACATACTCAACACTATTCATTGCAGTACCTATATCGTTCGATATACAAGACGCCATAGCACGCCGCAAAGAGAAGAAAGCCGCGCTGAAGAAATAATACTTCAAGCATAAATGTATTGTCAACGCTGTTGCGCAACGCTGTTGCGCAACAGCGTTCTTTTTTTTACATAATGCCTCACACATTCCGTAGCACCCCAACAGATAGCGAACATATACCGAGAGCACAAACACAACACATAACGACAAAACGACTACGCCCGCGCTGAAGAATCGGAACAAACAACCAATTATGATAAAACGAAAGTTCGACGAGACCTCGTTGATATCCCGTCGAAATCCCGTAACCCTCTCGTACAAAAAACACCTGCAAATAAACACCCCTATCAGCAACTAATTCCCTTAAAACAAGAAAAGTGTCGCAAATCTACACAATATACTATGATTTAGATATTTACAACATAAATACCAACGGAGGAATACGGTATATTCAAAAAAATACACTATTTTTCAGTATTATGTATTGCATAGTATTATAAATTATACTACCTTTGCCAACGAAAATAACACAAGACATTTATACAGAACCGATACGCTACATGATTCAACTCAACAACATTCATAAAACATACAACCCCAATACGCCCAATGCCATGCACGTACTAAAAGGAGTTGATTTGCACATAGCAGAAGGCGAATTTGTTTCCATTATGGGCGCATCGGGGTCAGGAAAATCCACACTGCTCAATATCTTGGGCATTCTTGACAACTACGATAGCGGAGATTACCATTTGGCCGGACGGCTCATAAAGAATCTGTCGGAAACACAAGCGGCACGCCTACGAAACGAACTAATAGGATTCGTATTTCAGAGTTTTAATCTCCTCAACTTCAAAAATGCCCTCGAAAATGTGGCACTTCCGCTCTACTATAAAGGTGTTTCACGCAGAAAACGCAACCTACTTGCCATGGAGCAACTCGAACGTATGGGACTGAAAGATTGGGCTCATCATCTGCCTAACGAAATGTCAGGAGGACAAAAACAACGTGTTGCCATAGCAAGAGCCATCGTAGCCAATCCGAAAATACTGCTCGCTGACGAACCCACCGGAGCATTAGACTCCAAAACAACCGACGAAGTAATGCAAGTATTCAAACAACTTAATCAAGAAGGGATTACTACGATCATCGTCACACACGAACAAAACGTTGCCGAACAAACCAAACGCATCATACGCATCAAAGACGGAACAATCATTGAATAATACATGGGAATGCTTGCTGAAATATGGGACTCCATCGCGCGTAACCGATTCCGTACCGCCATGACCGGATTTGCCGTAGCATGGGGTATCTTTATCTTGATTGTACTATTAGGTGCAAGCAGCGGATTGCAAAATGGTATCAGCCGTTCGTTTGGCAACACCATCAGCAACAGTATGGAAATATGGACCGGTTGGACCTCCATGCCCTACAACGGGCTCAAATCGGGAAGATACCTGCAGTTCTCCCCAAAAGAAGCACACCTCATACAACAACTGCCCGAAGTAGATAAGTTCTCTGCCGTTTGCTCATACTATGGAAAAGAAATCGCCTACAACGGTAACTACTCCAACATTACACTCAAAGGTGTCAACGGAGATTACCAGGACATCATGCGAAAAAACATCATAGCCGGACGATTTATCAACCAATTGGATGACAATCAACAAGCAAAAGTTGTTGTGCTTGACATACGTGCAGTTGAAGAAATCAACAACGGCAACACAAATATATTAGGAAAATATATCAAAATAGGCGGCATCAACTTCCGAGTGATAGGTATCTGCCAGAAAGGAGAACGATGGGAGGGAGCGACTGCGCACATTCCTCTATCGACACATCAGGCCATCTACAGTCCCAGCAAGCAATTCGACCACATAAACCTATCGCTCAACGGAATAGAGACGTTGGAACAATATACCCTATTTGAGAATAAGGTGCGGCAACTCTTGGCAGGCAGTATGCAATTTGCTCCTACAGATACGCAAGCCGTAGGCACATGGTCACAGATGAAAGGTTACGAAGACCAATCGAAGGTGATGTCTGCCATACGTCTGTTTGTACTGATTATTGCGCTCTGTACTTTAGTTTCGGGGGCTGTTGGTGTGAGCAATATCATGTTGGTATCGGTAAAGGAACGCACACGCGAGATAGGTATCCGCAAGGCACTTGGGGCATCTCCGCGTACCATACTGCTTTCGATAGTGGGGGAGTCACTGCTCATCACTACGCTTTTCGGCTACATTGGCATGTTTGCCGGAATAGGATTGGTAGAACTCATTGACATGCTTATCCCCTCTACCGATGACGGACCGGGAGCAATCTTCTACCAGCCAAGTGTAGACATACCCTCGGTATTGACAGCCACACTGATACTTGTTATTGTAGGAGCAATAGCCGGATTTATGCCTGCCCGTAAGGCGGTTAACATAAAACCTATCGAAGCCATGAACGCAGACAAATAACACCGTAGCATGGATTTTTTAAATGAAATATGGACAACTATCACCAAGAACCGCTCACGCAGTTTGCTGACGGCCTTCGGTGTGTTTTGGGGCATGCTTATGCTTGTTGTCATGGTAGGATTGGGGCAAGCACTAAAAAACGGCATCTTCTCATCGATTGACGGTTTTACCATGAATACCACCATCATGGGTACCGGCTATACAAGCAAACCGTACAAAGGTTTCCAACGGGGTAGACATTGGGATATCCTAACCTCCGATTTTCCTGTATTGCGCCAACAAGTGCAAGGATTGGATGCGCTTGTTCCCATGGTATTCAGCAACACCGAAGATAACAATGTTTCTCATGCCGATCGTTATGGCACTTACAGTGTAGTGGGGGTTACCCCCGAATTTACACAAGTGCTGCGTACCGAACTTGCATACGGACGGTTCATTAACAGTATTGATATTCGCGAAAAGCGCAAGGTATGCGTTATCGGACAAGAGGTCTATAAAGTGCTCTTTCCGCAGGGCGGCAATCCTATTGGAACAAGTATTCGTGCCAACGGAATATGGTATCAGGTGGTTGGTGTGAAACAACTTTGCACGACCGATGTATACATTGGCGGGCATCCCGACAAACAGGTGCAAGTGCCGCTTACTGCCTTGCAGCAAGCCTACAACTTAGGGGATGTCGTACACATACTGCTTGCATCCACCCAGCCCGGCGTACGGGTAAGTCAGGTAGAAAAAGGCATTAAAGACGTACTACGCCGACAGCATCAAGTGGCTCCGGACGATGAGCGTGCCATGTTTTCACAAAACGTAGAGGAGACTTTCAAGGCTATGAACTACCTGACAATAGGGCTCAGCGCGCTCATTTGGATAATCGGATTAGGCACACTCTTTTCCGGTGCGGTAGGTGTTAGCAATATCCTGCTTGTCACGGTGCGAGAGCGTACCAAAGAAATAGGCATTCGACGTGCCATCGGAGCACCTCCATCATTGATTGCCATACAAATTTTGGCGGAGAGCACTCTCCTCACAGCCTTGGCAGGTACGATAGGCATCGTCACCGGAGTAGGACTGCTGCAACTCATCTCACCTATTCTCGACCACTCCGATGTTTTCATAAAAGACCCTCAAATAACATTTCCGATAGCCGTTAGCGCACTCATTATCATCATTATCATTGGTATAATTGCGGGATTATTGCCGGCAATGAGAGCATTAGCGGTAAAACCCATAGAAGCACTGAGCGAAGAATAAGATAAACGATACAGATATGAAAAAAGCACTGAAATGGATAATCGCGGCTCTCGTAGCAATAGCCGTAGTATGGACTTTTATCTTCTTATGGAAGAAGTCGCAACCCAAACCTATAGTGTACGAAACTCACACCGTAGTACGAGGCGACATAGAGAAACGCACTGTGGTTACCGGCAAAGTAGAGCCACGCGATGAAGTGGAAATCAAACCGCAGATTTCGGGTATCGTGTCAGAACTCTACAAAGAGGCGGGGCAAACGATACGCAAAGGCGAAGCCATAGCCAAAATAAAAGTCATACCCGATATGGCGACCCTCAACAGTGCCGAATCGCGCGTACGATTGGCAAAATACAATTTGGAAAACACACGCCGTGTTTTCGAGCGCGATTCCACATTAGCCGCCCAAGGTATTGTTTCTGCGGAAGAGTACGAAAAAAGTCGCCTGCAATACCGAGCCGATCAAGAAGAATTTCAAGCAGCCGAAGATAACCTCAGTATCACCCGTGACGGAGTGGCCCAAAAGATGGACCAAGCCGGCTATTCCAATACATTGGTAAAATCCACTATTGCCGGCACCATCCTCAACATCCCCGTAAAGGTTGGAAACTCGGTCATTCTCAGCAATACCTTCAACGACGGTACTACCATTGCCACCGTTGCCGATCTCAGCGATATGCTCTTTGTCGGACAAATGGACGAAACGGAAGTAGGCAAACTGCGCGAAGGAATGCCTATGGAACTCATCATCGGTGCCATGAACGAACAGCGGTTTAGTGCCGTATTGGAGTATATATCTCCCAAAGGCACCGAATCGAACGGGGCTATGATGTTCGAAATAAAAGGAGCGGCACATATTCCCGACAGCGTGCATATCCGTGCAGGATATAGTGCCAATGCCGAAATAGTGCTCAATCGACGTGCCGATGTACTTACGTTGGCGGAAGCGGCTATCGCCTTTGAGGGCGATAAAGCCTATGTAGAATATATAACCGACACCCTTACGCAAGCATCCGAACGCCGTGAAGTTGAGATAGGATTATCCGATGGCATCAATATCGAAATCAAAAGCGGACTTGCAGAAGGCGACCGCATACGAGGCAATGCCAAAGCCGAATAAGCATCACCATCCATTACATCATCTGTCGCTATGAAACATACCGCACTAATCATCCTTTTGGCAGGCGTACTACCTTTGTTTGCCTCAGCGGAAACATATACGCTTGAGCAATGCATTGATATTGCCATTCGCAACAACAACGAACGGCAACGACAAGACAATCAGTACAATGCATTACAACTTGAATATGCACAAGCCCGACATAACCTTCTTCCGTATGTCAGCGGTTCGGTGGGTCAAAGTTGGGTATTCGGACGCAGTATCGGTGCCGACAATATCTCCCACACCCAAAACTCCTCACAGACATCTTTCAATCTCTCCGCCAATCTCACGCTCTTTGACGGGCTACGCATGAAATTTCGTATTGATGAAGCACGTGCCGCCATGCAAGCATCGGCACAAGATGTAAAAACCCTTGAAGCCGACATCACCATGAACATTTCTGCCATGTTCCTGCAAGTCTTGCTCAACAAAGAATTGCTCCTTGTGGCGCAAAATCGGCTCGAAGACACACGCCGCAAAGTAGAAAAAACGGAAGCACTCATTGCTGCCGAACGTATGGCACAAGGAGAAATCTATACCTTGCGGGCACAACAAGGAAAAGAAGAACTGGCCTGCACACAAGCAGAAAATGACTTGCGCCTCTCTCTGCTTGATTTGGCACAAGCCATGGAATTGGAAGATTTTGCATCGTTTGACATTGTTCAGCCGTCAAGCGATAAATTGGAAGGGCGTCTATTGCCCGATAAAGACGAAATCTATACATTGGCACTACAAAATCGCCCCGAACTCAAATCAGCACAACTGACTTTGCAAGCTAACCAAAGTGCACTCAAAGCCGCCAAAGCGGCTTATTCACCCACTATAGCAGCAGGAGCCAATCTCGGTACGGGGTATTACAACATGAACGGAGCAGAAAACGACAAATTCGGTAAGCAATTGGGCGACAACCTCAGTACCGCTGTCGGGCTCACGCTCAATGTTCCTCTTTTTACACAGATGCAAACCACTAACGGTGTACGTCGGGCCAAGTTGAATATCCAAGATTCACAACTGAGACTCGAACAAGTAAAAAAAGAACTGCGGAAAAATATAGACCAAGCCTATTATAACGCCTTAGCAGCACAAACAAAACAAATAAGTGCACAAAAAGCATTGCAAGCAGCAGAAGAGGCACTACGCTATGCCGAACAGAAATACGAAAGCGGAAGAGCATCGGTATACGAACTATACGAAGCCAAAAACACATATATCCAAGCACAATCCGAACAACTACAAGCACAATACGACTATCTCTTCAAATACGAAATACTCAATTATTATACCGCATTACGTTGATTCTGCCGCTCAGATTATATTCATATAGATAAGATTCAGTAGCCACCGCTACAAAACACCTCTATTCAACCGCTTTGTATGTATAATCATACAAAGCGGTTGCTTTAATTTTCACACAACCGAATGCAAAATGTAAGTATCCGTTATTTGCCGATTCATGCACCTATCAGGACATTGAAACGGCTTTGTAATACATACAGACTCTATTCCGTTTCAAAAAAAAGTTGTAACTTTGCGCCCGCTTAACAACCGACTTTACAATCAGTTAATTATGCGTGAACAACTAAGGATTTACCGACAACTATTTTGGACTTTTCTAAAAATAGGAGCCTTCACCTTAGGCGGAGGATATGCCATGATACCTTTGGTACAACGGGAGGTGGTTGATCGCCAACACTGGATTGAAGAAGAAGAATTCCTCAACATGTTGGCATTGGCTCAGTCAGCCCCCGGCGTCATGGCCGTCAATACAGCCATCTTTATCGGGTATAAGATTCGAGGTTGGAAAGGAGTTATTGTTACCACATTGGGAAGTATACTGCCCTCTTTTGTCATCATTCTACTCATTGCCACCGTTTTTATGCGCTTCAAAGAATATCCCGCTGTGGAAGCCATCTTCCGCGGAATACGACCTGCAGTTGTTGCACTCATTGCCGCACCGCTCTACAAAATGGCAAAAACCGCCAAAATAACATGGCTTACAGCCATCATTCCCGTGGCAGCCGCATTACTCATCCGGTTCTTACACCTTTCACCCATATGGGTCATTCTAATAACCATAGTAGCCGGCATACTATACGCTAAGATGAAAGAGAAAAACAACCAGTAATCATGATATACCTCCAACTCTTCCTTTCCTTCTTCAAAATAGGTCTCTTCGGTTTCGGAGGGGGATATGCAATATTGAGCCTCATACAACATGAGATAGACCGTTATGGTTGGATGACATCCGATGAGTTCGTTGATATGGTGGCTGTCAGCCAAATGACCCCCGGTCCCATAGGCATCAATTCGGCCACCTATGTAGGATATACCGTTACCGATAGTGTTTTGGGAAGTGCCGTAGCCACCTTTGCCATCATACTTCCCTCACTCATTATTATGCTTACACTTTGCCGTATCTATTTTCGGCTGAAAGACAATGTTTATGTAGCCACCGTCTTAAAGGGTCTGCGCATGGTCGTTATCGGACTCATTGCCGCAGCAGCCCTTTCACTCATGACACCCGACAACTTCATTGACTATTTCAGTTATCTGATTTTTGCCGCAACATTCATCGCAACACTCTGCTTCAATCTTAACCCCATACTACTCATATGCCTCTGCGGAATAGCAGGATATATAATCTATAACTGAAATCAACCCGCAACCAAACAACTTATCTCCATCGATTTCAAACGACTCTTTATCTCACTCGGTATCGCCTTATCGGTAACCACAGTTTGAATTTGGTCAACATTCGCGATGTGAACCAAACTGCGCTTATTGAACTTACTGTAATCGCACACGGCAATCACCTCCCTTGATATACTTATCATCGTCTGATTTATACTCGCCTCCTCAATATCCGGAGTTGATATGCCGCGCTCTATACTGAAACTATCCACCCCCAAAAATAACTTGTCGCAATACAAGTTCTTCAACGTTGCTTCCGCAAACGGTCCAACCATACTCTGAGAGGCACTACGTATGTAACCTCCCAACAATATAACCTTAAAACGATTATATTGCAGCACCTCCGCTGCTATATTCAAGGCATTTGTTATAATGGTCAGATTAGTGAACTTATCTAAATTTTTCGCAATCTCTAAGGTGGTAGTACCCGAATCTATCAATATCGTCTCCCCCTCTTTTATCAACGCAGCAGCCAACCTGCCTATAGCACGTTTCTCCTGAAAGTTATATAACTTCTTATGTGCTATAGGAGTATCTGTCTTGTTATTCAACACAGGTATACGCATAGCACCCCCACGCGTACGAAGCAACAAATTACGCTTTTGCAACGTTGTCAGATCCTTACGGATGGTAACCTCCGATATGGCAAATCGGTCGCTTAATTCTTTCACCGAAATCTCTTGCCGCTCACTCAACAAGTTAATGATTTTCGCATGTCGT
Organism: Paludibacter sp.; assembly: GCA_023666945.1. GTDB lineage: Bacteria > Bacteroidota > Bacteroidia > Bacteroidales > Paludibacteraceae > Colicola. The sequence goes on from JAMPAY010000003.1 coordinate 105,288, forward strand.
TCACGCGTTGAAGCACTCTGATCCATAATATCACACATTAGATACTGATTATTGTTACTTTCGAAACACAAAACAACCTTTCGTTAAAAAGGTTTCGAAACGTTTCGCAAAGATACTGTTTTATTCCTTTTCCACCAACTTTCACCTCAAAAAAGCACGCTTTCGAAACACTCCGAAAGCGTTTTTCACATATTACACAATATATAATATATTGATTACAAGTATATTACCCCCCCCCCGGAAAAGTATGTTATACAACATAAGTTTTCGTTCTTCTACCGATTGCTGGTTTCATAATTTTGTAACGCACCAAAGTGCCATTAAAGCATAATCAACTTTTTGTAAGAACATATACTTGTTTATCTATGCAATCGAACACTTATAGAGAAATCTTGCAACAGCCACGTATGTGGCTCGAAGAATGGAACAACATGGTGAGCCAAAAAGACACCATAGCCCGTTTCATGCACACCTATCTCACCCCTGATACCGACATTATTCTCACCGGAGCAGGAACATCGGCTTTTATTGGCGATACATTGGAAGCAATACTGCATCAAGGACCTTTTAGAAATGCCCGCGCCGTCGCCACAACCGATCTTATTACACATGCCGCCGACTATCTGCGTCCCGATAAGCCGTTATTGCTTATCTCTTTCGCACGTTCGGGAAGTAGCCCGGAGAGTGTCGGTGCTATTAATATAGCCAACAAACTATGCTCCAACATCGCACACATATTCATCACATGTAACCAACAAGGCGAATTGGCACACATGGCAGAAGGACACCCTAACAGTTTATTACTCCTTCTTCCACCTGAAACCAACGACAAAAGCCTGGCTATGACCAGTAGTTTCAGCACCATGTTGTTGTCATGTGTACTCCTTGCGCATATTGATGAAATAGAGACACAACAATCTGTTGTCGGTGCACTTGCCCAAAACGCTACCGCCATTATCAACAACTGCCAATCGGCACTGCAACAAATCGCAGAACAACATTTCGAACGAGCAGTGTTCTTGGGCTCCGGGCCCATGAAAGGCATTGCCGAAGAATGCCACCTCAAGTTGCAAGAACTCACGGATGGCATGGTTGTATGCAAATTCGATTCTTTCCTCGGATTCAGACACGGTCCTAAAGCGGTCATAAACGACAAAACAGTTGTCGTCTATCTCTTATCCGACAACGAAGATGTATTGCGTTACGAGCGTGACCTTATTGCACAAATCAACTCAAACAACCAACTCGTGGCGCAGATTGCCGTTTCTTGCGGAACACCCGTCGATATACCCGGTGTTACTTACGATTTGCAAGCCGTACTGCCCAACACATCCGCTACCGCAGGCGAAGCCGTATGTCTTCCCTACGTATTGGTAGGACAACTTCTTGGTTTCTACAAATCAAAAGCAGTCGGACTAAGTCCTGACAGCCCCTCCGTATCCGGTAATATCTCACGCGTAGTAGAAGGAGTTACCATTTACGAATAATCATCACATTAACAACTTACAACTATGGCTAAAACCGAAAATATCTTACACCGAATGGAGCAACTCAAAGAGGCAACAGGCGTTTCCCGTACTTTGTTTGCCGCTTGCCCCAATTCCATATCAGTTATAAAAGCCTCATTTCGTGCTGCCAAACGCAATAACGCCCCCATTTATTTCGCCACAACACTCAATCAGGTAGATTGCGACGGAGGATACACAGGCATGACGCAAGCCGAATTTACACGCATCCTCGCACGCGAAGCCGAAGCCGTAAACTATACAGGTCCCTATGTGGTTGCCATTGACCACGGAGGACCATGGCTCAAAGATATACAAAGTATCGAACGTTGGAATACAGAACGTGCCATGGAGGGCGTTAAAAAGTCTTACGAAGCCGCCATACTTGCCGGATACGACCTCATCCATGTTGATCCTACTGTAGATATTTTTCTGCCTAAGGGCGAAATAATTAACATACATACCGTAGCCCAACGCACCGTAGAACTCATCAAACATGCCGAAGATTTCCGCAAAGCCAATGGAATGGCACCTATCAGTTACGAAGTAGGCACCGAAGAAGTACACGGAGGATTGGCTGACGAAACAACTTTCGATACATTCCTCTCCGACCTTAAAAAAGGATTGACCGAAGCAGGTTTGCCCGACATTTGGCCCATATTCATTGTCGGGAAAGTCGGCACCGATCTCCACACCGCCACCTTTGACCCCGAAGTAGCGAAATCGCTCACCGCCAAAGTACGTCCTTATGGCAGTTACATCAAAGGACATTACACCGACGGAGTTACCAATCCGGAAGCATACCCGCTCAGCGGAATGGGAGCCGCCAACGTAGGTCCTGAATTTACCATGAGCGAATACGATGCATTGGCAGAATTGGAGCAGGTTGAGCAACGTCTCTTTGCCGAAGGAAAGATTGCCCAATGCTCACACATCACCCATGTATTGTGGCAAATGGTGTACGCGTCAGGACGGTGGAAAAAGTGGCTGCACGGAGAAGAAGTAGGACACGACCTCAAAGAAGTATCGCCCGAACGACAACTCTGGTTAGTGAAAACAGGATGCCGCTATATATGGCAAAAACCCGAAGCATTAGTCGCACGCCAACTCCTCTATGACAATCTGCAACATTTTGGCATACAAGCAGAAGATATTGTACTCATGCGTATCGAACACGATATGGACAAGTACTACAACGCTTTCAATATTGTCAATCTTAACGATGCTTTATAATGAAAACAATCGATATACTCGCACTCGGTGAACTGAACGTTGACTTGATTTGCAATCGTATTGACGGAATGCCCGAAATAGGCAAAGAAAAGTTCTGCCAAGACATGACCGTTACGCTCGGTTCTTCTACTGCCATTTTTGCTGCCAACGCAGCAGCACTCGGGGCTAAAGTTGCCTTTTGCGGCATGATAGGTAACGATGCTTTCGGCAAATTGGTAGAAACATCTTTACAACAGAAAAAGGTAGATACACATTGGCTCATACATACCAACCAATATGCCACAGGGGCTACCATTGTCCTTAGTTACGATGAAGACCGTGCCAACATTACCTACCAAGGGGCTATGGATTATATGGGAATTGACACTATCGACAAAACCCTTTTTAACGAGGTGAGACACATTCACATCTCATCCATCTTTATGCAATCGGCACTCAAGCGCGATCTCATGCAAATACTGAAGTTGGCACAAGTGAATGGTATAACCACATCACTTGATACACAATGGGATCCTACCGAAACATGGGATTTAGACTACCAACAGATTCTGCCACTCGTTACTGTGTTCATGCCTAACGAAACCGAACTCCGTTTCCTTACCGGATGTTCCACCACCACAGAAGCCGTTGAAACCATACGTCCTTATGTAAACAATGCCGTTATCAAGCAAGGAAGCCATGGTTCACTGCTCATGCGCAAAGGGTATAGCGATCTGCAAATACCTGCATTGCTCAACGATAACGTTGTGGATTGCATCGGTGCAGGCGATAGTTTCAACGCAGGATTTATCACACGCTTCGTTGCCGGTGATACACTTGAAGAATGCCAACGCTACGGCAACATGACGGGAGCAGTATCTACTACCGCAGCAGGAGGTACAGGAGCATTCTCTTCAAAACAAGACATCGAAAACATAGGTAAACAACGCTTCGGGTGGAACGCTTAAACACATCTGCAAACCATGAAACTTCAAGAACAATTACATATCTGTCAGACACAGCAAAAAGCCATCTTGGCTACCAATTTCTATAATTTCGAAACGCTCAGTGCTGTTATGAGGGCTGCGCAGAAAATGTCTGCACCGGTTATTCTACAACTCACCAAAAGTTCTATCGACTATATGGGACTGCAACAAGCCGTTGCCATGGGACGACAAGCCCTCGACGATTATGGACTCACAGGCTGGATTCATCTCGACCACGGACCATCGGTTGAACTCGTGCAACGTTGTCTTGATGCCGGTTTTGATTCTGTTATGATTGATGCCAGCGAAAAACCGCTCGAAGAAAACATCGCTATCAGTCATCATGTGGTGGAGTTGGCACGTCCCTACGGAGCCAATGTAGAAGCCGAATTAGGATACGTAGCCAAACTCGGACAAGAACAAGGAGGCGGATTCACGACACCGGAAGATGCCACCCGCTTTGTTGCCGAAACAGGTGTTGATGCGCTTGCTGTCGCCATCGGTTCGGCACATGGATTCTATAAGCAGGCTCCTCATCTTGACATCCCGCGCCTTGCCGCCATACATGCCGCTACTCCTGCAGTACTTGTCTTGCATGGCTCATCCGGCATTCCTGCCGAAATGGTGCAAGATGCCATTTCCAACGGAATCTGCAAAGTAAATCTCGCTACCGAAATAAAAGACAATTTCATGCGAGCACTCAAACGCATTCTCAGCGAAACCGATGAAATAGACCTGCGCAAAGTTTTCCCATCTGCCATCGAACCTGTGGTTGAAATGCTTTGCCGAAAATACCAAATGGTCAATAACAACAAATAACGCAACCGCTTAAACGCTAACAATATGAACAAACGTTTTTATCTAATCGCTGCTGCCATGCTCACAACCATGGGCATTATCGCACAAAACATCACGGAAACACTCTTGCTCAAAGATTTCCGCCCGGAATCTGTATGCAATATCCCCGTCACTAATGTAGAGAAAGCCAAATATCCCGTCATTGATATGCACTCGCACGACTATGCCGAAACGCCCGAAGAAATCGATGAATGGGTAAAAACAATGGACGCATGCGGCATCACGCAAACACACCTCATGAGTTGCAGTTGGATAGGACAACCGTTCTTTGAGTTTGTCAAGAAATATGAGGCGCACAAAGACCGATTTGCTTTTTGGTGCAGTTTCGATTACACAGGTATTGACGAGCCGGATTTTGCACAGAAATCAATTGCAGCCTTAAACGAATGTCATCGGCTTGGCGCAGTCGGAGTAGGCGAAATGGGCGATAAAGGAGAAGGCGACCTCTATGCATATCCTGTAGAAGGACAAGACATTCACCTCGACGATCCCCGCATCCAACCGCTCATTCGTCGTTGTGGCGAACTCCACATGCCTATCAGCATTCATATTGCCGAACCCTATTGGATGTATCTCCCCATGGACGAGCATAACGACGGACTCATGAACGGAGTCGTTTGGCATGTCGATACCACTGCAGCCAACTGCTATGGATACGACCGCCTCATCAATTCTTTCGAGAATGCCGTACGCCAAAATCCGGGTACAATCTTCATAGCATGCCACTATCTCAATATGAACCAAGACCTTGTGCGCTTGGGGGCAATGCTCGACAAATACCCCAATATGTATATCGATATCGCTGCACGCGTTGCCGAAGCCGCATGTACACCACGCGCAACACGCGAGTTTATCATCAAGTATCAAGACCGCATACTCTTCGGTACCGACAACGGTATGTCCGCAGGTATGTATCATAACATCTTCCGTGTTTTGGAAACCAACGATGAGCATTTCTACGTACACGATTTCAACTACCATTGGTATCTCAACGGATTCAACCTGCCCGACAAAGTCCTCAAGAAGATTTATTACCAAAACGCACAACGTATTCTCAACAAATACAAGTAAGATCACCTTACCCAGAGCATACCTCATTGAGTTATCACTTGGCAATTCTGCAGGTAAGAAGTACACAATAAGCACCTACAAATCAACAATATGAACAACATCAGTCGTAGCACACTACTGCTTACAACTATCCTGGCACTACTCACAGGATGTCGTAATACCGTCATCACTACGGGAGACTTGCGTATGGAGATTAACCGACACATGCAAGTAACTCTTTTGTCTGAAGCCGATGGCGCAGCAGCACTCATGCGCACACCGCAATCCACCGATGCCTTGTTTGCCTCCGAACAGGCGTTCTGCGATTTCACTACCAAGCAAGTAATTTGGTTGGCTGACACTGCTTGCACTATCATCGGAGAAGCCGGGAACAATGGATTCTGTGTTGAAAAACATCAAACCCTTTGTTGGTCACCCGCTTGGGAGAACATGGTCACACAAGCAACCTTCTATGTAAACAAGGGGAAAACACTTACCGTCACAGGTTACCAAAGCAATGCTCTCGCACTTCAAGCCAACGACACAGTGGTTTGGTCTTTCCAACCCTCCTCTACCAGTGCACGTGCCGATTGGATGTTGCCCATCACCGAAGGATTCTCACAACGCAATTACCTCGGTATGAACAACTGTGACTACGGTGGAGGCATTCCCATGATAGACCTTTGGAGACGTGATGCCGGCATCACTATCGGTATTACCGAGCCTACACTTCAATTGGCATCAATGCCTGTTGTATGGACACGTTACGATGATTGTGTACGCTTCTCTTTGCAATACACCTTCGAGGATCAACTCCTCATGCAAACTAACGACACCGTACACACGTTCGGCACTTTCATGGCCATTCATCAAGGCGATTTCTATAACGCCTTACAACTTTATTCCAACTATATGCAAGCGCAGCAAAATGTTCGTTTTCAGCCTTCTGAGCCGGAAGCATTTGAGCCTGTATGGTGCGCATGGGGCTACGAACGTACTTTCACGCTCAGTGAAGTTATAGGGACACTCGATAAAGTTGCAGAACTCGGCTTTCGTTGGGTTGATGTAGACGATGGTTTCCAAATTGCGGAAGGTGACTGGGAGACCAACTCTCGATTCCCCGGAGGCGACAATGATATGAAACGATTGGCAGACGAAATACACCGTCGCGGTATGTATGCCAAACTTTGGTGGGCACCACTCGCTGCAGACCCCGGAACACAAGCACTGCTCCAACATCCCGAGATGCTCTTGCGTACTAAGGAATATGCGCCTGAATACATCACCTGGTGGGATAGTTGGTATCTCTCACCCGTCAATCCGGTAACATGGCAATACACGGCAGACCTGGTCGACCGATTCCTCAATGTATGGGATTTCGATGGACTTAAGATTGACGGACAACATCTCAACTGCTGTATGCCCGACTACAATGACGCCAGCGGATTGGACTATCCGGAGCAGGCGGTCGAACAAATGCCGCTATTCTTTAAGAATATCTACGAACAAGCCCGACAACTCAAACCGCATGCTGTAGTGCAGGTATGCCCCTGCGGATGTGCTGTCAATTTCTTCCATTTGCCCTACTTCAACCAAAGTGTGGCTTCCGACCCAACAAGCAGCGCGCAAGTACGTATGAAGCGTAAGGCTTACGCAGCCATGTGCCCGCAGTTGGCTTACTATGCCGACCATGTCGAACTCACCGACGGAGGCGATGATTTTGCTACGCAAATAGGTATCGGTGGTGTCATCGGAACCAAGTTCACCTATCCAAAAGATAATCCCAACGCAAGTGAAAGTTTCTTGCTTACGCCCGAGCGCGAACAACTCGTACGCAAATGGATGAACATCTATCAAACACATCGGCTCTCTACCGGCGATTATCTCAATTTGTACGACTTAGGGTTTGACTACCCCGAAGCACACGTTATACGACAAAACGGGTCTGTATACTACGCTTTCTATGCACCGGAGTTTGACGGTGAAATCTGTCTAAGAGGATTAGACCCCGACAAGCGTTATGCAGTATGTACCTATACGGACGATTGCCCCACAACTACAGAAATAGACGGTAGTCATCCCTACATACAGGTCGCCTTCCAACGAAACCGGCTCATAAAAGTAACCGAATTATAATCATACGGAAGAAACAACAAATACTAATCATAAAAAACACACTACCATGTGCAAAAAACATTCATTCCTAACAACATGTCTACTCTTGTTGGTATCTGTGGCTTTTGCTCAGAACATCAGAGTACAAGGTGTTGTAATCTCGGCTGAAGACAAAGAACCTTTACCGGGTGTAAGTATTCTGGTTAAAGGAACCACCGAAGGAACTATCTCCGATTTCGACGGTAACTTCGAATTATCGACCGCCCAAGGAGCCACATTGCAATTTTCTTTCATGGGCTACAAAAGCCAAGAGTTGCAGGCAGCAACTTCCATGAAAGTCGTTATGCAATCCGATGCTATTGAAATCAACGAAGTGGTGGCATTAGGTTATACTTCAGCAAAAAAAGCCGAACTTTCGTCGGCGGCGGTTGTTTTGGCTGCCGATGCCTTAAGCGACGTCACAACCTCCGACCTGGAAACTATGCTACAAGGTAAAGTTGCCGGTCTGAATATCTCGAGTGCCAGCGGACAACCCGGTGAAGCCGCCACTATTCGTATTCGTGGTACAGGGTCTATTACTGCATCTTCCGACCCCTTATATGTAGTTGACGGTGTTGCAGGCGGAACATTCAACGTTAACGATGTTGAGAGTATCACAGTTCTAAAAGACGCAGGTGCTACAGCCATCTATGGTGCGGCAGCAGCAGGCGGTGTCATTGTCGTTACGACCAAATCAGGTAAGAGCGGACAAGGTACGCATGTCGATTTCAAGGTTACTGCGGGTATGAATGCCCCACTCTTCGGCAACTTCCGTATGATGAATTCCGAAGAACTCTACTATGCACATAAGCAGATGTATAGTAAAACCTTGTTCAATACCCTGCGCCCAAAGACACTACTTGACCAGGATTTCAACTGGCAAGACGCCTATTTCTCCAAAGGCTGGACACAAGACTACTATGTTTCTGCCAGCGGTAATCTTGGCAAGGCTAATTATTTTGCCAGTTTCAACTACTACAAGGAAGACGGTTCACTCATCGGTACCGGCTACGACCACATGTCCGGACATATCGATCTCAATGCCGAACTCTTCAAGAACTTCCGCATGGATATACGCATGAACTTGGAGCATTCCAATACCGACCAACCCTATAGTTGGCTCGTACTCAACGATGCTTATACCAAAATGCCTTGGGATAATCCGTACGACGAAAACAACGAATTGGTCACCGACTGCTCCAACTGGTATTCGCAAGAGAAATGGAACTCTTTGCAAGGAGCACAATATAACTACGCAAAATCCAAGTCTTTCGGCTTCCAGGCTGACGCCAACTTCTCCTACCAAGTTTTGCCTTGGCTCTCTATCAACTCCAACAACCGCTTTGCACGCAGCATGTGGCAATATACCAACTATTTGGATACACGTACCTATAGCGGTGACTATATCTACAAAAGCAATGGCGTAAGTCAGTCTTTTGGAACTACCGAAACCATCAAAGCCAGCGGTCAATTCGGACAACATTCTGTCGGAGGTATCATCGGCTTTGAATTTGGCACATGGCAAACCGAAACCATGGGCGTAACAGCCTCTAATACACTCCCCGGTAAAGATGCCTTGGATGTATTTGCCAAAGCACAAGGTGTAGAGGGAGAACTACTTCCGGAAAAGAGTTGGTCGGTGTTTGCACAAGCACAATACGATTATGCCAAACGCTATTTCCTGACAGCCTCTTTCCGTGCCGATGCAAGTAGTGTTTTCCCGAAAGATAACAGAGTAGGCTATTTCCCCTCCGTGGCTGCAAGTTGGTTGATGTCCAACGAAGAATGGCTCAAGAAAAACGAGGTACTTGATATGCTGAAGATTCGTGCAAGTTATGGTCTCACCGGTAATAACAATATACCTAAGTACAAATATCTGGCTTATTATTCACTATCTTCCAATTATCAAGGCTCTACAGGTGCTATCCTTGCCAACATGGCAAACGGACAATTGCGTTGGGAAACGGCGTATATGGCAGCCGTAGGTGTTGATGTAGAACTGCTTAAAGGACGATTGGGAATGACCTTTGACTTGTATAATACCGACAACAAAGATCTTCTACTTGCAGTTGTTCAAGCACCCTCTACAGGTTTCGATACACGCTTGGAAAACCGAGGAAGTGTACGCAACCAAGGTATCGAGTTTCAAGCCAATACAGTACCCGTTAAGGTGGGCGACTTTAAGTGGGATTTAGGCTTCAACATAGCATTCAATCGCAACCGTGTTACCGAATTGCCCAACCACGAGGCATTCCTGCAAACACGCAATAACGTATCACAGATTGTGCAAGAGGGTGAAGATATCTACTCGTGGTACATGCCCAAATGGCTCGGTGTTGACCCCAAAAATGGTAACCCGCTATGGGAAACCATTATTTACGACGAAAACGGCAATGAAACAGGACGTGAAGCAACAAGTGATTACACCCAAGCACAAAGCCAAATAGTAGGCAAAGCCACGCCGCTCTTCAATGGCGGACTCTTCACTGCATTCAGTTGGAAAGGGTTGTCGCTCTCCATCAACACCATGTTCACCTACGGCAACAAGATTTACAACTTCAATCGTGCCCGTCTTGATTCCGATGGTGCCTATATGGGTATGAACCAACTATCTATCGACTACAATAAACTCGGATGGTCGCGTTGGGAAAAAGAAGGCGACAATGCCACACACCCCAAATACGTACTCAATGGTAACAACGGTAGTAATAACATATCGTCACGCTACTTGGAAGACGGCAGTTACTTCCGTATCAAGAATATCACGCTATCCTACTCACTCCAACCCGATGTATTGGCCAAGGCGCACATGACGCACTGCCGTTTCTACATCTCTGCCGACAATCTCGCCACTGCTACCAAGTATTCAGGCATGGACCCCGAAGTAGGAATGAGTACCACCGACTATTCGCTCGCAGGTATGTCAGCCGACCAATATCCCGGTAATCGCCAATTCCTTATCGGCTTCGAAATCGGATTCTAATCAACATATCTAACCACTAAACACAAATACAATACGATTATGAAACGCAATATAATCATAGCATTGTCAGCGACACTCGTAGCAATGACATCATGCAAAATGGATTTGTTTCCATCAGGCTCCATGACGCCCGATGAAATGGCGCAAGACCCGGGAGGTGCAGTCTATGCCACCGACGGCAACTATTCCATGTTCAAAGATCAAGTTGAATATGTCGCCTATGCCAACGGCAACTCCTATGTACGCCACTATTTCCAGATGGCGGAATTCCCTGCCGATAACTGTACTCTTTCCGGTCGTACAGAAGACCCCTTGTATGAAGCCAACTGCTATAAGAACGATTATACCAAGAAAAACGTACAGACACTTTGGTATCTCTCGTATAAGATTATCTATGGGGCTAACGCCGTTATAGAAGGTGTACAAGACGGGGCTTCTGTAGAGTCCGACCATATCAAGGGAGAAAACTATTTCCTACGTGCCTTGTGCCACTTCAATCTGGTAAACCTTTATGCAAAACCTTATTGCTTAGGACGCGATAATATGGGCGTTATACTCCGTACAAGCACTTCGATTACCGAAACCTCACGCGCTTCTATCGGACAAGTATACGACCAAATAGTAGATGACCTGAAAAACGCCATTCGCCTTATGGACAGAGGTTCACGCCGAGGTAATGCCGGATATGCCTGCAAAGAATCTGCACAAGGTCTTCTCTCGCGCGTATATCTCTATATGGGAATGGATCAAGAGTGCATCGATCTTGTTACCGAAATGCTCAGTGGAGCCGAACCTTCCTCCAAACTCGAACCCACTGCCACTTACCCGCAGTATTTCGCCAACGCACTCACATCCAACGAAACTCTGTGGGCTATTGCTTATACCATAGAAGATTATAAAAGTATGGACATGGGGCAGGGCACTATCGGTTCTATGTTCTTAAGCGATGGCAAAGGATGGGGCGAAATCTATTGTAGCGATCCGCTCTGCAACCTCTACGAACGCTATCCTTCCGATATTCGTTACACAGGATATGTACTACCGCAGTACATCGAAGGTGGAGAACTCACTGCCTATTTTCCTATCACCAACCTCAATGATGCCGACGGACGTCCGGAGGCTATCACTGCCGCTACCAAAACGACCGACGGCAACTACACTTTCACTTACGAGGGAAAGAATTACACCACTACCACCGAACTTATCAATGGCGAATATCCGCAGCACTACATCACCTACAACGGCGAGAAGACCAACGTTCGTATCCACCCAAAGATGCAAAACCGCAACACATTCCCCAAATACTATGTGTCAAAGTTCAGTTATCAAGACGGCGAACCCATGCTTTCTTCTCCTGTCATGTTGCGTTGGGCGGAAGTGATACTCAACCGTGCCGAGGCCTATGCTAAACGAGGACAAGTCAAGGAAGCATTGGATGATGTAAATGTTATTCGTCGTCGTGCAGGTATTCCGGAAGAAGGAATGTTTGCCGAAAACAATATGCACGGTTATACCGAAGCCTTGGATATTGTGTTGGACGAACGCCGTATGGAATTGGCATTTGAGGGACACCGTATGTTCGATGTTTATCGCAACCGCCGCAATATGGATCGCCGCTTTGCCGGTGTACATCCTTGGGAAATTGTAGACTACACTGCCGATAAAATTCAATATCCGATCCCCTACAACGAAATAACCGTATCGGGAATTCCACAAAATCCACAGTAAGCAATTTTTGAGGAAACTCAACCATAAAAACACCTATTTATTAACAACTAACACTTTTATGATCATGAAAAAGAATTTTAAGTATGCCCTCATGGCATTTGCAGCATTGGCTATGGTAGCCTGCAATGGCAATGACCCCGACAACAAACATAATAATAACGATGGCGACGATGAAGAACCTGCTTTCGTTTCTCCTATCACATTGGATGGTCTGACCTCTGATTGGGATGCTTTGGATGCCTCCAAGGTAGCCGTAGCAACTTGCCCCGAAGGAGCCCTCTTTACAGGCTTGAAGACACTGAAAGTATATGCCGACGAAATGTACATCAACCTCCTTGTTGAGTTCGATGAAGCACAGATTATAGACAAAGATTGGACTCCTTTCCACATCTATTTGGATGCTGACAACAGCGATGCTACAGGTGGTTATGGCGACCAATATGCTGATGCCAATGCAGAATGGTGCTTGGAAGGTCCTGTATTCTCTGAAGGTGCTGCTGCTGATTTTAACCCCGCAGTATTCAAATGGTGGGGCGAAGCAGGTACCGACGGTTGGTTGTGGACCGACCCCTCTGTCGAACATGACGATGCCGACTATTGGGGGGCCATCATCGGCACAGGTTTGGGCAACGTAGGTCATAGCGCTTGCGTAGGCAACATCATCGAAATACAAATCCTCCGCGAAGGTATGCCTTCCGGTGCTACTTTTGCTGAAACATTCGGTATCGGTGTAGATATCCAACAAGCATGGACTTCTTGCGGTATTCTTCCTCAGTTGCCACAAACAGAAGATGGTACACAAGGTAAGGCTGCCAAACTCAAAGTTACTATTGACCGCACCGCTGAATAAGCGAAACACCCTATACAAACAATTGCAATATTGTAAAATAAATTAGGTGTTTGTAGGGAGGTGGCAATCATGCCGACAACAGTTGCCACCTCCCTTTTTATTAAACCCGTCTACCATAACCTTAACTACTTTTATAGTACTATCTCTCATACTATTACATCATGAAAAGAAGCCTGTTTCTATATCTTTCATTGGGCAGCATAGTTGCCTTATTAGGAGCGTGCAATACGCCGTCTAATCCTGACGAACCCCAACCGGTAAAAGACAAAGAAGGTACAATCTATTATACCGAATCCGATGACCTCTTCCCTAATCCCGAAAGAGGTATGTATACACAAATCAACTACGACTCCGAAAATCTGACAAAAACACTTGCGGAAAGTTCTTTACAAGCACTCCGCGAGGACAATATAACCCTCGTCTTCAATTACTACTATCTTAACGCCTATCGCGATAAAGATATTGATGACGAATACCTCCAACGATTGGAAAAGAACATGCAGGTACTGCGCAAATTCGGTGCAAAAGCCATACTCCGATTCGCTTACACCAACAACTACCGCGAAATTGACAAACCATGGGATGCACCGGTCGATCAAGTATTACGTCATGTCGCACAAATAGCCCCCTACTTGCAAGAATATGCCGATGTTATCTTCTGCCTGCAAGCAGGCTTTGTCGGCTCATGGGGCGAATGGTACTATACCTCCCATTTCGGTTATCCCATACAAGACGTCGAAGCACGCAACACACTCCTCGAAGCATTACTCGAAGCCCTTCCGCAACGCCGTATGCTCTGTGTACGTACTCCCGAGTACAAAACAAACGTACTTCATACAGACTTTACTGATACGCTGACCTATGCTGAAGCATATAACGGCTCTGACAAAGCCCGTTTAGCATGTCATAACGACTGCTTTGTAGCATCACAAAACGATGTGGGAACATTCTCAGGAACACCTGCCAAAAACTATTGGGCAAAAGAAACCCGTTTTACACTAATGGGAGGTGAAACCTGCGGAACTTCCTATTACTCCACTTGCGATAATGCACTGCAGCAACTTCAACGTTTCCACTGGACATATCTTAATCGCAGTTATCATCCTGATGTGCTCAATAGTTGGCAACAAGACGGATGTATGAACGAAATTAAAGCACGACTCGGCTATCGTTTCGTATTGGATAAGGCATGGTTCACTCCGGAACCCAAAGCAGGGGAATCGTTTGTCGCCGAACTGCAAGTACGCAACGTTGGTTTTGCAGCCCCATGCAACCCGCGAGATGTACAACTCGTCTTCGTTTCTGCCGAACAGACCGACCAAACCATAGTTATTCCCTTTGCCGACATCGATCCGCGTACATGGTACGCCGATGGAAACGGAACGCATGCCGTTAATCTGCAATGCACACTGCCCGCCAATATGAATGGTACTTATACCCTCTATCTCAACCTACCCGATCCGGAGCCCACATTGGCGGCTAATCCGTTCTGCAGTATTCGTTTGGCAAACGAAAATATATGGGAAGCAACCACCGGATACAACAAACTCACAACCATTACTCTGCAATGAAACGACTCCTCATCTGTATACTAACCGCCTATACTCTTACCGTTACGGCAACCACAACGTCCGTACAGCCTCTCACCAACGAACACTGGTGGGGATGCTCTGTCGGCAACGGAGCACTAATGCCCTTTACCGACAATGTTCCACGCTTCGATTTGGCAACCGAAGATGCCAACAACCAACTCGTACCCCTATTGTTATCCGATTGCGGACGATATATATGGAGCGATACACCTTTTGCATTCTCCGTTACTGATGGTATTATCACCATCGAAGCCGAACAAACCGTAGAGGTTATGCAAACAGGCAATACGCTGCGCGATGCTTATCTGCAAGCCGCCAAAACCTACTTTCCGCCATCGGGAACAATACCCGAAGAAATCTTCTTTACAAAACCGCAATACAACACATGGATAGAACTCATGTACGACCAGACACAAGAAGATATTCTCCGTTATGCTCATAGCATCATCAATAATGGTTTTCCTGCCGGCGTACTCATGATTGACGACAACTGGCAACGCTATTATGGCAATTTCGATTTCAAAGCCGAATGTTTTCCCAATCCCAAAGCCATGGTGGACGAGTTGCATCAACTCGGTTTCCGTGTCATGCTCTGGATTTGTCCTTTCGTTTCACCCGATAGCCCCGAATACAGATGGTTAGAACAAAAAGGTTGGTTGCTGCGCAATCAATACGGTAATCCTGCCATCTTACCATGGTGGAACGGACAAAGTGCTTGCTACGATCTCACCAACCCCGAAGCCGCAGCATATTTCTGCAACATACTCAAAAACATGCAGACACAGTACGGCATCGACGGGTTCAAGTTCGATGCAGGTGACAATCATTGCTACAATCAGCCCGGTCTCAATGCATGGCAGGCGGATGCTACCACTGTCGACCATACCCTATCTTGGGCAAATATCGGACTGCAATTTCCCTATAACGAATATCGTGCCTGTTGGAAAATGGGCGGACAACCTTTGGTTCAACGACTTGGTGATAAAGACTATTCTTGGGAAGCCGTACAATCGCTCATACCATGCATGACGCTCGCCGGACTATTAGGCTATGCTTACACTTGCCCCGACATGATAGGAGGCGGACAATTCACCTCTTTCCTGAATATCAATGCCGATGAGTTTAATCAATCGCTTATTGTTCGTTCCACACAAGTGCATGCGCTCATGCCCATGATGCAGTTCTCTGTTGCCCCCTGGAGAATACTCAATGCAGAGAACCTCAATACAGTACGCAATATGGCCAACCTGCATGTACAAATGGGAGAATACATCCTTAGCCTCGCACACGAAGCAGCATGCACCGGCGAACCTATTGTGCGACACATGGAATACGTCTTTCCACACCAAGGATTTGCCGCTTGCAACGACCAATTCATGCTCGGAAATCGAATCTTGGTCGCACCCGTTACCAACGAGGCTGCCACACGAACAGTGCTATTGCCTAAAGGAACATGGCGCGACGAACAAGGCAAACGCTACAAAGGCGGACATACTATCACTATTGATGTACCATTGTCACGACTACCCTATTTCGAACGAATAAAATAATAACCTGTCATGATGAAAAACAAACTCTGGTTTATATTTGCCCTCATTACTGTTTGTACATGGGGTGTATGGGGAGCCTTCAGCGGCTATCAAATCGAACATGGTATTCCCGATACTGTTATCTATATTGTATGGGCATTATCAATGTTGCCTTGTGCATTAGTGGCACTTATCATCAATAAAGGACATCTCAATGCTGATTGGCATTCTGTCTTACTCGGTTGTGCGGTCGGTTTCCTCGGAGCAGGAGGTCAACTCATACTCTTCAAAGCACTTAGCATGGGACCCGCCTATATCATCTATCCTTTCATCTCCATGTCACCCATTGTGGTTATCACCCTTGCCGCCATCTTCTTGCGTGAACGTGCATCGCGGTGGCAAATAGCCGGTATTATTACTGCCTTGGTGGCCATTTTCTTCTTCTCGTGGCAATCGGGCGAAGGCAACAACACCGCTTCCGGATGGTTATGGTTGCTCTTGGCGGTCGGAGCATTGTTTGCATGGGGTGTACAAGGCTTCTGCATGAAGTTCGCCAACAACTCCATGGATGCCGAATCCATCTTTATATGGATGGCTATCACGGCTGTCTTACTCATTCCCGTAGCCTATTTCATGAATGCGGATGCCGCTACATTTTTCGCACAACCCGACATCGCTGAGCAAGTTTGGTCCTCTTTCGGAATACAGATACTCAATTCAATCGGTGCACTCACACTTGTCTATGCTTATCGCTATGGCAAAGCAGTGGTAGTCTCACCTATGGAAGGACTCTCTCCCATGGTTACCGTCGTACTCTCTTTGCTCATTTCGCAAGTGATTCCCGATGCTTTCCAAATTACAGGCTTCTGCTTTGCCGCATTCGCCATGTTTGCCTTGTCTAAAGGATAACGAAAGAACGCCCCTATCGTTCGGTAGAGGCGTTCCGATATTATATACGTTGTTTTGATTTTTTCACTCTGCTACCGTATGGGAACACTCCCGTACGGTAGTTTCCATTTCTGCGTATCGGCGTTCCTGTTCTTCCAACAAACGCAACTGCGCACGCGTACGTACCAAATTATGCTCCGGATACCTGATTTTATAGTACGTGTCACCATTCAACCAATCGGTATAGAAACGTACAGTCTGCATATAACTCATCAGTGTGACCCCAAACGGCAACAACTCCCGTTCTGAGGTCGTCAAGAAAGTAGCGGTTTCCAAATAACCTTTTGTATATGCCCTGAAGATATCCATATTCACCCCTATCGTATTCAGGTTTGGGGAATCCTCCGCTCCGGTGTTAGCGGCAGTACGCATAAAATCACCAAAATCGGATAATACATATCCGGGCATCACCGTATCTAAATCTACAATGCAAAGCGGAGCACCATCGGCATCAAACAATATATTGTTCACTTTCGTATCGCAATGATTGATACGCTTGGGCAATTTACCTTCACGATGCAAACGCTCTGCCTGACACATATGTTCAGCACGTTTCAGCAACACTTCCAATATGTCTTTCGAATCGTGCAAACGCCCTGCCTTATCCAACCTTACGGCTGTTTGCAATTCCTCCAACCGATACGCCATATCGTGAAAATGCGGAATAGTTTCGATGAGCGACTCCGAGGGCAAGTTAGACAACATCGCTTGAAACTCACCAAAGGCACGACCTGTCAAATATGCCGAATGGGCGGTAACGGCATCCTGACTGCCTGCATGCTCTATTTGTACATATACACGCCAATAGTCGCCATCCGGAGTTTTATAATAGAGCCTGCCGTCTCGTGCAGGCACGATGCGTAGCGTGCGTCGCTCCACATCCGCACATCCTTGTTCTTGCAATTTCCGGCGAATATGCTCCGTAACAGTTTGTATATTGTGCTGCAAACCGTCCACATCCGTAAATATATGATGATTGATGCGTTGCAAGAAATAAGAGACGCCTCCTTCCTTTGCCGCACGGGCTATATACGAATCGTTGATTATTCCTGTCTTTATGGGAACAGGTGCTTGCACCTCATTGGCAAGCACAAATTGCGATAGTATGTCTTTCATGATTCATATGTTTTTATAGAGATATTCTCCATAGTATATCCTATTCGCCTAATGGATTATATACACATGCAAAGATACGGATTTTCACACACATGCACAAACGATTTATGTGATATTTCCCACCAAACTCCCAACTTCATTGTATGCGATAAATAATGATTTATAACCCCTTTTGAATATTCCACAACCAGTTTAAGACAATAATAACTATCGCAACAACGGTAGGTATCTTTTTCCACGGAGTAGTCAATTCAGTTATCATTGTATGTCGGTTCATTACCGCATCTGTCAATGCCCAAATAGGAGTGATACACAGGAATATAAATACCGGCACCGCTAAAGGATTGATGCTCACTGCTGTTATCACATCACCATGCAACAAAGCACTTACTGCACGCATACCGCCGCAACCGGGGCAAGAAATACCGTATTTTCGGTGAAATGCAGAGTGAAACATAGACCACTTTTACTACTTTACCATTTAATCACAACACAAATGTCGGTAGCAAAACGGCATAACAAAGTGACTATTTCAATTCTTCATAGTCACTTTGTTGATTATAATAAGATCTCAACGTTGTTGCATCAGTGCATCCACTCTTTGATCGCAATCATCCACTACCATATAGGCAGTGGTCTTACCATCTAACGGAATTTCCTTAAACAACCCAATCTTGACCAACCCTTGCAAATCTGATCTTGCAGTAACTATTGAAACACTGAATCTTGTAGCAATCTCTTTTGCTAATATTATCTTATTTGGTTGTTTTCCGTACGTCTGCAACAAACTTGCCTGTCGTTCATTAATATGTCCTATCTGTAAATAACGAGTCGTATCATTACGTTCTGCCACCTTTCTTTGCAAATATCCTCTCAACTCATCAAATGCTTGATTCATAGCAGATAGATTATACAGAATAAAATAAGACATATCCAATCCATCGGCCTCTGTCTGTAGAAACGATTTTTCGTAACTTTTTTTGCTCCTATATATAACGCGCGATATACTCAGATACTCCATCAAATGGTAGCCTTTCTGTAGCATATACCAATAGAACAACGAACGTGCTGTACGACCATTTCCATCTACAAAAGGATGAATATAAGCCAACATAAAATGTATAATAATGGCTTTTATAATAGGATGTGTAAAATTATCAACACTATCCTCGTTCGCAAATCGACACAAATCTTCCAACATCGCTTCCATATCCTCTACATGAGGCGGAACATGAGCAACCTCACCAGTTATGCCGTCTTGCACTACAATGTCATCTTTTAGCCTAAAACATCCCTCATCTTCCGAATTGTCCAATGTCTTTTCTGTTATCAGGTGGTGTATATTCATCAAACGTTCCAACGAGAACGCATCCTCTCTGTGAGCGGACAAATATTGTATGGTTTGATAGTTGTTTACTATCATTTGTTGGCTCTTATTTTTCGGCTTTTGGCTGGCTCTCAACATATTTTTAGCGACCTTACGTGTGGTACTGGCACCTTCCATCTGACTACTTGCTATCGCTTCTTCCATAATACTACTCACTATATAGTAGTTCTTATCTTTATCAGGAATAAGACTCTTTGTTCCAAGCAATCCACCTATATTCAAGTCAAACAGATGGAGTAATTGCATCATGCTATCTGTCAGACTATAAGATACCGACAAGTTTCCAAAGCGGAGCCATCTTCTATTCGCATTGCGAACCACACAGACCGCAGTCCAAAGTGCTTCAGGAACAATATTTGGAGGACACAGATACTTCATTTTGTCCCAATATAGATAATCTTTATTTATCCTCTGTACAAGTTCAAACACTGCAGAATCTGTCAGTATTTGTATTACTTGTGGCATCAATTGATCTTGCTGTGCCTGCGATGGGGGAGACTGAATAATAGACATATAACAATCATTAGATTACAAAAAACTATGCAAAGATACACTTTCTTCGAAGAAAATACAAGCATAAATAGGAAGAAATAGGAAAATTTTTGCAAAATTTTCCTATTTCTTCCTATTTTATCTCTATTGGCTAAGCAACATGTGCAAGCATTTGTATATTACATTTTTCAGACACCTCATTCAACAACCATTGAAACACTATGTTGGTTTCAATGGTTGTTGAATGAGGCAATGCGACGCGCTTCAATGCCCAAAGGGCATTCTGTAGCGAAGCAATTGCCGACGAGTTTTGCAGATTCATGGAAAAGTTGTATTTTTGCGGGGATTTTTAATTGGGCATATTATATGCTCGGTTAAATAAAAGAAAGTGGAGTCGTAATTAATACAACCAATGCGTTATCAAGTTAACGCATACTTAAAAACCGATAAGTTTATGTCGAAGATTCAATTGCCCGAAAATGCAAACCGCCCGCTAAAGGAAGGAGAAATATACAAACCTATTTTGCCTGCCGATATGCAGGCAAAGGAAGTAACTCCCTATTCGGTCTTAATGGGGGTAGTGATGGCAATTATCTTTTCAGCCGCTGCCGCCTATTTGGGGCTAAAAGTAGGACAAGTGTTTGAGGCTGCCATACCCATAGCAATAATTGCCGTCGGATTGTCTTCGGCAACACGCAGAAAGAACGCCTTGGGAGAAAATGTAATTATTCAAAGTATCGGTGCTTCATCCGGTGTTATCGTTGCCGGTGCTATCTTTACCTTGCCGGCACTTTATATTCTGCAAGCGAAATATCCGGAAATAACGGTAAGTTTCATGCAAGTGTTCTTATCCAGTTTGTTAGGCGGATGTTTGGGTATATTGTTTCTGATTCCTTTCCGTAAGTATTTCGTGAGCGATATGCACGGGCAATATCCATTCCCCGAAGCAACAGCAACAACCCAGGTATTGGTAAGCGGTGAACAAGGCGGCAATCAGGCAAAGGCTCTTATATGGGCTGCCGGTATTGGTGGTTTGTATGACTTTTTCGTATCTACTTTTGGCTTATGGACAGAGAGTTTAAGCACACGCATGACCGGTTGGGGCGAGATGTTGGCGCAAAAATGGAAACTGACATTCTCTGTCAACACAAGTGCTGCCGTATTGGGCTTGGGATATATAGTCGGACTGAAATATGCTGCCATTATCTGTGCAGGCAGTTTGTTTGTGTGGTGGTTCTTAATTCCGCTATTGGGTATGACTACTATGGATAGCGTAATGCTCAGTGCCGAAGACCCTCAGTGGATATTCACCAACTATGCACGCTACATTGGTATCGGTGCCATAGCAATGGCAGGTGTAATCGGAATTGTTAAGAGTTGGGGCGTAATAAAAAGTGCCGTGGGACTTGCCGGCAAAGAATTGAAAGGTAAAGGCAAGCAAGTGGCTGAACAGAGTTTGCGCACAGAGAAAGACCTATCAATGAAATTCCTCATGATAGCAATTGCCGCTGCGTTGGTGATAGTATTCGTATTCTTCCTGGTGGGTGTGATACACAACTTGTGGCAGGCATTAGTGGCTTGGCTGGTTGTTACTGTCATTGCTTTCCTCTTTACCACGGTGGCGGCAAATGCCATAGCAATAGTGGGCAGCAACCCTGTTAGTGGCATGACCTTAATGACGCTGATTATTGCCAGTGTGATATTAGTGGCAGTAGGCTTAAAGGGTACAGGCGGTATGGTGGCAAGCATGGTCATAGGCGGTGTCGTATGCACGGCATTGAGTATGGCAGGCGGCTTTATTACTGACTTGAAGATTGGTTATTGGGTCGGTACTACTCCCAAAAAGCAAGAAACATGGAAATTCCTTGGTACATTGGTGAGCGCAGCCACAGTAGGCGGAGTTATTATCATATTAAACAAAACATACGGCTTTACGGGTGAGAACGCCCTGGTAGCCCCACAAGCCAACGCAATGGCAGCAGTTATAGAACCGCTTATGATGGGCGAAGGCGCACCTTGGCTACTCTATGGTACTGGGGCTATATTAGCACTGTTGCTCAACTTGCTGGGAGTGCCCGTATTGGCTTTTGCACTGGGTATGTTTATTCCATTGGAACTCAATACTCCGTTGGTGATAGGTGGAGTTATCTCGTGGTTGATGAATCGTACACCTAACAAAGACTTGGCTCAAAAACGTCAGGAAAAGGGCACATTGATAGCCAGCGGCTTTATAGCAGGCGGTGCACTGATGGGCGTTGTGAGCGCAACTTTGAAGTTTGCGGGTGCCGATTGGTGGCTTGGCAATTGGGCGAATAGTGCAGGTGCACAGATAGCAGGTGTTGTTGCCTACGTTGCATTGATAGTCTATTTTATCGTTGCCGGTAAACGAGTAAAGAATTAACTAAAGAGGCATGTTTAACGCACTATACACAACCAATTTCTTAAGTACACTCAACGACAACTACCAAAAAATGTTGGGCATGTTGGTAGTAACAGGTTGGGTGGCATCAGACTGGAAACCATTAGTCATCAGTGTGACAGGTGCGGCATTGGTATTGCCTTATATATTTTGTTCACCTTTAGCCAATCGCGCTGCACAGGTATTTGGCAAAAAGAAGGTGGTGCGCGTATGTAAGTTGTTGGAGTTCCCCATTGTGCTTTTAGCCGTGGCAGGATTCTTACTAAAAGACCCTACGCTATTCACAGAACATACTTATAGCACTCCCTTGTCGGTCGCATTGGTTATTTTGTCTATTTTCTTAATCGGTGTACAGAGTTCTATGTACTCTCCTGCCAAATATGGTCTGATTAGAGACATCGGGGGAGTGGAAAACGTAAGCAAAGGCATGGGAGGCATGGAAAGTATGAGTTTCCTTGGAATGTTATTAGGTACTGCCTTGGCGGCTATTGCCGTAGAAAAACTAACTCCGCTCGGATACAGCAGTTTGCTGTTGTTGTTTGCCGCAGCCGGCTATATTGCCAGTCTGCTTATCAAGGCTGAAGAAGTAATATCCGATACCAAGGAACGACTGAACCCGTTTGCTTACATGAAGAGTACACACAAATTAGCCTTACAATACAAAGGGCTGAACTCGGTGATATACATCTTAAGTATATTTTGGTGGTTTGCTACTACTATTCAGTTGTGCCTGATTGTATATTGTCAAGAAGATATGGGGTTATCAGGCGGCAAACCCGGACTTATTATGTGCATAGCCGCAATAGGAATAAGCGTAGGATGCGTATTGAGCGGACGTATCGGAAACAAACGTTTCGAAATTGCTCGTGCACCCTTTTACGGCATAGTGGCAGCAGTAGGTCTGTTCGGAATGTTTTGCCTGAATGCCGGTCACTATATTATCTTTACACTCATCCTCTTTGTGGTGGCAGTGTCGGGAGGATTCTTCAAAGTACCAATGGATGCCGTCATACAACGCACAGTGAAACAAGAAGAACTGAACGTAGTGTTGGCATATTTTAATCAGGTATCGTTTATTTTTATGTTAGGAGCAAGTATTACCTACTATATTCTCACTCTACTATTGCCCCAGCGATACGTATTCCTAATGCTCAGTTTTGTGATGCTGGCAGCATCCGTTAGTTTGATATATTGCTATCCCCCTATTAGGGAGTATTGGCATCGAAAACGCACCAAAAATTAATGTATAACTACTATAAAAACAAACACATTACAATTATGGTAAATTACAAAGAACTCGGCTTGGTAAACACTCGCGATATGTTTGCCAAAGCAATTAAGGGAGGTTATGCCATACCGGCATTCAACTTCAACAACATGGAGCAATTGCAAGCCATCGTTAAGGCATCTGCCGAAACGAAATCGCCTGTCATTCTCCAAGTATCAAAAGGCGCTCGCAACTACGCCAACCAAACTTTGCTTCGCTACATGGCACAAGGTGCTGTAGAGTATGCTAAAGAGTTGGGCTGGGAAAATCCTCAGATCGTATTGCACCTTGACCACGGTGATAGTTTCGAACTTTGCAAATCATGCATCGATATGGGCTTCTCCAGCGTAATGATTGACGGTTCGAGCCTTCCTTACGACGAAAACGTAGCCTTGACCCGTAAAGTGGTTGAATACGCTCATCAGTACGATGTAACCGTAGAAGGTGAGTTGGGCGTTCTTGCTGGTGTGGAAGACGAAGTACAAGCCGAAGAGAGCCACTACACCAAACCCGAAGAAGTTATTGACTTCACTTCTAAAACAGGTGTCGACTCATTGGCTATTTCTATTGGTACAAGCCACGGTGCTTACAAGTTCAAACCCGAACAATGTACCCGCGACCCGAAGACAGGAAAACTCGTTCCTCCTCCATTGGCTTTCGATGTATTGGATGCTATTATGGAGAAACTTCCCGGATTCCCCATCGTATTGCACGGATCAAGCAGTGTACCTCAAGAATATGTTGACATCATCAACGAAAATGGTGGTAAATTGCCCGATGCAGTAGGTATTCCCGAAGAACAATTGCGTCAAGCATCAGAAAGCGCTGTTTGTAAAATTAACATCGACTCCGACTCTCGTTTGGCATTCACTGCGGCCATCCGCCAAGTGTTCAACCAGAAACCCGGAGAGTTCGATCCCCGCAAATACTGCGGTCCCGCTCGCGATGAGATGGAGAAACTCTACAAACACAAAATCATCAATGTATTGGGTTCCGACGGTAAGGCATAATTTTTGCCCTATTACAGACAAAATACAGATTCTGTACTTAAAGACATCATCTCTCGATGATGTCTTTTTTGTTAAAAACGAGCCTTGTCCGCTACACTTGCATATTCCCTAAAAACATACTACCTTTGCCTATCTATGGAAGGAACAACCGAAGCCATTGTTTTGCACCTGAGCAAATACACCGACAAAGCCTCTATTCTACACGCCTACACAAAAGAGAGCGGGCGGATTCAGTATATTGTTTACAACTCTCAACGCAAAACGGCAGGATACGGAATGTTTGCTCCCCTATCGCATATTGAAATCGAATCGACGGGTTCGCCGGCCAATAGCAATTTCCACCGACTCCGTTCTGCTCGATTAATATATGTTCCCCGCAACACACAAACCGATATGACCCGCCGTAGTATCGCCCTCTTTATAGCCGAGATGCTCTACCATACCCTACGGCATCCGTTAGCAGATGAAAATCTGTTTGATTATCTTACACAACTAACGAAAAATATTGATAATAACGTCACTCCCGAAAATATACACTTGCAATTTCTGCTGCAATTTACAGAATACTTAGGTATTATGCCCGACCTTGAACCCACATTATCTACAAATGAAGTATTGGATATGCAAACGGGCAGACTGACATCTTTACAACCTCTGCACAAAGATTATTTCACGCTCGAGGAAACACAATTGTTACAAACAATTGCACAAGCACAACATTGCCCCATGAACAGACAAATGCGACAAAGCCTGCTTGGCAAACTGAACCGATACTACGAAATTCATCTACCCGATTTTATTACACCTAAAACCCTGGATATACTGACTCAAGTATTTGCCTGATACCCTTTTCTATTTGTATATATGCGGAAATATCAGTATCTTTGCAGCCCTAATCAACAGAAACATAACCAAAAATTCAATACCAACATGTACAAGTATATGACAGCCGCT
The DNA here is from genome assembly GCA_023666945.1 of Paludibacter sp. Lineage (GTDB taxonomy): Bacteria > Bacteroidota > Bacteroidia > Bacteroidales > Paludibacteraceae > Colicola. The sequence continues at coordinate 131,328 of JAMPAY010000003.1, forward strand.
GAAGCAGCGGAGTTCATTGAAAACGGTGATGTAGTAGGTTTCGGCGGATTCACACCGGCAGGTGCACCGAAAGAAGTCCCCACCGCCATTGCACAACGTGCAGAAATGTTTCACCAACAAGGGAAAGAATTCAAAATAGGTATGTACACGGGTGCGAGCACCGGCGATAGTTGCGATGGTACTTTGGCACGTGCTCACGCAATTCTGTTCCGTACTCCCTATCAGTCGAACAAAGATTTACGCACCGAACTGAACAATCAGGAGGCGCACTATTTCGACATGCACCTCTCACATTTGGCACAAGAGTTGCGCTATGGCTTTCTTCCCAAGCCTAAATTTGCCATAGTAGAAGCCTGCCAAGTAACCGATGAGGGCGAAATAGTGCCCACTGCAGGTGTAGGTATCATGCCAACCATTTGCCGTTTGGCAGACTATATTATCGTAGAATTAAACGAAGCCATGCCCGCCTGTATGCGAGGTATGCACGACATCTACGAACCGCTTGATCCACCACTTCGTCGTGAAATTCCTGTTTATAGCGTAAGCGACCGTATTGGTACCGACTGCATAAAGGTTGACCCTAAAAAGATTATCGCCATTGTGCGTACCAATCGTCCGAATGAAGTAGGTAAATTTGCAGCCTTGGATGAAACGACCGCTAAAATTGGTGCCAATGTGGCACTGTTCTTGGAGAACGAAATAAAGGAAGGACGTATTCCGAAGACTTTCTTGCCTATTCAATCGGGTGTAGGTAACATTGCCAATGCCGTATTGGGTGCATTGGGTGAGAACCCCCATATTCCCGCCTTCGATATGTATACCGAAGTTATTCAAGACGCTGTAGTAGGTTTGATGAAAGAAGGTCATGTGCGTTTTGCATCGGGTTGCTCGCTAACCGTAGGCGCAGACAAACTGCAAGACATTATTGACCATATTGATTTCTTTAAAGACAAGATAGTACTTCGCCCACAAGAAATTTCCAACAATCCTGAAGTGGCTCGCCGCTTAGGTTTGATTACCATCAACACGGCATTAGAGGCTGATATATATGGCAATATCAACTCCACCCATGTGTTAGGCACAAAGATGATGAACGGCATAGGCGGTAGCGGTGATTTCACCCGAAACGCTTACATAAGCATCTTTACAACGCCCAGTACGGCTAAGGGAGGGGCTATCTCGTCCTTTGTACCGATGGTGTCGCACCTCGACCATTCTGAACATTCGGTCAAAGTCATCATCACCGAACAAGGTATTGCCGACTTGCGCGGTAAGAGCCCCATACAACGTGCACATTGCATCATCGATAACTGCGTGGCTCCCGAATACAAAGGCATGCTGCGTGAATATCTGGCTCTGTCGCAAAAAACGCATACCCCACACAATCTCGCCATAGCCACTGCTATGCACCGCGAGTTTGCCAAATCCGGCAATATGCAAAACACAAAATGGGAAGAGTATCTGTAAAAGATACCCACATCTATTATACCCAAGTACGGGAGCAATATGATATTGCTCCCGTACTTGGGTATATTTTGTAGATTATACACACATAAATTTAATTGATTATTAATAAGTTACCATTTAAATATGGTTACTATATAAATACAAAAAAATTTGCGTTTTTAGTAAAAAGTATGTATCTTCGCACTCTTCTTTATAAGAAGAGTAAAATCTTAAGAAAATTAGTATAACTACATGCACAAAAAAAAGAGGTATATTCGCATATTCAACATCATATTGGTAATTGCCGCATATGGTTATCTTATCTATACCTTATATAATTTTCCCGACTATGCCCTATTGGCAGCCCATTTTCGGCAATGCGGTTGGCTGCAATACGGCAGTTTGGCAGCGGCCATTTTGCTCTTTCCGCTAAATATATTGCTTGAATCGATAAAATGGCGTTATCTGCTCCGCGATATCGAACCTATGACACTCCGAGAAGCACAGGCACAGACCTACTATGGTTTTGTAGGGGCTTTTCTCACCCCAAGCCGATTGGGCGACTACCCTACCCGTGTGACGCGCATTACAACAAAAGAACATTGGCTTTCTGCTATTGCCTTAGGTTTTGTGGGTACACTTGCCTTGGCTTTTGTTATGTTGTTTTTAGGAATGCCATCGTGCTTATTCTTTTTCAGCAATCTGTTATCCAACCACACCTCACGCATTGTACTTACCATCGTATGCATATCGGTTCTTATATTGCAAATACTGTTGGTTGTTATGTTTCCTCAATGGTCGGTTCGTTTTGCCCGATCTTCGCGCTTAAACGAACGTATGCGCAGTACGTTATCAACCTTAAGCAAATTCAGTCACCAACGTTTTCTTACTACCTGTCTATTAAGTTTTTTGCGGTATACCGTTTATTGTCTACAACTTTATTTGGTGTTAGTATTTTGCGGTATTGAATTTACATGGATTCAGGCATTGATTGCTATTCCTACTTACTATGTATTAATAACGATCATGCCATCAATACCTATAGCAGATGCGGCAGTAAAAGGCAGTTGGTCTGTCATCGTATTTTCCGCTTTTAGTAACAATACGGCAGGAATAGCGATTGCCGCAATATTGCTATGGGTTATAAATACTATCTTACCAATGCTTGTCGGCACATTCGTTCCAACACTATACCCGGTATCTTCAAACGAAAAATAGAACGAATTAATGACTCTATAATCTGTTCATCTGCGAAAATATACCATTCATCTTTATATTGTTGTTTTTCACAACAAATCTCCTTATCTTTGCCAAAGAATGTCGTATTACATTGAAACCTATTATTTATAACCATGAATATAACTTTCTGCATAAACTATCGCGCCGAATGGGGACAGACCCTCTGCGTTATTTCTGATAATCTTGTTCTTGATTGGACAGAAGTACATCCTCTGCCATTAAATTGTTTAGGTACTGATTTTTGGACGGCTACCGTACCTGTTTCCGATTTTATAGAACAACTTACTTACCGCTATGCAATTCGTTTGAGCGATGGCACACTTTTGTCGGAAGCAGGCAATGCGCGCAGTATCAACCTTAGCCATGCAGGTAAGAAAATCGTTTTACACGATTTTTGGCAAACAGATGATTACGAAAAGGCTTTCCGCAGCACTGCTTTTCTAAAAGCACTTTTCAAACGAAAAGAAACACATCGTACGCATACATCAGGAAAACGCAATGATTCTAATCTGAAAAACAATGATTGCCAAATTTGTTTTTCGATAGATGCACCGCAAGTATTGCCTACCCAAGGCGTAGCCGTAATGGGTAATATAGCCGAATTAGGTAATTGGAATGCCGATGATAAATTTATACTATCCGACAACTCTTTCCCTATTTGGACAGGCAGTCTACAAACCAAACCGGATCAGGTTATAGAATACAAATATGTTATCTACGACCTCCAAACAGGCAATATATTGGATATGGAAGCCGGTGAAAATCGTCAGGTCTGGGGATTGCAAAAAGGATTGACCGTAATGCAAAACGATCGTGTCTTCCGTCGTACCCAACCTAAATGGAAAGGTGCAGGAGTAGCAGTACCCGTATTCTCACTTCGTACAGAGGATGGTTTTGGTATTGGTGAGTTTCAAGATTTGAAAAAATTAGCCGATTGGGCTGCACTGACCGGACAAAAAATGATTCAGACATTGCCCATCAACGACACTACCCTACTCCGCACCAACCGCGATTCTTATCCCTATAATGCTGTCAGTGTCTTTGCCTTACACCCCATCTATCTCAACATAGAGAAAACAGGACGGCTGACTCCGGCACAAAAGAAGAAATATCTGGCTACCAAAGAAGAATTTAATCGCAAGCCTATTTCTGACTATCAAGTGGTATACGATGAAAAAATGAAATACCTCACTGCTATCTATAAAGCAGAGAAAGAAGCCGTATTTTCATCGGCAGAGTACAAAGCATTTTTTGAGAAAAACAGAGAATGGTTGGTTCCGTATGCTGTATTCTGCTATTTGCGCGACAAGAATGGTACACCGCATTTCTACGATTGGAAGCAATATTCCGTATACAATCCGAAAGACGTGGAGAAACTATCACAACCCACTGCTAAAGATTACTATAAGGTTGCATTACATTTCTTCTTGCAGTTTCATTTGGATAAACAGTTATCCGAAGCCATAGAATATGCTCATAGCAAAGGGGTTGCTCTAAAAGGCGATATACCTATCGGTATTTCTCCCGACTCGGTTGATGCTTGGACCGACCCGCAACTCTTTAACCTTAATGCAAGTGCCGGCGCTCCTCCCGACGATTTCAGCATAAGCGGTCAGAATTGGGGATTCCCAACCTACAATTGGGATGTAATGGCTAAAGATGAATTCCGTTGGTGGAAACGACGTTTTACAAAAATGGCTGACTATTTTGATGCCTACCGTATCGACCATATCTTGGGTTTCTTCCGTATATGGCAAATGCCTAAATCGGCAGTATGGGGACTTACAGGACATTTCTCACCTGCAATGCCCTACTCTATGCAAGACCTTTGGAATATGGGCGTCAAATTAGATGAAGACCGCCTTGTTAAACCTTATATCCGTAGTAATTTCTTAGGAGAAGTGTTCGGCTATGAAACGGAATATGCCAAACAAACGTTCTTACAAACCAATGACGGATATATCTATTGGTTTAAGGATGAGTTCGATACACAACTCAAAGTACAAGAATACTTTGAGAAAAACAACTTGACCGACGAACGCAGTAAGCGTCTGCGCGATGCATTATATTATTTGCATTGTGAAGTATTGTTTGTGCGTGACCAAACTAATCCTACTCTTCTTCATCCGCGTATTTCGCTCTTCAATTCTCATAGTTACAACGAATTATGGGATGATCAAAAACATGTGTTAACCGAAATACACAACGACTATTTCTATCGCCGACATAACGAATTTTGGTATCAATCGGCCATGCGCAAACTACCTTCGCTCATCGATGCTACCGATATGCTGGTTTGTGGTGAAGACTTAGGTATGGTACCCGATTGTGTTCCTGACGTAATGCATCGTTTGCAAATACTTTCGTTAGAAATACAGCGTATGCCTAAGAATCCGAAAATAACATTCGCTCATCCTGCCGATGCGCCTTATTTAAGTGTATGTACAACAGGTACACACGATACTAATCCGTTACGTGCATGGTGGGAAGAAGACAGAGAAAAAACACAACAGTTCTACAACGAACAAATGGGATGGTGGGGCGAAGCACCTAAAGAAATGTCAGCACAAATAGCCGAATGCATCATTAACCAACATATGTATAGCCCCGCTATGTGGGTTATTCTTCCGTTACAAGATTGGATGGCTGCAGATGAGAATATACGTCTGGAAGACCAACACGCAGAACGCATCAATTTGCCGGAAAATCCTCGTCACTTCTGGTGTTATCGCATGCATTTACGTTTGGAAGAACTATTGAATGCAGACGATTTTAATCGCAAAATAAAAGATTTGGTTGCTCGTAGAAACTGATATTTACAGCAATGGCAAAACACAATGAATTGGGTAAACGAGGAGAACAATTGGCACAACAATGGTTATTAAAACATAAGTATAAACTATTGGAAACCAATTGGAAATTAGATAATTTCGAAGTAGATATTATTGCACGTAAATCCCGACAAATTGTGTTTATCGAAGTAAAAACCCGCTCTTCGGACGCATATATGCGTCCTGAAGAGGCGGTTGATTACCGCCGTCGGTTTCGTTTGACAAAAGCGGCTGATGTATATATAAGAACTAACAATATATCTTTAGAACCTCGATTCGATATCATATCAATTGTCCTAAACGAAACAGAAGAGGTTATTAATCATATGGAAAATGCTTTCAGCCCGGTGGCTCGATACTATTGACTTAATATCGCAATAGTATTTATTTTCTGAACGAAAAATATTTTTGTCCGAAAAAAGAAACAACCACTGTAATAAGCGTTATAAGCATTTTAGATGGTGTAGGATATAATGCACATACATCTACCAAGAGTTTCAATCCTACATAGTTGATTAACAAATTAAGCATCACTATAAGTATATAACGCCCTAATTGTCTGCTTCCATGCAACGACGACTGCCTGAAAGTGACGTATTTATTTAACCAAAAACCTGTTAATAAGGTAATTGGAAATACAATGCATAATGTAGCAATATGAGGAGAAAGCGTCAAAAAATATAATGATACATCTTTATGGCGTATTCCGAAATTATATACTAAAAAATAGAGTATCCAATCCAATACCATATTACTTGCTCCGCATATTCCATAACGGAATATATCTTCCGGACACAATTTACGGAACGGACGATATAAAAAATCGATCATTTTAAGGATTAAATACGCTAACTTTTGCATCTGTAAAATAATTGTTGTACTTTTGCGACTGCAAAGTTAGTAATAATTATTGAACAATCAATTCAATAATAGCGAATAGTAACCAAAGTAACAACAGTATGGACTATCACCAACATGCAGAAAGTCAGAGCAAAGAAATCGCTGGGTCAGCACTTTCTGAAAGATTTGAGTGTTGCTCGGAATATAGCCGAAAGTTTGGCGTTCGATTCGCGAATGCCTGTTCTTGAAGTAGGACCGGGAATGGGAGTTCTAACCCAATTCCTGCTCCAAAATCCACTTATAGATTTAACAGCCATCGAGTTAGACCGAGAATCGGTTGATTGGCTTACCGTTAATTATCCTCAATTACATCTCATACAAGGTGATTTTCTAAAACTTGACCTTAATATTCTCTATCCCGAAGGACAATTTTGTGTTATAGGAAACTATCCTTACAACATATCTTCACAAATATTTTTCAAAGTATTGGAGTACCGCGACCGTATCCCTTGTTGTTCAGGTATGATACAAAAAGAAGTGGCTGAACGCATGGCTGCCCGACCCGGCAAAAAAGCATATGGTATACTCTCTGTACTGATGCAAGCATATTACGATATAGAATATCTTTTTACCGTGAACGAAAACGTCTTTGACCCTCCTCCAAAGGTCAAATCGGCTGTTATACGACTTACACGAAACAAAACAAAGCATCTTACATGCAACGAACAATTATTCAAACAAGTCGTAAAAACAGCCTTTAATCAAAGACGTAAACAAATGCGTAATTCGTTGCAACAACTGATAGGAAAAGGAAATCAAATTCTTAACGAACCTATCTTTACAAAACGCCCCGAACAACTTTCTGTCGACGAATTTGTATCACTTACAAACCTCATAGAAAACGTATTGATTACGCAAGAAAACGAATAACAAGAGAATTTCATCACGATAAAAGCAATACAATGTCCGAACTCAGAATATTCTATAAAGAAACCGAGAAAATTAAGATATCCAAAACATTGGATATACTTAAAAAAATAGATAAGAAAGACATTATCTGGATTGATTTGCTCGATGTAAAAGAAGAAGTAGAAAGCGAACTCGAACAGTTTCTGAAAATATATATTCAGGAAGATGAAGAAATGGAGGAGATTGAAATGTCGAGTCGGTATATGCAAACAGACGACTCTATTGTAGCAAACTCCAACTTCCTGCAAACTAATTTCGATGTAGAACCTGTCAACTTTATTATAAAAAATGGAGTGCTGGTTACCGTACGCGATGCCGAACTCAATTCTTTTAACGATACAGTCAAGAAAATGTTTGTCAATACACGTAATTTCCCTACTGGATATCATGTATTGGTAGCACTTATGGAAACTCGCGTAGAATACGATGCCGATATGATTGAGGATACAACCGACCTAATCACTGCTCTATCATCCGAAATCAATAAAATAAGCGACCATGTAGATGAAGACGTACTCATTCAAATTAAAGACTTACAAGAAAAAGTAACCATTATACGACAAAATATAATGGATAAACAACGCGTTATATCCAATATGCTCAAATGCGATTTCTTTCCTATGGAATTACAACCGCGGCTAACAATGATTATCAAAGATATCAATTCACTCTTCGAATATACGCGATTCGGATTTGATCGACTTGACTACCTGCAAGATACATTTCTCGGTTTGGTAAATATCGAACAGAATAAAATTATCAAAATTTTCACCGTTGTTAATGTCATCTTCCTGCCACCAACACTTGTAGCAAGTATCTACGGTATGAACTTCGACTTTATGCCAGAATTGCATTGGCATCATGGATATTTATTCTCTATAGGACTCATGCTTATATTCACATTACTTATTTTAGGTATATTCCGTTTGAAAAAATGGCTTTGATAAAAAGTAATGTTAATAACTATGTGAATAAATGTTGAATAGTTGTGCAAACAAATCAACAACCCGAAAAAGTAAACACTACACCTCTAAAACCCATAAATTATTAACAGTCGAAAAATACATGTATAACAATCAATTAAGTGGGTTATTAACATTATTAACAGTCTATAATAAACACATTGAATTAGAAAAATAAGAATATATATAGTTTCGTAGCAATAACTTTCTATGGATAATTCAACACTCATACAAGAAATAGATCGACTGCGTAAAGAAAAAAATGCGGTCATAATGGCGCACTATTACCAGAAACCCGAAATACAGGATGTTGCGGATTTCATCGGAGATAGTCTTGCTTTGGCGCGTAAGGCACAAAAAACAGATGCTGATATAATTGTGCTTTGTGGAGTACATTTCATGGGAGAAACGGCTAAAATCATTTGTCCCGATAAAAAAGTATTGGTTCCTGACCTTACGGCAGGATGTTCGTTGGCGGATAGTTGTCGTGCCGATGATTTATTAAAATGGAAACAAGCACATCCCGACTATTTGGTTGTAAGTTATGTCAATACTTCGGCTGCCGTAAAAGCACTTACCGATGTTGTTGTTACTTCATCCAATGCGTTGCATATTGTTGAACAATTTCCTAAAGAACAAAAGATACTTTTTGGTCCGGATAGAAATTTGGGTGGATATATAAATAGTATTACAGGACGCAAGATGGAGTTATGGAATGGTGCTTGCCATGTCCACGAGCAGTTTTCTGTTGAACATTTGATAGCGCTTATGAAGCAATATCCTAATGCCAAAGTGCTTGCGCATCCCGAATGTCGGGGAGCATTGGTAAAATTGGCAGATGTAGTGGGAAGTACCAAAGCCTTGTTGGATTATGCAACCGAGTCTGATGCAACCGAGTTTTTAGTGGCCACTGAAAGCGGTATTTTGCACGAAATGCAAAAAGCATGTCCGCAAAAAAAGTTTATTCCTGTTCCTCCTGAAGTAACGGAAAGCGGGAAAACTTGCTCTTGTAACGAATGTAATTTTATGCGCCTTAATACGTTAGAAAAACTCTACATCTGCTTGCGTGATGAAACGAATGAAATATTAGTGGATAAAGAGGTTGCAAAAAAAGCATTGATTCCTATTGAAAGAATGCTTGATATGAGCAAATAATTTTGTAACTTTGCAACCGAATCACAGAGGTAGAACAATTATTCAATTCACAGATAATTAAATATTAAAACATACAACTATGACAATTGACAATTACAATTTCGCAGGAAAAAAAGCGATTGTACGTGTGGACTTTAATGTACCACTTAACGAAAATGGAATCATTACTGACGATACACGTATTCGTGGAGCATTGCCTACTCTTAAGAAGATTTTGGCTGATGGAGGTGCGCTTATCATTATGAGCCACATGGGCAAACCTAAGGGAAAAGTAAATATGAAGATGTCTCTCGGACAAATTACAGAAGCAGTGGCTGCTGCATTGGGTACACCTGTTAAATTTGCATCCGATTGTGCTAAAGCGGCTGACGAAGCGGCTGCCTTAAAACCGGGAGAAGTATTGCTGTTGGAAAACTTGCGTTTCTATCCTGAAGAAGAGGGTAAACCTGTAGGAATCGATAAAGAAGATCCTGTTTACGAAGAAGCAAAGAAAGCAATGAAAGCAAGTCAAAAAGAATTTGCTAAAACGTTGGCAAGTTATGCTGATTGCTATGTAAACGATGCTTTTGGTACTGCTCACCGTAAACATGCCTCTACAGCCGTTATTGCCGATTATTTCGATGCTGACAATAAAATGCTCGGATACCTCATGGAAAAAGAAGTACAGGCTGTAGATAATATATTGAGCGATATTAAGCATCCTTTTACTGCTATAATGGGTGGTAGTAAAGTATCTACCAAAATCGGTATTATAGAAAACTTAATGGATAAGGTGGATAACCTCATTTTGTGTGGCGGTATGACATATACTTTTGCAAAAGCACAGGGAGGTAAAATAGGTCAGTCTATTTGTGAAGATGATAAACTTGACCTTGCACTCGATATTATTGCACAGGCTAAGGCTAAAGGAGTAAATCTTGTTTTGGCTACCGATTGTTTGGCTGCTGACGCTTTCTCTAACGATGCCAATACACAAGTGGTTTCCGTTAATGAAATTCCTGAAGGATGGGAAGGTATGGATGCCGGACCTGAAGCACAAAAAGCATTTGCTGCTGCTATAGAAGGTGCAAAAACTATTCTGTGGAATGGTCCTGCAGGTGTATTCGAATTTGATAATTTCACTGCCGGAAGTCGTGCTATCGCTGAGGCTATTGCAAAAGCAACAGCCAATGGAGCATATAGTCTTATTGGTGGAGGCGATTCTGTGGCTTGTATCAATAAGTTCGGTATGGCTGATAAAGTAAGTTATATTTCTACCGGTGGTGGAGCTTTGCTTGAGGCTATCGAAGGTAAAGTATTGCCGGGTGTTGCTGCTATTAAAGGATAATTTTGAATTGATAAATAGCAGACAAAATGGAAATTACTGGAAAAATAACAACTGTATTACCCTTGCAACAAGGTACAAGTAAAGCAGGTAATCCTTGGCAATCGCAAAGTTATGTACTCGAAACACAAGAACAATATCCTAAAAAGGTATGTTTCGAAGTGTTTGGAGAACAACGGATTAAAGATAATCCGTGTAATATTGACGATGTAGTAACTGTTTCTTTCGATTTAGAAAGCCGTGAGTTTAACGGACGTTGGTACACAAGTGTTCGTGCTTGGAAAATCACTAAAGCAGGAAACGATGCTAATGCTCAACCTACTACTATGGGAGTAGGTAATGTCGAAACATTCACTACACCTCAACAACCTGCAGGTGCTATGGATGACGGAAGCGATTTACCCTTCTAAATAAAAAGCATCATAAACAGAGGCGAATAAAGAAATACTCTTTGTTCGCTTCTGTTTTATTTATACGTTTTTTTTGCGCTTACGACAATCATTGATGCGCAAAGTATAAAATACTTCTGATTACTATCATTGTTCTTTACAGACATTATTTTTTATGTCTGTGGGTATTTAAGCGGTTGTTTACCGAATAGTTTCTCCATTTCAATCTCAAACCGATAAAAATAGAAAATAATGTTTGCGTATATGCTTTATTAGCACTATTTTTGCATACACATTAAATGTAGAAAGAAAAATCATTTATATTCAGTCATTCATAATGAAACGTATCTTTACTATATGCTGCATCATATTGACACTATTCAATATGTCTTTTGCACAAGAAGCAAAAAACGATTTTCTTGCCTTTGAACAGGATAATGGAAAAAAACGTAATTTACACGAAGACTATAATTTTTCGGTTACTTATAGGGTAGAGGCTGGATATGCACAAGATTGGCAGAATAGTAATAACGATTCCTATCCCGATGCTTATTTTCATGGAGGAAGAATCGGAGCAACATTCGATTTTAATCTTCCTTATCACTTCTCATTACAAACAGGATTGCGTTATCAACTCACCTATGGGCACAATCCGCAGCATTATCGTTCCGTCAATAACGAAAATCCTCGAGAAGAATATCTCGATCATAAAATACTTAAACATACGCTTACTGTACCGGTTTATGCTACCTATACACAAAAATTATGGCGCGATCTTGCTCTATGGTTCTATACAGGACCTGAATTTGCTATAGGTGTGGCACAATATGACAATATTACGCTCAATGTTTCCGATGCTACTGAAAAGTGGATGCAAGATAATGAAATACAGACTGAGTCTTACGATAAATACAATACCGGAGAGTTGGCACGCTTTAATATGCAATGGGGCTTGGGAGGCGGTTTGCAATGGGATAAATATCGCTTACTGAGTGGTTATAGTTTCGGATTGAATAATTTGGTTAAGAAACAACAAAGCATACATTCCAATAGTCATATGTGGGAATGGGGATGGTTTGTTTCTTTTTCTTATGCTTTCTAAATCAATTAAACGAATTGATTTATGTATATTCCTGTCCATAATATGATATGGACTATAAATACTATGCCTGAAAATATCGATTTGCGGCTCTGGAAATACCATGTACACAATCCGGATAATAAAAAAGCAGATAATGCTTGTGTAGAAGGAAAATAAACAGGAGGAAAAAATAGCAATATACTTGCAGGAATAAAAGGAATCGATAAACAAGTTATATAAGAGCGTATATTATGATTTTCTTGAGTTATACGCATTAAAATACATACGATAAAGAATATACCTTCTATAGTAATTAAAATCGCTGTAATCCATTCTTTTGTATTCCATTCGGCAATACTTTGTCTTAAAAACAATTCTTGGGGAGTTCCTATACGAATCAATCCCATACAGTGGAGTAGGGTGGCATAAATGGCTACAAGTATTCCTCCTGTTAAAGAAGCCAGCCATGTACGTAGTGTAAAAGCACGTTGAACGATAAATAATAACCAAACTATAGGTATAAACCACAACATATCGGGCATTATCATGGCTCCCATACAAAGCAATAAGGTGGAGAGAAACGATTCTTCCACCGCATGGTCTTTATGATAGGTACTTAATATCAACAACAATACGAATTGAAATACTGCTGTCGTAAGTTGCGATTGCCAATCTGTATGCAATGCAGGTATACTGCTTACTGACAGACAATAAAGCACAATAGGTAAACCTGATCGGGTACGTGTAATACCGGTTCGCCATGTTATAACCATTAACAACAGTGCATTAAGTAGGGTTAATAAGGCACTACCCGTCACTATACCGACAGATATATCGGAGGAGTGAAGAAAATCAATAATCCACATACAGATGCAACCTGCCGCAAAGATAATCAATAGCGACAGGTTGTGTTCTGTAATGTGTCTTAAAAAGTTTTTCAACTATATCAGTAACTTATTCTTCAGTAAATCCTTTTCGTAGTAGCAGATATTTAGGGTCGGCGGCTTTGCCTCTAAATTCTAAATAAAGTTCTTGTGCATCTCGTGTACCTCCTTGTTCTAATAGATGACGGAATTTTGAGGCTACTTCAGGGTTACATATATCACCCGTTTCCTTAAAGGCTTGAAAAGCATCTGCATCCAATACGGCTGACCAGGTATAACTATAATATCCTGCTTCATAACCGGTAGTGAAAATATGGTTATAGAATGTACTTCTGTAGCGTACTATTATTTCGGGTATCATACCCATACGTTCCATACTTTTTGCTTCAAACTCATTAACATCAAAATAGTTGGTATCCGTAATGCAATGATAATCCATATCAAGAATCGATGCAGATAATAACTCCGTTTCTACAAATCCCTGATTAAATTTTCCTGCATTATTTATTTTCTGTATCAACGAATCGGGTATAACCTCTCCTGTTTCATAATGGAAAGCGTATGTACGCATTATTTCAGGTTCGTAGCAATAGTTTTCCATAAATTGAGAGGGAAGTTCCACAAAGTCGCGTGGTACGTTTGTACCTGCAAGTGTTTGATAGGTGGCTTTGCTTAATAAACCGTGCAAAGCATGTCCGAACTCATGAAAGAGAGTTTCTACATCATCCATTGATAGCAACGAAGGTTGACCTGCCGTAGGTTTATTAAAGTTGCCTACGTTTATAATAACAGGTCGATGATCTTTACCCTCTGCATCAATATATTGGTTGCATATATTGTTCATCCATGCTCCCGGACGTTTACCGGCACGTGGAAAATAGTCGCAATATAGGATACCTATCAGTTGATTATCTTCATCAGTAACCTTAAATACTTCTACATCTGCGTTATAAACAGGCATGTCTTTAAGTTGTTCAAATTGCAAACCATACAATCTTCCGGCAAGTTGAAAAGCACCTTTTCGTACATTTTCCAATTGGAAATAGGGTTTCAATTCTTCTTCATTCAGATTATATTTTTCACTACGCAGTTGTTCTGCATAGTACCACCAATCCCAAGGTTGCAATTTCTCACCGGGCAAGTCTTTTTCAAGCATTGCTTGCAAGGCCGATGCTTCGTTTTTGGCTTGTTTAAGCGATGGTTCCCATACCGATTGTAAAAATGCATTTACGGTTTGTGCATCGTGAGCCATACAGTCGCTTAAAATATAGTCTGCCGGATTGCTATATCCGAATAATTGTGCTTTTTCAACGCGCAAACGCATGGTTTTATTTATAATATCTTTGTTATCGTTTGCATTGTCATGATTGGCACGAGTGGTATAGGCCAGTAGCAATTCTTTGCGGAGTTCTCTGTTTTTGCAGTATTGCAGTACAGGGGTAAAACTGGTGCGTTTGGGAGTAAATAACCATGCATCTTCACGTCCGGCTGCTATGGCTTCTTCTTTGGCTGCTGTTTTTGCGCTTTCAGGAAGACCTTCCAATTTTTCTTCATCGGTGATGAATAGTTGGTAAGCATTGGTTTCTGCCACTACGTTATTGCCGAATTGAAGCGATAATAATCCCAATTCTTGGTTTATCTGACGTAAACGTTCCTTTTGTTCGGCAGTAAGGTTTGCTCCGCTTTGTACAAAATGTTTGTAGGTTTCTGTCAATAAACGCATTTGCTCAGGCGTAAGGTCAAGTTCTTCCCGTTGTTCATATACGTCTTTCACGCGTTTGAACAGATTATCGTTAAGCACTATGTTATCCGAAAATTCGGTTACCATTGGAGTTACTGTGGCAGCAATAGCATCCATTTCTTCATTACCGTCTGCTTCCAATACATTAAAGAATGCGCCCGATATTCTGTTAAGCAGATTGCCGCTGTGGTCTAAGGCTACTATTGTGTTCTCAAAAGTAGCCGTTTCTTTGTTATTTACAATCGCATCAATTTCTGCTTGCGCTTGTTTTATTGCTTCTTCAAAAGCAGGCAGATAATGTTTGTTTTCTATTTTGTCAAAAGCAGGAACGCCATAGGGTGTTTCTTCGTTTGACAGAAGTGGGTTGTCTGTGTTACAAGCCATAAGCATAGTGGCAAATACAATTGAAGTTAAAATCTTTTTCATATGTTTGTTATTGCTTTACATTCTTTTGGAGCGATTCTTTTATCTTCTTGCGAAGTTCCATATTCAAAGTGTCTGTTTCTTTGCGGAATATGGGACGAAAATCTTGAGCGTAACGGCATTTGGCAAGTCTTATTTTTAAGTCATCGAAATTGCCGCTTACATCCACGCCTATATACAAAGGTTTCAATAGCGATACATGATAATCAAAGGTCATGTCCAAATTATGTCGCCCGCCAACGGCGGCCATATAGTTGTCTATCGAAAGGCAGAACGGATATATATCTATTTCGTTTTTATAAAGGGTTATTTCGGCTGATATACTGTCCACTTTGTTTTCTGTCTTCTTGTTGAACATCAGTATTTTGGCTATTTGACCGAAGGTCTCGCTGTCAAGCAATACAAGGTCTTTTCCCGAAATACTGCATGCACCTCGGGTAGTGGAAGTTTTCAGTTCGTATTGGCTGTTCAGATAGGTTTCCAATGCTAAATGAAATTCTGCATTACCTTTGAAACTGCGAAGCATCGGAATCATACTGTCAATCTGTGGAATCATATTTACCAATTCCGCTACATTGATGTCTAACATATGATAATCCAATCCGAGATACAGATGATTGCGACGAGGAGTTTTATACATGGCTGTAAGTTGCAAACGTGCGGCATTACATATAAAGCCCATTTCTTCCAATACCAATACACCGTCTTTTATGTATAATCTACCTCCTAAATTAGTGGCTGTTTGATCAAATACTACAGCCTCTTTTATCATTGTATGGAGTGTTAAATTCACGGTCTTCGGAACTAAATAAGGCTGTTTCTCTGTTTCCGTTGTTGGCGTTTCCGCTATCACTTCACTTTCTTCGCTGCCGCTATCGCTACTTGTTAGCACCATCAATTCATTTACGTCTGTATGGTCGCTTACAAAATTCAGTTCACCGGTCAATATAGACTCATTTTTCAACCATTTGCCTATATTGTCAATCTCTCCGCTCAATGCAAAATCCGATTTACCTATTTTTATGTGACTGTCAGTTATATGGCATACTTTGTTCGAATAGTCAAAATCAATGGAAGGTATTTCTATGGTTTCCTTAAACGATGCCATGTTCACTATACCATCAGTCAGTTTTACAGCCAATTTCGGATTCCATTGCAATAGTATCTCATCATAGGTAGGATTGCGTCTTGCAGTGGCACTGATGCTGATTTGTTTGGTCTGCACACGTATATCTTCATCCATCGACGCCTTGAGCGCATTGGTTGCCAATTGTAGTTGCAATCGTGGCTGCGACTTATCGCGTTTATTACCTGAAATCGATGCACGTATATCCGATTGTAACATCTCTACATCGGTATTATCGTAGTTTCCTTGCAGTTTTGCAAAGGTCATATCGGCATTTAATAAGGGAATACGGGTAGTGTCTTTTGTATCATATTCCGTATAGAGTTTCAACATGGGTTGTGCTATGCTTCCACCCATACTGTCTGCTGCAACTTCTATTTTTTCGCTGCCTACCTCACAATAAGCATAAAGCATACGATTGTTCGACCAAATATCCGAACTCTCAATGCTCACTTTTGTTTTTCCTGTTATGGCTTGCAAGGCGGGCATATTACATTGCAGACCCTTTGCCTGTAAATTGGCTTTCAGACGGTTAGTTGTTTTGTGTTGTGGATTTTTGTTGGGAATACTAAAATCCAATCGCATATCTGTCGCATCTACAAACATACTGTCGTAGGTTGCTTTCAATGTCTTACAACTTATTTCACCGCCTATATAGCCTTTTTGCAGCCTCATCTCACTTAAGTCCGATAGGCGTATCTTGGCATACATATTGCCTTCCAAGGTACCTTCTGCCGATAGTTGTTGTTGTGTTTCTTGGGGCAGTAGGGGTAATATGTCAGGAATATGAAGTACTATATCTGTCTGCAAGTCACACAACATATCGCCCATAAGTTCATTTATACTTCCTTTGGCTGCTATCGATGTCTTTTGTGTATGTGCTTTTAATTGGTTTATGCTTATGCCGGAAGCCGTAGAGTCATTTAGGTCTATATAGGCATCTGCATCAAGTTCTATATCTTTTATGCTATAGGGTAACACTGCTTTATAGGCACCCGCTGCATCTGTTAACAACAATTTTGCAGTTACGATAGGCATTGTCGAATCGTTGTATATACCTTCTGCATGGGCTTGCAACTGCATTTTACCGCTTTCTATATCGATGCCGTTAATCATACTTTGCATGCTTGCGGGTAATAGTTGCAGTAGAGCGGGTATTTGCCAATCATTGGTGCGAATATCCAAAGCCATGGCTATATCATCTTTCACCGATATGTCGCCTGCTATATGTACCTCAAACTCATTTATGCTAATCAATGCATCGCGCAATTTCAATGCCATACTGTCCGTACTGAATGCCGTATGGTTCATACGAACAACGCATTGCAATCCGTTTGCATAAGTTTCTTTACCGATAGTGGCATCAACACTTTCTGTCGAAAGGCTCATATCAATATCGTCAAACGACCGTGCTCCCACCTCCAATGCTGTATTTTGTAATCGTATGTCTACACTGTCTGCTTCCGATAGATAAGTCAGTTTGGCTATCTTGGCTTCTATTTTATCTATATTCAGTTCTTTGAAAGGCAAACTGAATCCCGTAGTATCTGTTTCTTGTGTAGTATCTTTGGGTAAGATAAATACATCCGTATTGCTTTCCCCGTTTTCATTACAAAAAACGTTTGCTGTCACATTCTTTAGCAATACTTTGCGTATATCCAATTCTTCCGAGTGTAAGAATTTTATAGGATTTATCACTGCCACTGCTTCCGGGGCGGCTAATAAAGTATCCGATTGGACACCTTCCATGGCATTAAGAAGGTACAAACCGTCTATGTGCAGACCGAAATCGGGAAAAGTAGAAAAGAAGGTCAGTTCCACATCACCTATATAGTGCTGACAACTAATGTATTTGTCGGCAATATTTCGTACAATAGGGGTCAGTCGTTTAGGGGTGAATACAATGTATAGGGCTACACATAGAGCAACCGCCAATATGCCAAGGATACTGCCTAAAGTTATCCCGAATATCTTCAGGAATCTTTTCATCTTACTTTGCTGAACGAATAACTTTTGTTAAAGTTGTCTTTATAGATCAGTTTACTGTCATCCAAATGCGTAACGGTATATACTTTGGGTATTTCTGCCCCATGATTATCCATTAAGTGTAGTTGGGTTAAATCCGATTGTACCAATTGCCATTTGAACCATCCGTTTCCGTAAGGGGTCAAATCGCTCTCATATACATCTTCGCTCTCGTCCCATTCTTTGCCGTACTGATACGAACCTGTTTCATCACTTTCGGTAGTGTATACAAAGTAATGTTGCTCATTATTGTCATCTTGCCATTTGCCTATCAGCAGGTCTTCATCAAAACTTGCGATCGGTCCGCAAGAGGTTATTAGTGCACCTATTAGTGCCACCATTATACTTTTCAATACATTCTTTTTCATGTGTCGTATTTTTTATAAATGTTGTTGTGTCCAAAACTCTCGTTCACGTGTAAACCACACTTTTAGTTCTGCAATTTTTCCAATTTCATTGTCGTAAAAGAGAGAAGCAGCATCGCAGAGTGAAAGCATCCAAAATGTCCAACATATTGCCGCATATTGTCTTATCCACAAAGGAATCCCCTTTGTGAATATCTTCCACAGATAGTAGACGTTTATGCAATAAATCTGCTTCTTGTGGAAGAATTTTGAGCGTACGATTGCGCAGTGCAGTCATATATTTATGCTTTTTCTATGTTTATTTTTACTATATATTCTTCCATATCAATCTCTTGAGCATTTTCCAATTTGTCTGCTAAGTGCAAACCGCAAGCCAGCACTTGCGACGATATGTATTGCCCGAAATGCTCAATGGCGTTGTTCACTTGTTCGGCACGTTCTATTTCAATCGTAATTTTGTCGGTTATTTCTAATCCCATTGCTTTGCGCAAATTCTGAATACGATTGATAAGTTCCCTTGCCACACCTTCTTCATAGAGTTCTTCCGTCACTTCTATGTCTAAGGCTATCGTCAGTATACCTTCACTTTGTACCAACCAACCCGGCATATCTTCGGTCAATATATCCACATCACCGTTTTCTATCGTTACACTTTCTGTCGATAGTTGTAGCGTAGCGGTGCCCGTTTGTTCAAAGGCGGCTATTTCTTCTTGGCTCATGGCTACAATTGCGGCTGCCAACTCTTTCATCAGTTTGCCGTATTTCTTACCAAGAACTTTGAAGTTCGGTTTTGTCTTTTTCACCAAATGAATCTCCGAATCCTCTTTATGAACAATTTGCAGTTCTTTCACATTAACCTCGTTCTTAATCAAATCGGCAACATGATGCAGATGTGCGTAAGTCTCTTCATCCGGAGCAGGAATAATAGCACGTTGCAGGGGTTGGCGTACTTTCTTTTCTGCACGACGACGCAAAGCCAATATCATCGAAGATGCTTGCTGAGCCAATTGCATGCTTATTTCCAAATCTTTGTCTACAAGACTATCATCCGATTTTGGGAATGTTGATAGGTGTACCGATTCTTCACCTGTCAGGTCTTTATAGAGCAGGTCGGCATAGAAAGGAGCAATAGGTGCCATCAGTTGGGCTACCGTTTTTAAGCAGGTGTATAAGGTTTCATAAGCGGCTTGCTTGTCCGTATCCATTTCACCTCCCCAAAAACGTTTCCTATTCAAACGAACATACCAGTTCGATAAATTTTCTTGTACAAAGTCCGAAATAGCCCGCCCCGCTTTGGTCGGTTCATAAGTTTCATAGTACTCTGTCACTTCGGCTATCAGGCTGTTCAACTTACTCAGTATCCAACGGTCTATCTCAGGCAGTTCTTCTTTGTTCACTTTTTGCGCTGTCGGTTCCCAACCGTCTACATTGGCATAAAGTGCAAAGAACGAATACGTATTGTAGAGCGTTCCGAAGAATTTCCTCCTTACCTCTTCTACACCGTCTTGGTCAAATTTCAAATTCTCCCATGGCGATGAATTGGTCAGCATATACCAACGTACCGGATCGGCACCATACTTGTCTAAGGTTACAAACGGATCCACCGCATTGCCCAAGCGTTTCGACATCTTGTTGCCGTTCTTGTCCAATACCAAGCCGTTTGAAATAACATTCTTGTAGGCAACGCTCCCTTCTATCATCGTATGTATGGCATGCAACGTAAAGAACCAACCGCGGGTCTGATCTACACCCTCCGATATAAAGTCTGCCGTCCGAGGAGCATCCGCATTCTCAAATGGATAATGAACCTGGGCATAGGGCATGGCACCCGAGTCAAACCATACGTCTATCAGGTCCGTCTCGCGCTTCATAGGCTTGCCGGAGGGCGATACCAAGATTATATTATCCACATAAGGACGATGCAAATCAATGTTCTCAGGAGCATAGTTCTCTGCAGAATAATCACCCTCTTTGAAGTTGATATATGGATTCTCTGTCATATAACCTGCCGAAATCGATTTCTCTATCTCTTGCATCAGTTCGGCTATCGAACCTATACAAATCTCCTCCTGACCGTCTTCCGTGCGCCAAATAGGCAAAGGAGTACCCCAATATCTGCTGCGCGATAAGTTCCAATCGTTCAAGTTCTCAAGCCATTTGCCAAAACGACCCGTACCTGTCGATTCGGGTTGCCAATTTATCGTATTGTTCAAGGCTATCATTTCCTCGCGTGCAGCCGTACTCTTTATAAACCACGAATCCAACGGATAGTAAATCACAGGTTTATCTGTGCGCCAACAGTGTGGGTAATTGTGTACATGTTTCTCTATGCGGAATGCCTTGTTTTCACTCTTCAATCGCAAACAAATACTGATGTCTAATGTCTCGTCTTTATCTGTCAGTGTCGGGTCGTAGGCATTTTTCACATACCGTCCTTCCCATTCTTTATAGAGTTCTGTGTTTATATTGGCTTGTACGTAGTCTTCCGCTATATCGTCTGTCAGGAAAAATTTACCTGTTAGGTCCACCATTGGACGTATCTCGCCTTTCTTGGTTACAACGGTTAATCCCGGAACACCTGCTTTTTTGGCTACGAAAGCATCGTCTGCACCGAAAGTGGGAGCAATATGTACAATACCCGTACCGTCTTCCGTGGTTACATAATCACCGTTTATGATGCGGAATGCACCCTCGCCCGGATTCATCCAAGGTATCAGTTGTGCATAGGTTAAACCCAATAAGTCCTTACCCGTACATTCGCCCACTATCTCAAATTCCTCCACTTTCTTCTCACCGAAGTAGGCACTTACCAACGCGGCGGCTATAATGTAAACGCTTTCTATACCGGTGTAGGGGTTCTTGGCTTTTACGAAGTTATATACAATCTTCGGACCTGCACACAATGCCGTGTTGCTCGGCAAGGTCCAAGGAGTCGTTGTCCATGCCAAAGCGTAGATAGGCAAATCCGTCTGGGGTAATACAGATTGCGTATCACTCTCTTTATGGATTAAAAATTGCGCTGTACAAGTGGTATCTTTCACATCTCTGTAGCAACCGGGTTGATTCAGTTCATGCGAACTCAAGCCCGTACCGGCAGCAGGAGAGTAGGGTTGTATCGTATAACCTTTGTACAGATAACCTTTCTTGTAGAGTTGCTGTAGCAAATACCACAATGTTTCTATATATTTGTTGTCGTAGGTGATGTACGGATGCTCCAAATCCACCCAATAACCCATCTGTTTGGTCAGATTGGTCCATTCTTTCGTATATTTCATCACCTCCTTACGGCAAGCGGCATTATATTCATCCACGCTTATCTTCTTGCCTATATCCTCTTTGGTAATGCCCAACATCTTTTCTACACCCAATTCCACAGGCAAACCGTGAGTGTCCCAACCGGCCTTGCGCTGCACTTGGTAGCCCTGCATCGTTTTATAACGACAGAACGTATCTTTTATCGTACGGGCAAGCACATGATGAATACCCGGCATACCATTGGCAGAGGGAGGACCCTCAAAAAATAAAAACTGAGGATGACCTTCTCGCGTAGAGATACTTTTTTCAAATAAACCGCCTTCTTCCCAACTGCGGAGCATGTCTTTGCTGATTGCCGACAAATCAAACTGATTGTATTCCTTGAATCGTTTCATATTATGTGATATGTTGCTTTCTAATGTGTAGAGGTTTAACAGACTATATAATCCCAAACCTGATTATTCAATTTGCAAAAGTACAAAAACTTTTACAACTATACAACCGCTTCCGACAAGACTGTACCTCCGGAACTTCAAAACTTTTTTCGCACTTCGTTTCTGTAGTACAACCCTGCACCTCCGTACACCCTATTTGCATATCCCGAAAATCTTCCCTACCTTTGCACCACGTATTTGCTGCGGAAACGTCCGACACAAATACAACATATATTATTAACAGCATTGCTATTATTTCGCGTTTACCGAAAGCCCTGCGAAAGTTTACGGATATAACACTCTGAAATAATTAGTGAGGACACCCTTTGTAGATTGTCTTTCCCATTCATAATAAATGCTTACAACTTAATGTGAGTTTTTTAGAATGGGAAAGGTTTCCGTCGCAGGGCTACCTTGGTACGTGATGAAAAACTCACATTTTTTATCATAGGGATTAATAGTATGCGTTTTATACTATTAATCTTATGGTATGTAATGCAAGTCTAAGAGCAGCAGATAAAGCAAAACAAGACGAGTTCTACACACAACTTTCCGATATCGAAAAGGAACTCGCACACTATCGTTCTCATTTCCGGGACAAGGTTGTCCTATGCAATTGCGATGACCCTTACGAGTCCAATTTCTTCAAGTATTTTTCGCTCAATTTCAACGCTTTAGGGCTGCGAAAACTCATTGCTACTTGCTATAACGGTTCCCCCGTGTCGGGCAATGAACTGTTGCTCGATTTTGGCGATACCACCACCGACCCCAAGAAAATTGCCTACAAGGTTGAAATTTCCGCCATACCCGACTGCAACGGTGATGGCGCAACCGACCTCAGCGATGTGCGTTACCTCTTGCAGAACGACCGCAATGTGCTGACCATGCTCCGTGGCAATGGCGACTTCCGTAGCCCCGAGTGTATCGAACTGCTCCAACAAGCCGACATCGTCGTTACCAACCCTCCTTTCTCTCTCTTCCGTGAATATGTCGCACAACTCGTGCAGTACAACAAAAAGTTCCTTATAATTGGTAACCAAAATGCACTCACCTACAAAGATATATTTTCTTATATCAAAGACAATAAATTGTGGCTGGGGTATAAATTTGGTGATATGAGTTTTACTGTTCCGCAATACTTTGAGCCTCGTGCTACACGATATTGGGTAGATGAAACAGGGCAAAAATGGCGTAGTATGGGTAATGTGTGTTGGTACACCAACCTCGATATATGCAAACGCCACGAAGACCTTATCCTCTATAAGCACTACACCCCCGAGGAATACCCCAAGTATG